>JAFZYE010000054.1 GCA_017616445.1 Bacteroidaceae bacterium
ATACGCAGTTTCTTTCCTCCCGTTATTGCAAGGGAGAGTCGCTTCGACCGCTATATGTTGAAGGAGTACCTGCAATTGTTGATACTCGACCATCTGGCAACTACACCCTATATTAATAAGGTGGCTTTCATCGGAGGAACGAATCTCAGGCTCATACAAGGTATCGACCGATTTTCTGAAGACTTGGATTTTGACTGTAAAGACCTGAGCGAAGAAGAGTTTATGGCAATGACAGACAGCGTAGTGCAGTATCTGCGTCAGAATAACGTGGAAGTGGAAACACGCGATAAGCCCAATCTGCATCTGATAGCTTATCGCCGTAACCTGTATTTCCCCCAGATGCTGTTCGATTTAGGATTGACAGGTCATCGTGACGAGCGGTTGCTGTTGAAGATCGAGGCGCAAGACCAAGGCGTTCAGTATCAACCCGTTGTGGCGAATATCAACAGAATGGGATTCTTCTTTGGTATTCAGGTGCCATCCGTGGATGTGTTGTGCGCCATGAAGTTCGCCGCCATCCTGGCTCGCCAAAAAGGGCGTGACTTCTACGATGCGATCTTCCTGCTTTCAAAGACAAAGCCCAACATGGATTTCTTGCTTGCAAGAACAGGCATCGCGTCCTTAGAAGAACTGAAGACAACTATTATCGAACGACTGAAGGAGATAGACTTGAACCATAAGAAGCGTGACTTCATCCACCTACTTTTCAACGAGTCGAATGCGGACAGGATCCTGCAATTCCCAGCAGTTGTTTCATCAATGTAATCATCAAAGAAAAAAGAACGATAAAGAATCGTATTATCTTTTATAGCTAATCAAGTTAGATTAGAAACGTTCATCTATCGCATCAACCCCGCTTGTTTTTGGAAAAATGCAGAAAAAAGTGGGGTAGTGTGATACAACTTTCAAAAAAAAAACTTATCTTTGTAGCCATAATTAGCGTGAGCTTGATAAAGTTGATAGTTGATAGTTGATAGTTGAAAGTCAGTTGTGAGTTGATAGTAGATGGAAGACTTTTCTTATTAGACACTTCGTTATACTGACTTTAAACTATGCACTTTAAGCTTTAAACTTTTATTTTGCTTTAGCCAAAATAAACATAATAGCATGAGAAAAGTAAGGATTATATTGGCTTGGGTGTTTCTGTTGGGAATCACTTGGCTATTCTTGGATTTTACTGGAACGGCACATGCGTGGTTGGGCTGGATGGCGAAATTGCAGTTCCTGCCTGCTGTGTTGGCGTTGAATGTTGGGGTGATTGTGGGACTGGTGGCCATTACGTTGGTGTTGGGCCGCATCTACTGCTCTGTGATTTGTCCGTTGGGCATATTGCAGGATGTGTTTGCGTGGTTTGGTAAGAAGGCGAAGAAAAACAGATACACGTACTCGAAGGCGAAGAGCTGGCTGAGGTATGCGATGCTGGTGGTGTTCGTGTTGCTGATGATTCTTGGATTGGGTGGCATTGCTACGCTGATTGCACCATACAGTGCCTTCGGTAGGATTGCCCAGAGTTTGTTACAACCGCTATGGATGTGGGGCAACAACCTGCTGGCAATGATGGCAGAAAGGGCTGACAGCTATGCGTTCTATAGTGTAGATGTATGGATGAAATCGTTGCCTGTACTGATTATCGCTGTGGTGACGGTCGTCGTGCTGTTCGTACTTGCATGGCGAGGAGGCCGCACGTATTGCAACACGATTTGTCCTGTTGGTACGGTGCTGGGTTTCCTTTCACGTTTCTCATTGCTGAAGATCCGTATCGATGAAGATAAATGTATCAAGTGTGGCTTGTGTGCGAAGAACTGCAAGGCATCGTGTATTGACTTCAAGTCGATGAAGGTGGATTACAGCCGCTGTGTGGATTGCTTTGATTGTATAGGGAAGTGCAAGAAAGGGGCTATTAGCTATGGGCCATATAGGGCCAATAGGGTTAATGGGGCCAATAAGCCTAATAAGCCTAATGAGACAGCTGAGGGCCGTAGGGAGTTCCTGACGACTTCTGCTATTGCGCTGGGTACGATAGCCTTAGAGGCTCAGGCGAAGAAAGTTGATGGCGGATTGGCAGAGATTGAGGACAAGCAGGTGCCGCAACGCAGTACGAAGATTGTGCCTCCTGGTGCGCTGAGCATCAAGAACCTGGAGGATCATTGTACGGGCTGTCAGCTGTGTGTGTCGAAATGTCCGAACGATGTGCTGCGTCCATCGACCGACTTGATGCACCTGATGCAGCCTGAGATGTCGTTCGAGCGTGGCTACTGCCGTCCAGAGTGTACGGCTTGTGGCGATGTGTGTCCGACAGGTGCCATCCATCCGATTACGAAAGAGGAGAAGACGGCCATCAGGATAGGACATGCAGTACTGGTGAGGAAGAACTGCATTGCTGTGACGACAGATGACGGTTGCGGACTTTGTGCTACGAAATGTCCGACAGGAGCGGTGATGCTGACAACAGTAGAGTATGAAGGTAAGAGCGTATATGCGCCTGTGGTGGACGAGGAGAAATGTATAGGATGCGGAACGTGCGAGCATCTGTGCCCCGCTCGTCCGTTCGCTGCAATTTATGTGGAGGGACATGAGGTGCACTCTGAAAATTAAAGCCCCTTCTATCTCCCCCAAAGGGAGGAGGACTGTTGTAAATAATTATACATTATGCATTATGACTTATGCATTGAATAAGGGATGGATAGACGAGAATTCATAAAGAAATTAGGATTGGGCGGTGCTGCTATCGGAACCGCTGCTGTGGTAGGTTGTAAAGGCGGCTCACGGGGTGAGACGGGCAGTTCGCTGTCGGATGTTCCCAAGGGTAAGATGACCCTGAGAGAGAATCATAATAGTGGCGACAAGGTGTCGATACTGGGTTACGGATGTATGCGCTGGCCTACGAAGAAGGGAAAGGATGGTAAGGAGGAGATGGATCAGGAGCGTATCAACGAACTGGTGGACACCGCACTGGAGTATGGTGTGAACTACTTCGATACCTCTCCTGTGTATTGTCAGGGTATGTCGGAGCGGGCTACAGGTATCGCTCTAAGTCGTCATCCGCGTGAGTCGTACTACATCGCTACGAAGATGTCGAACTTTTCACCCGACACACAAACGAAGGAGGCTTCGATTGCGATGTATAAGAACTCGTTGAAAGAACTCCAGACCGATTATATCGACTACATGCTGCTCCACGCAGTAGGTGGCAGTATGGAGGAGTATCAGACGCGATTCGTGGATACCGGCATTCTGGATTACCTGATGAAGGAACGTGAGGAGGGTAGGGTACGCAACCTTGGATTCTCTTTCCACGGACAGCAGTCGGTATTCGACGAGATGATGCGCTTGCATGATGACGTTCACTGGGACTTCGTTCAGATTCAGATGAACTATCTCGACTGGTTCCACGCCAACGAGATGAACTCGTTCAACGTGGATGCAAACTACCTGTACGACGAATTGACCAAACGTGATATCCCTGTGGTGATTATGGAACCGCTGCTGGGTGGACGTCTGTCGAAAGTGAACGGAAATGTGCTGAGAATGCTGAAAGCAAAAGAACCTGACAAGACGGCTGCTTCGTGGGCTTTCAGATATTGTGGTTCATATCCGAATGTGTTGACTGCCCTGAGCGGTATGACCTTTATGGAACACTTGGTGGACAACCTACATTCGTATTGTCCGCTGCAACCGCTCACGGAGGAAGAACGTACCTATTTGGAGAATGATGTGGCGAACGAAATACTGAAATATCCAACCATTCCTTGTACAGGTTGTCAGTATTGCATGCCTTGTCCGTACGGGTTGGACATCCCAGGTATCTTCGCACATTATAATAAATGTATCAACGAGGGACTGATGCCTTCTTCGACTCAAGATCCCGAATATGCGAAACTGCGTAGGGCATTCCTCGTAGGGTACGACCGTAGTGTGCCTAAGTTGCGTCAGGCGAACCACTGTATTGAGTGTTGCAGATGTCTGGAACACTGTCCGCAGAAGATAGAGATTCCAAACGAGATGCATAAGATAGATGAGTATGTGGAGAAGCTGAAGCAAGAGGCCCCCCTCTAAATAGAAGATCCACCCCAGCCCTCCTTAAAAGGAGGGAGGAAGGGTTAGCGGTTAACGAGACTTTAGCTGAATAACTTAATAGAGAATAATTCAATAACCAAAAATCGTAAATTGTAAATAGTTAAATAGTAAATGATATTATGATTATTCAACCATTATTGTTCGGAACATTCGGATTGCAGGAAATCCTGATTATCGCACTTGTTGTGCTGTTGTTCTTTGGCGGAAAAAAGATTCCGGAGTTGATGAAGGGACTTGGTAAAGGAGTTCGTTCGTTCAAGGACGGTATGAAGGAGGTAGATCCGACTGACGAATCAAAGAGTGAAGTAGAAGAAGATAAGGCGAAGTGAGTAACGAACCTGTTACATTTTGGGATCACTTAGATGCGTTACGAAGCGTTATCATCAGGATAGCAGTCGTGACGTTGGTGTTCGGTGTCTTGGCATTTTGCTTCAAGGAACCGCTTTTTGCTGTTGTGTTAGCTCCCCAAGACGGTAGCTTCATCACCTATCAGCTGTTCAGTCAGGTGGAGTTGTGGTTTGCCTCGTTGGTAGGTAGCGATACAACAAACTTGACTGCTGCATCCGATTTCCATGTGGCACTTATCAATACAGAACTGGCACAGCAGTTTATCATTCACATGAAGGTGGCCTTCTGTGCGGGACTTATTGCCGCATCTCCATACGTGATTTACCAGCTGTTTAGGTTTGTGTCGCCAGCCCTGTATGAGAACGAACGCAAGTATGCAGTTCACTTGGTGTGTGGCAGCTATGTGATGTTTATGATAGGTGTGCTGTTCAGCTATTTCGTCATCTTCCCCTTCACGTTCCGTTTTCTTGGAACCTATCAGGTGGCAGACTTTGTGGAGAACACCATCACGCTCGATTCGTATATCTCGACCCTTGTTGCCCTCACACTTGTGCTGGGTGTTATCTTCGAGATGCCTGTGATGAGTTGGCTGTTGGCTAAGATGGGACTGCTGAAACACACATATATGACCAGCTACCGAAAGCATGTCATCATCGGCATACTGATCGTAGCGGCTATCATCACTCCTACTTCGGATGCCTTCACGCTGATGTTGGTATCCATCCCGATGTGGGTGCTTTATGAGTTGAGCATTCTGATTGTTAAGCTCACCAATAAAGAACAAGCGTAAAGAAAAATTAAAGTTTTTCTTTATTTATTTGGCCATTCCATAAATATAGTGTAACTTTGCAAACTCATGATGTCTTTTGGACATCAAAGAGAGAAGTGTAAGCATAAAAGAAAATGGTATCGATTGAGAATCTGAGCGTTGAATTCAGTGCAAAGCCTCTGTTTCAGGAGATAGGTTTCGTGATTAATTCACGCGACCGCATTGCGTTGGTGGGTAAGAACGGAGCTGGCAAATCAACACTACTGAAGATTATTGCAGGATTGCAACAACCTACAAGTGGGGTGGTAGCGCGTCCGCGTGAGTTGACTGTGGGTTATCTGCCACAGGTGATGGAGGTGAGCGATACCCGCACGTTGGAGGAAGAGACCGCTCTTGCCTTTCGTGGAATGAACGTGGAGGAGTGGACTATGAAAGCAGAGATGGACAAGACGCTGATTGGTCTGGGATTCCGTCGTGAAGACTTCGCCCGTCCTACAAGTGAGTTCTCAGGAGGATGGCGTATGCGAATCGAGTTGGCGAAGATACTGTTGCAGAAGCCTGACCTCTTGCTGCTCGACGAGCCAACGAACCACCTCGATATCGGTAGTATTCAGTGGTTGGAGCAGTTCATCCAGAACAGCGCAAAGGCTGTGATGCTGGTGAGTCACGACAGGGCTTTCATCAACAATATCACCAATCGAACCATCGAGATTACCTGCGGTCGTATCAACGACTACAAGGTGAAGTACGATGAATACGTGAAGCTGCGTGACGAACGTCGTGAGCAGCAGATACGTGCTTACGAGAACCAGCAGAAAGAGATTGCTGACATCAAGGACTTTGTAGAGCGGTTCCGCTATAAACCGACCAAGTCGAATCAGGTGCAGAGCCGTCTGAAGCAGCTGGAGAAGATTGTCCCGATAGAGATAGATGAGGTGGACACCAAGCTGTTGCGATTGAAATTCCCACCTTGCCAGCGTAGTGGTGACTACCCTGTCATCTGTGACGAGGTAGCGAAAGCATACGGCAGTCATCAGATATTCCAGCATGTGAACCTTACCATCAAGCGAGGCGAAAAAGTCGCCTTCATGGGCAACAACGGTGAAGGAAAATCCACGTTGGTGAAGTGTATCATGGGCGAGATACCGTTCGATGGTCACCTGAAGATAGGGCATAACGTACAGATTGGCTATTTCGCTCAGAACCAGGCTCAGTTGCTCGATGGTAATATCACGGTGTTCGATACGATAGACCGTGTGGCTACCGGTGACATGCGTACGAAAGTACGTGATTTGCTTGGTGCCTTCATGTTTGGTGGCGAAGAAAGCGATAAGTTTGTCAAGGTGTTGTCGGGAGGAGAACGCAGCCGACTGGCGATGATTCAGTTGCTGCTGCAGCCAGTGAACCTGTTGATACTCGACGAGCCAACGAACCACCTCGATATGCAGTCGAAAGATGTGCTGAAGAATGCCATCCGGGAGTTCGACGGAACGGCTATCATCGTAAGTCACGACCGTGCCTTCCTCGACGGGTTGGTTGACAAGGTGTATATGTTCAAGGACCAGAAGGTGTTTGAACCTATCGAGAAGAGTAGCATCAGTCTTCGTCAGGAGAAGAAAGCAGAAAATGTTGAGCGGCAGAAAGCGGTGAAGGCAGAAGCTCCTGTAGCTGACTCGAAGCAGAACTACGAACAGCAGAAGGCGGAGGCGAAAGCGAAAGCAAAAGCAGAGAAGGCCCTGAAAGCCTGTGAGGAGAAGGTGGAGCGGCTCGAGAACGAAATCGCTGAGGTCGAAGCGTCGCTTACAGAAAAGAACGATATGCAGCTGGTGGAGCGATATGCCCAGTTGCAGCAGCAACTCGACGAAGCGATGAATGAATGGGAAAAACTTCTTTAGGTAAGAGGTAAGAAGTAAGAGGCGATAAAAGTTAAGAGTTAAGAATTAAGAGTTAAGAAATACACTGTGCTGATGAAAACAACCTTTGGTAACGTCGAGCGAAGCGATAACTTCGAGGCCGTAGGCCGATAACTCCGAGTGAAACGATAACTTCTAAAAAAAAAATAAATGAAAGCAAAACAGATTTTAGCAGTAATGGTAACTTCTATTACATTATGCGGATGCCAGCAGCAGCTGGGCATGGGTATTAAGCTGGAGAATATGAATGATTCTGTGGCTCCAGGTACAGACTTCTATGAGTATGCTTGCGGTGGGTGGAGAAAGAACAATCCGCTCAAGCCTGAGTATCCTCGATTCGGTAGTTTCGATGTTGTGGCAGAGCAGAACAGAGAGCAGATAAAAAGTCTCATAGAGGAACTTGCTAGTCAGAAGAACGAGCAGGGTAGTGTGGCCCAGAAGATAGGTGATCTCTACAGTATGTGGATGGACTCAACCCGTCAGAATAAGGACGGCTATCAGCCAATTGTGCCTGACATGCAGGCCATCGCCAATCTCGGTTCACGCGAGGAAATCCTCAGTTATATGAATACACAGCAGCTGTATGGTGGACGTCATATCATCAGTTGCGGTATCGGAGCCGATATGATGAACAGCGAGAACAACCTGGTGGAGATTGGTCAGGGCGGACTTACGCTGGGCAACAAGGACTACTATCTGCAGGATGACTCTGCGATGGTGAAGATTCGTGAGGCTTATCGCAAGCATATCGTGAAGATGTTTAAGCTGATAGGTGATTCCGAGGACGTTGCAACCCGCAAGATGAATGCTGTGATGGCAATCGAGACACGAATGGCTCAGCATTCAAGAAGCCGCGTAGAACTCCGTGACCCAGCCAGCAACTACCACAAGATGGCGTTCTCTGCACTTAAAGCAGATTATCCTGAATACGACTGGGATGAGTTCTTTGAATCTCAGCTCATGACCGATCTCGACTCTTTGTCAGTTGGTCAGCCAGAAGCAGTGAAGGCAGCTATCGCTATCCTGAACGAGACTCCCGAGCAAGATCTGAAGGACTGGATGCAGTGGCGTCTGCTTGATAGTAATGACAATTTGCTTGGTGATGAAATCTATGCTGAGTCGTTCGACTTCAGTGGTCGTATCATGTCTGGTACTAAAGAGATGCAACCTCGTTGGAAACGTGCAGTAAATAGAGTGAATGGTGTGTTGGGTGAAGCTGTAGGTGAGATGTATGTGAAGAAGTACTTCCCAGCAGAGAACAAAGCCCGTATGCAGGAACTCGTGAAGAATCTGCAGGAGGCGCTGAAGGAGCGTATCGACCAGCAGGAATGGATGAGCGATACCACCAAGATGCGTGCGAAGGAGAAACTCAGTTCGTTCCACGTGAAGATTGGTTATCCTGACAAGTGGAGAGACTACAGTAAGCTGACAATTGATCCAAAGAACAGTCTGTATGACCAGCTGAAGGCGGTTGCAGAGTGGGCTGCAAGAGATTACATTGATCGTAAGTATAAGAAACCTGTTGACCGTGATGAGTGGCACATGACTCCTCAGACGGTGAATGCATATTACAACCCAACCACCAACGAGATATGCTTCCCAGCAGGTATCCTTCAGTATCCGTTCTTCGATATGAGTGCCGATGATGCCTTCAACTACGGAGCAATTGGTATGGTCATCGGACACGAGATGACACACGGATTCGACGACAAGGGTAGCCAGTTCGACAAAGACGGTAACTTCAACAACTGGTGGGCAGCAGGTGATGCAGAGAAGTTCCAGGAACATACGAAGGTGATGGTGGACTTCTTCAATCAGATAGAAGTATTGCCAGGCCTGAAGGCAAACGGTGAGTTGACTCAGGGTGAGAATATCGCAGACCACGGAGGTCTGAAGATTGCATACACTGCATTCAAGAACGCCACGAAGGACCATCCGCTTCCTGTTGTGAATGGTTTCACTCCAGAACAAAGATTCTTCCTTGCCTATGCAGGTGTGTGGGCACAGAATATCACAGAGGAGAATATTCGTCAGCTCACGACGATGGACCCACACTCATTGGGCGAATGGCGTGTGAATGGAGCACTGCCTCAGATTGATGCTTGGTACGAAGCATTCAATATCACAGAGAAAGATCCTATGTTTATCCCTAAAGAAAAGCGTGTAAATATTTGGTAGAATGCCATTAAATCTTCCTGACAGACTTCCGGCAATTGAATTGCTGAAACGCGAGAATATCTTTGTTATGGACACCACGCGTGCCCATAACCAGGATATTCGTCCGTTGAAGATTGCAATTCTGAACTTGATGCCGATAAAAATAACGACCGAGACGGACTTCGTGCGCATCCTTTCGAACACACCGTTGCAGATCGAGATAGAGTTCATGAAAATCAAGAGTCACACATCGAAGAATGCTCCTGTGGAACACATGCAGGCATTCTATCATGACTTCGACGACATGAAACACAACAAATACGATGGATTCATCATTACTGGTGCTCCGCTCGAGCAGATGGAGTACGAGGAGGTGTCGTATTGGAAAGACCTGCAAGAGGTGATGGATTGGGCGCATAGCAACGTCACGTCTACTTTGTATATTTGCTGGGCTGCATTCGCAGGACTTTACCATTTCTATGGAATCCAGAAGCAGCCGACCCCAGAGAAAGTGTTTGGCGTGTTCCGCCATCATCCCCTCGACAGCACCCTGCCTATCTTCCGCGGATTCGACGATGAGTTCTTCGTTCCTCATAGCCGGCATATCACCTTACCTAAGGAGGAGATAGAGGCGACAGCGGGACTGAGAATCATATCGATGGGTGAGGGAGAGGCCGGTGTACATATCGTGATGGCTCGAAACGGACGCGATTTCTTCATCACGGGTCACTCCGAGTATGCTCCGCTCACACTCGATGGAGAGTACCGGCGCGATCTCTCGAAGGGCTTACCTATCCAGATGCCGAAGAACTACTACAAGGACGATAATCCCGACAACCCTCCGTTGGTTACGTGGCGTTCGACGGCTAACCTCTTGTTCACCAACTGGTTGAACTACTACGTATATCAGGAAACTCCATACAACATCGAAGAGATTCATGACTAAACTCGAACTGTTATCCCCTGCACGCAATGCCGACATTGGTATCGAGGCCATCCGCCACGGTGCTGATGCCGTTTATATTGGAGCTCCTAAGTTTGGGGCACGAGTGGCAGCGGGAAACAGTTTGGACGATATCCGACGATTGGTCGATTATGCCCATCAGTTTGCTGCTAAGGTCTATGTCACCCTCAACACCATTCTGACGGACGACGAACTCAGTGAGGCGGAGCAACTGATCTGGAAACTCTACGAGATACATGTGGATGCCCTGTTGGTGCAGGATGTGGGTTTGCTGAAACTCAACCTGCCGCCCATTCCGTTGCATGCAAGCACACAGATGGACAATCGCACGATTGAGAAGGTACAGACCCTCCAGCGTTACGGGTTCCGTCAGGTGGTCTTGGCGCGTGAGCTGTCTTTGGATGAGATTCGAGCCATTCATGAAGCTTGTCCCGATGTGGCCCTCGAGGTGTTCGTTCATGGTGCCTTGTGTGTCTCTCTCAGCGGACAATGTTACGCCAGCGAGTGCCTGTTCGGACGGAGTGCCAATCGTGGGGCTTGTGCACAGGTGTGCCGCATGGAGTTCGACCTGATCCGTTCCTATCAGAAAGGAGGAAAACCTGTTGAACAGGTATTGATGCAGAAGAAACATCTGCTGTCGCTGAAGGACATGTGTCAGATCAATTCCCTTCAGAAACTGGTTGAGGCTGGTGCCTGTTCGTTCAAGATAGAAGGCCGTCTCAAAGATATGTCCTACGTGAAGAACGTGACGGCTGCCTATAGCGAGGCACTCAATCAGATTGTGAGGTCGCAACCCGACCGATACGAGCGTGCTTCGAATGGGGTAGTGGAACTGAGGTTCCGTCCCGATGTCAGCAAGAGTTTCAATCGTGGCTTCACCAGCTATTTCCTCTTTGGACGCAACGACCGCATTTTCTCGTTCGACACCCCCAAGGCGATGGGCGAGGAGGTCGGAACGGTGAAAGAGATACATCAGAACTGTTTCACCGTAGCAGGCTTGAAACCCTTTGCCAACGGAGACGGACTCTGTTTCGTCGACCCGAAGGGTAAGTTGTTTGGCTTCCGTCTAAACAAAGTGGAGAACGGACGGCTCTATCCGTTAGAGATGCCGCATAACCTCATGCCGAAGACCCGTCTCTATCGCAATTACGACAAACGGTTCGAGGATGCACTCCAGCATGAGAGTGCTGAACGCTATATCCCTGTTGACATCACGATGGAGCAGACTCCCGATGGATTCCATTTCGTCATGACCGACGATTATGGGCTGATGCGGACACTCGATGTGGAGTTCGAGAAACAACTGGCTCGTACCCCGCAACACGAAAACATCCGCCTCCAGTTCTCCAAGATGGGAGGCACCATCTATCGTCTCCGTACCCTCAACATCAACTATTCCAACAATTGGTTCATCCCTTCATCACGTCTGAGCGAATGGAGGAGAGAACTGACAAAAAAGCAGACCCACAAGACCCCCTCCCCGCTCCCCCTGAATGGGGAGAGTTATTACCAAAGGGTATCAACATCTTGTGGTAACTACTCCCCTCACTTACAGGGAGGGGTTGGGGGTGGGTCTTCTTTCTTATTGAACGTCCTCAACCACTCCGCCAAGCAGTTCTACGAAGAACAAGGAGTGACGGTAGGGGAGTGGGCGTACGAGAAAAGTCATCCGAGCGGAGTGCCCGTCATGTTCTGCAAGCATTGCATCCGCTACTCCCTTGGTTGGTGCCCTAAATTCTCCTCCAATTCGGGGGAAGTTAGAGAGGGGCTCTTCCTCCAACTGGCGAACGGAACCCGTTTCCGTCTTGAATTCGATTGTAAGGCCTGTATGATGAAAGTGATAAAAGATGAATAAGCTCATCTACATATTGCTGCTCGTAACTGCCGTTCTCCCCATCGGGGGTGCGGAGAGTGGGGCTGTTGAGGCTGATGCCTCTTCAGATTCTCTTCTGCTGTTAACCCCTCAGCAAGCCGACAGCCTTGAGTTCCGTTTGCTCCATCACTACACCAACAACTACAACTTTGTGGTGAAGGCCGATTCGCTGGTGCTCGTTCCTCGCGAGGATGAGCTGACCGATACGAGTCGTGTGCGCAAGGACGACCGCATAGCTGTTGCCGATATCCGTGAGCTCGATACCATCTGGATCAAGGTGGCACGCGATCAGTTCACGATGGGTTGGATTACCGAAGACGAACTCCTCAAGGGAGTGGTGCCCGACGACCCTATCTCGCAGGTCATAGACACCCTCACCGTGAGCCGCTCCATCTGGATGAGCATCCTCATCGTGTTGGGAGTTATTGGCTTCTTCCTCAAGCGCAGGGGACTGCACAAACTGCAGATTTTCCGCTACGACGAGATGGACAGCTTCTATCCCACGCTCCTGCTCATCCTCGTCGCTTCGCTGGCATGTCTGTATTCCAGCATACAGAAGTTTACGCCTGAGTTCTGGCAGGAATACTACTTCCATCCTACACTCAATCCTCTCATTCTGCCAGTCGTGATGGCCGTGTTGGTCACACTCATGTGGACCGTCATCATTGTCTTCATCGCCATGTTGGTCGATGTCTATCACCATCTCGACTTTTTCCGCGGCCTCATGTACGTGCTCGAGATGATGGGTGTATCCATGTTGTCCTATCTTGTCATCTCGTGGACCACCACCTTCTACGTGGGCTACGTCCTGCTTGCCATCTACATCATCGTCCTCCTATGGATCTATTATAAATATATAAGGTGTCGCTACATCTGTGGCAACTGCGGACGGAGCATCCGCCAGAAAGGCACTTGCCCCCATTGTGGAAAAATAAACTCTTAATCCTTGAACTCTTGAACCCTTGAACTCTTGAACTTTTAAACAATATACAACTCATTTAAATACCAAACCAATGAAGAAAACAATTCTATTCGCAATGTCATTGATGCTCATGCTTGCATCATGTACAGAAAACAAGTCATTCAAAGTGACAGGTGAAGCCACCGAAGGTGCCAAGTATGTGTATTACACCTACAACTTCTTCGATGCAGACCCTAAGTTGGACTCCGTAGCAGTAGCAGACGGTAAGTACGTGATTGAAGGCCAGAACGAAGCTGACCCAGTATTCGTAACAGGTGCGACCGATCAGAATGTACAGTTCTGGTTTGTCAGCGAGCCAGGCGAAATCACCATTTCCAAGGAAGGACTTCCAGCAGGCACTCCGCTCAACGATGCCATCAAGTCTTTACTTGAGAAAGCAAACAAAGTGGAATCCGAAGAACAGCTTACGGCAGTCATCGATAGCTTTATGGTTGCACATCCCAACGACCTTGCAGGTGCATTCTGTCTCTATATGGTGAGCGATTTCATCGGCTATACAAAGCTTCAGCAGCATCTCGATGCCTGTGGCGATGTCGTCAAGGATGCCATCCTGAAGGTCATTCCGAAGGAGAAGTTCGAGCAGTTAGCCAAGACAGCAGAAGGACAGACGTTCGTAGACTTCGAGGCCGAGTACGAAGGACAGGTACAGCGCCTCTCCGACTATGTAGGCAAAGGCAAGTATGTGCTTGTTGACTTCTGGGCAAGCTGGTGCGGACCATGCCGTGCTGAGATACCGACTCTCATCGAACTCTACGACAAGTATGCAGGCGACAACTTTGAAGTGTTAGGAGTAGCTACATGGGATCAGCCTGAAGACACCAAGCAGGCAATGGAAGAGCTCGGCATCAAGTACCCGCAGATCATGAATGCAC
Organism: Bacteroidaceae bacterium; assembly: GCA_017616445.1. Taxonomy (GTDB): domain Bacteria; phylum Bacteroidota; class Bacteroidia; order Bacteroidales; family Bacteroidaceae; genus Colivivens. The sequence goes on from JAFZYE010000054.1 coordinate 13,956, forward strand.
AGCAAGCAGGCTCAGATGCCTACAACATCAAAGGCATTCCTGAGATTATACTCTTCGCACCCGACGGAACCATCGTAAAACGTGGACTCCGTGGCCAAGAAATGGTGAAAGCAGTTGAGGAAGCATTGAGTTAACCGACCACTCACATTATAACTCCTCCCCTGAGACAGGGGAGGGGGACCGCTTGCGGTGGAGGAGTATGATAATAAGAAATTTTTTTGTAAAAATTCATTTTTGCCTACATGCCTACATACATAAGTGCAAAAAACCTTAGTGCAGGTATCTGTGATGATGAATTTGACTTGGGCTGAGCCTACACAAAGCCTACATAAAGCCTACATTCTTCCTACATTAAACATACATTCTTTCTAATGGCTAAGTATGCCTTTGGTATGTATACTTTATGTAGGCTTTATGTAGGCTTTATGTAGGCTGAAAACTTTGCAACTCTCAGTAACGTAATTAGATACGGCGATTTTATGTAGGCATGTAGGCAAATCCAAAATTTTCAAGGAACTTTTTTCTTTTTTTCCTAGAACGCAGAAGCTTTTTTCCTTGATTACAGAAGCTACGTTCCTTGATCCAATATTAATGCTAACGTGCCGCATGGTGTTTTTGAACGAAGTGACAGTTTTTTAATTTTGAAGATGTTGACATCCCTAGATGGATGAAGTGGATGCAAGTTTTGTCTGGGAGTTCACTCACAAGAAAAAAGATGCAGACGCTACATCAAGGACATAAGTCCCAACATCTACAAAATCTGTGTTTATTGTTTTTTTCTCCGTAGAGCATTTATTATTTTTGTCCGCAGGCTTTTTTATTTCTGTGCAATCTGTGCCATCTGTGTGACCTAATAGTATTCAGGCTGAATACGAAGTGTATGCAGGCTTGATACACTTTGTATGTAGGCTTAATACTCCTGCAAAGAAAATCCGTGTCACGTCCGAGAGGTGCTTTTGTAAACCTTAGGGTTTGCACTTGTTAACCCTAGGCTTTGCAATTGCTAACCTTAGGGTTCGCAAATCTAACCCCTTAGCCCTGCCTTCATCATCTCTTCATTTGCATTGCAAAGTTATAAAAACACTTCATAGACGTTTGTCTGTAAGCGGATTTCAGTGATTAGGGATTGCACCATATATATAAGTGCAATCCCTGAATCCAAGTCCTCCATACGCATTTCTTTCTTGTTTCTCTTGCTCGGAACTCACGCATCGCTTACTCGGAGCAAACCACACGTCTGATCCGAGCAACACGGCCTTTTACTATGAGTAACACGGCTTATTACTAATCAAGCTTAAATCATGGTGTTAAACCTAATACTTGATTCTCATTTTACATTTTTTTGCATTTTCTTTACAAAATGTTTTGTAGTTTCAAATAAACGTTGTATATTTGCAACCGACAAAGCCAGTTCATTAGGACAAGGCGAGTCGATTAACATATTGGAATGAGACCGAGTAAACCATTTGTAAGGACGGTCTCGAAAAGGCGTTTACGAACGTTACTATTCTGTGTGTTCAAACTTCGCAACTTTGATACTCTCCACAGAGGTAATGCAACGAAACGTCTACGTGGGTGATAATTGTACCTACTACTTGTTACATTTATTCTTTAGTGTAGTAAGTCTGTAATGTATAGTTTCACAGGCGTGGGCTGGATGCGTTGCTTATCCTTGGAGAGGGGCAATGCGAAGGCCTGAACACAGGGATGGGCGAAAGTAGATACTCCCATGCCTTTTTTATTTCCAGAAACTTACTTTGTGTGTCGCTGTTGTGAGAAGAATTGAATCCATTTAACTAATACGTGCCTATGAAGAAAGAATGTCCTATTTGTGCAGAATTAATTGATGAGCATGCACAAGTGTGTCCTTATTGTAATGAAGAAACTGGATTTGAACCAGCTCCTCCACAGAAAGAGTGTCCTATATGTGGTGAAATGATTGATGCCACCTTATTGGTCTGTCCGATATGTGGTGAAGATATCTCGCTTGCGGTGATCCCAGAACTTGAGCCTATAGTTAAACCTGAGCTTGTAGTCGAACCTGAGCCTGTAGTTGAACCAGAACCTATTGCGGAGTCAACTCCTGAACCTGTTATTGAACAAGAACCAGAACCTGATCCAATTCCTGCGCCAGAACCAATTCCGACAGTTAAGGAAGAACCTGCTCCTGTTGTAGAAAATGTTATTGAAAAACAACCCTCGTCTCATCGAAATAATACCTTATTATATATAATAATTGCTTTATTGGTTGTTATTATCGGTGTACTCGTTGTATTCTTGCTTACCCGTGGTGGTGATCAGACGTCAACGACAGATGCAACTCCAGCAGAAACTACACCACAACGAGTGCTGACCATACCGGAGAAGCTTGACAGTATAGCTGCAGAGTTGCCAGAAGGTACTTACTACGATGTATTCCCAGATGATGAGCGTCAATGCATCTATTATCTAAGCGATAATCAGCTTTATTGTCAGACCGTTTATGACGAAGGATATGTAATGCCGATTCCACTTAAGTATCAGGGTTATGAAGTGGAAGTCTTGTCTGCCGAACTTTTGGATGATGGAAACACTATACAGATGGACATAGAAGCCACTAATGGTAGCAAAGCAACTTGTTTGCTAAATACGCTGACAGGTATTACCCAGATGATTCCTCAGAAGAAAGTATCTCAAACGCAAACATCTGTGACATCATCAACATCATCAACGCAGGAACTTCACAAGCCTGTAGCACCAAAGCAGGAAACAAACCCACAATCATCGACACCTAAGCCAACGAAGCAACAAGAGCCAGAAGATGTTGCTCCAGCAAACAGTAATAGTACAGGTTGGCATTTTGAGAGAGTGGACAATGTGCCGAATACTAATAACTAAAACTAATCATATTATGGAAGAAATGAAAAAGTGCCCCCAATGTGGGAATATGGTCAAGGCCATTGCTAAGAAATGTCGCTACTGCGGACATTGGTTTAACGAAGAGACTGAGCCAGAACAGAAACAGGAACCTGTTCAGGAACCGCCAAAACCTGATGCAGATGCTCCTCGTCAGGAGACTGTTGTTCCTGCTGTACGTCCTCTTCCTTCACCCCCTCAACCCGAGGATGACGAAGGACTGACTGTGATGGGTATCATCGTTCAAGGTGTTAAGTTAGGCATCTCTAGATTCTTAACAATTTTTTGTTCAGTTGTACTATGGTTACTCACCATATGGATTCCATATTTAAACGTGGGTACTACAATAGCTATTTGCACGATGCCAATTGCTTTAGCTGATAACGACAAACTGGCAAAGCCCACTTATATCTTTGCTGAGAAATACCGGAAGTATATGGGCGACTTCTTTACCCTTCTCGGTCTACTGTATCTCACTTTGATTCCAGCATATATCTTTGGTGTTATTCCTGCCATTATTATTGGTATTGGATGGTCGATGGCGTTTTACATCTTATTCGATAAGCATATCACACCAAGCGATGCATTGTTAGAGAGTACGGAGAAAACCTACGGGCACAAGATGACCATCTTCCTTGCTTTCTTGTTATATAATGTAGGTTTTGCCGTGATATGGGGAATCATCTATGGCATTGTTACACTCATTGGCGTACTTGTAGGTTCCATTGTGGGTACCGACTCAAATGCAGCCACCGCTGTAGGATTACTCATTGGTATCACAATTGTCATACTTGCTATTCTATTCTTTGCTGTCTATCAGGTAGGAATAATCGGCTGTCAAGCAGTAATCTATCGTAAACTCTGCAAGGAGAAGAAATAAAAGAACGTGTTATTAACTTAACAATAAAAAAGTAAAACTATGAAAAAAAAATTCATATATGGATTTATATACATTGCGATGGTATTGATGCCATCACCTAGTTATGCTCAGTCTTTTTTGAAGCAACTTGGTAAAGCAGTAGTTAAGATACTAGAAGCACCAACACAGGAAAACACTAATTCACAACAGAAAGTGGGACAATCAAAAGCTATTCAAGAGCAGAAGATACAGGGACCACTCTATCAAATACATGCTACTTCTGAAACAAAAACTATAACACTGCAAGGTGGTGCTTTATATATGGGAAATTTTTCTTGTGGCATAGCAATGATTAAAAGTAAAAAAGGATGGTTCGCTATTAATAAAAATGGCGAAAAAGTATTTGACTTGCCTGCAGGATATTGGCCAGGCGATGAAGAAAAAAGTATTCATTCAGAATTTGATAATAACCGCCTTATTATTTGCTCAGAGACTCAGCATATGCTGAAGATTAACATGGCAATTATCGACAACCAAGGCAATATTATCAAAGAGTTCAAAGATATTACGGGAGTAACTCCATTTCAAAATGGGGTTGCCATTGTAAAAGACGAAAAATATGATTGTTTTTATATTGACAAAGATGGTAATGTCCTGTCTAGAACTCTACCCGTATACGAGAGTTATGCTAAACCCGTATTGGGTTATATGCGAGAAGGAATGAGAAGGTTTTATGATAGTAAAATAAAAAGATATGGATATTGTGATGAGAAATGTAACATCGTCATACCAGCACAATACAAAGGTGTGGGCAATTTTTTTAATGGATTAGCAAAAGCCAAAAATGACGAAGACTTATGGGGATATATTGATAAAACAGGTAAGTTTGTTATTGACCCGATGTTTTCTATAGAGCCAGGAGCTTTCTATAATAACTATGCTTTGGTGACAGATAAATCAGGAAAAAGGTTTTTCATAGATCAAACAGGAAAATTTATATGGGAAGATCCAGCTAATGGTAAGCCGCAACGAATCCATGACTTCGTGTCTGGATTAGATAATGGTGGCTATGCATTGTGGGTCTATGATAGGTCGTTATATATTATAGATTCTTCTTTCAAAAGACGAGCAAAATTGGCGGAAGTTTATGAAACAAGCGGTAGAATAACTGCTTATAATAACGAATGGTTTCAATATACAGACGAAGATAACAACTGTTTTCTATATGATTGGAACGGAAAGCTTCTCTTAAAATTTGGTGAAATGGGTAAAAGTAGTGCATTTAGCAATGGTATTTGTCGGAATGACGATAACTATTCCGATACTCACTATTATTTTAATTTGACGGGAGAGATTATTGTTCAATTCAAAGACACTCAATTCTAAAAAAAATAATATTTAAAATGATTAGGACTATGAAAGTAAAAGAATATATTTTAGTAATTATTGTATTTCTATTGGTTGCATGTGGAGGAAACTCCTCAAATACGGCTAATGGAAGCGCTACAGACGATGAAAGTAAACAAAGTACTGCAATTCTGTCTGCTTTGACTTTTGCATCGTACGATCAATATATACGAATAACAAAAGATGATGTCTATATTAGAGAAAGTCCAAGTAATAAAGCAGCTAAGGTAGAGTATGACAGATATCCTGGAACTTTAATGGCATGTGATATGTGCCCTGTTATCTCAGAGGATCAAGGATGGTTCCAGATTCCAGAAGGATGGGTAAGTAAGAAAGACGCTAAGCTGGCTGTCAACGACCCGATAACTGCTGTTATGATGAATAACCAATGGTGCGGACACGTGATTGATATGGGAGATGGGTTTATGTGGCGTGTCTATAGCCCTATCGGAATAAAACAATTGGCCATCTGTGATTGTAACGGTGTTCTTAGATTGGGTAAACTCATTGACAATGTTTTTGAATTCAAATATGCAGTTTCTGCTAGTATAGAAATTGATGAGGAACATCCTGATAGATGGGAATTAGAAGAATACGAAGATGGAAAGTACATCCACATGGGTACAAATTACGGAAAACAGATTACCGAGGAAGGATGGGAAGATGCCACATATACTTATTGGCTGCCTGATCTGAGTAAGTTTACCGACCAACATCTTATACAAATCTTCAAAGATGTTATTGAGGCTAATGAAACAAACTACTTATACCTTAACTCAGAACTATTGTCGGGGAAATGGGTCGGAAACATTCCTTAAGAACAAAGATATTCACAACTAAATTATATTCTAACAATCAACTAAAACAATTAAAGCTATGAAGTATTTATTAATCCTAATCATGATGGTGGGTACATTGTCGCTGAACGCACAGAATCGTCCCACACAGACTCAACAGAAAACTACAACTCAGGCAACGGCTTCGAAGACTTTCACGCTGACAAACGGCAAACTTGGTCCCATACAAGTAGGTAAGAAGTTTGCTAACATCCCTGCTACATATAGTGGATTGTATGATAAGTACACACGTAAAAAGGAGACAATGTCGGATGAGGATGGTGAATGGACAGTGGATTACTATCAGTTTACTAAAGGAGGAAAGAATATCTTCCGCATTGACCTCTCAGAAGACAAATCGATCCAATCTATTACCTTACAAGAAGGATCTGCTGCTATCGTTAAAACACCAGAGGGTTTCTATGTGGGCTATCCTGCTCGAACGTTGTTTACAAAGAAAAAAATGGAATGGGACAATTACTATATGGGAACCGTATTTGCTACAGATGGGAAATATACATATCATGTTAATTCCAATGATGTGACAAGTGAAATTCCAACTGCAGCCAGTCAATTCAAATCAAACGCAAAGGTAAGTCAAATCGAGTATAGTGATTATCAAGAATCCGATTATTACTAAACAATCATTTCAAAATATTTGAAAACTTTGAGTCAAATTATTCAGTAATTAACAATAAAAACAAATGGAACTATGAAACATATAAGCTTATGGGCATCAATTATTGCCATGATAGTCTGCGGAATAACTATAACTTCTTGCAGCAAAGATGAAGAAAAAGATAACGGTGGTGGTGAAAAAGAAAAAGTATCGAACTTGGATGACTATGTAGATAAGTATTATATTCGATGTGAAAGAGTTGGAGCCAATCTTGTCGTTGAAGTTGTCTTTGAAAATATCACAGACAATGCCATTAACGATGCTTTGTTGAAGTTAAAAGACGGAAAGATTACAGACAATATAGGTAATGTCTATTATGTGGATGCTGGTGGTGCAACAACTGCATATTTAACAAACACTACAGACATCAATACAATTCCAAATTATGGTAACAAATGGACATCCTTGAATATCCCAGCAAAAGGATATGCGGTATATTTTATCAAAATCTTGAATTTTGATCCTTCAAACAAAGCAACACAATTGTCTTTTGACCTCATTTTCAGTTCGTCTAGTTTGCCTGCAGAGAGTTATGATGTTACAGCTCATGGCTTTATTATCACAGATAATCGAGTGATGGAAAATGGAATTCAGACAAACGATACTGCACTTGTCTACAAAGTGTTAAATTGTGAAAGAGTCGGATCGGTACTTCAAATAGATTTTTCTATTACCAACAACTCAGCTATTGAAATGGGTAATCTCACTTTTAACTGTGCAGACAATGCTGTTGATGATTTAGGAAATACTTACTATACCAATTTATCGGGTTATGGTGACCTTGCTTTTGGTGCTGGTGGTTACAAAAATAGATACACATTTCAACTGAAACCACACGAAACGATCAATGGCCGAATAAGAATCAATAATTTCGATACTACCAACAAGGCAAAAACAGCATCAATCCCTCTTTCTTGTACTTCTAGTTCGTACGTTTTCTCTGACAATGTGGTTCGTTTTATAACCATTCCTATCAAAGATAATCGTATTCTTTATGGAGGAATACAATCTCCTGATTTGAAACTTGACATTAACTTTGTGAATGCAACGCTGGATGAGAATCGTTATCTTGTTGTGAACTATACAATTACTAATAATACTGGTGGTAATCTTACCAACTTGACTTTTAAAGGTGATTCAAACATACTTGATGACCTTTCGAATTCGTATTACGACAATTCCATGAAGTTTTCCTTCAATGGATCAGATTTTACTTCGGCTTGGTGGGTTGGTGCTATCACCAACATGGCGGCGGGCGCAACGATTTCTGCTGCCATTAAAGTAGAGACTCCATTTAATACAAATGCTAAGAATGTGACTTTTGATATTGGTTTGTCTAGTGATAGCTATGAGTTTGCAGACAGCAAAATTCACTTCATTGCAATTCCAATACAGAGATAAGTACATCAACTCCAGGGCATCATGCTGTTAAATTGATGCCCTGATATTTAGCAATAGATTATAACAACTAATGATATATTTAACCATCAAACTAAGCAATATGAAAAAAATACTATTATTTGCTATTGCCATGACAGTTTCAATATGTCATTTTGCGCAAGAAGGACAATTATGGTGGGGCTATTATGATGAATCAGATCCTAACGGTCATAGAATTGGATATGGTGGCAAATGCACTACTGATGCAGCGATTTATATTCCGAGGAATCATACAATACTAGGAAACGATATCATAAAAGCAGTACGAATCTGGTTAGGTGATGATATTGATAAAATTGATGGCGACCTTACTATCTGGATTCACAAATTCAACACAAATGATCTCCCAAGTAACTTTGACATTTCATATGCAGATTACATTCAGGTTGTTCCTAAATCGTCATTAATGCAGGGACTTAATGAATTTGCGTTAACGACTCCCTATAGAGTAAATAATGCAGGCATCTACGTGGGTTTCACATTCTCTACAAATTGTTCATCGAGTTTTATTATGAGTTCAGGAAAAGGTTTTTTAAAAAATTCCTTCTTTCTTAGAACCAATGGTTTTTGGGAGAACTACAGTGAAGAGTGTGGAAACTTAGCTATACAAATTCAGCTTGATGGGGGTTCTTTAGGTGCTAATAGTGCTTCTCCATCTGATTTCGAAACACTATTTGTCGAAAAAGGAAGTAGTAATAGTGTCAGCGTTCCGTTAAACATTATAAATTACGGAAAAGAGCCAATCACTTCTGTTAGCTACACTTTAACAAAGAATGGGGTTGAAATAATAGAGAAAACAGTAAATGTAGATACTCTGTTATTTAATCATTCTGTTGAAATCTCCATACCGTTCCCTATAGATAATGAAGCGAAAAAAAACGAAATGGTTTTGAAGATTGCCAAAGTGAATGGTAAAGAAAATGAAGCATCACAAAAAACGGCCAAGGGAGCACTAATCGTCATTCTTGAAAAGCCTGTCGTAGTACCTGTAGTTGAAGAGTTTACAAGTACTGGTTGTGGTTGGTGTCCTATTGGAATAGATGGAATGGATCATGTTCATGAGGTTTATGGAGACAAAGTCGCTTTGATTTCTATACATGGTGATGACCCGATGAAAACTGTAGACTACGCTTCTGTCCCAACTCTTGGGGGGTATCCAAGTTCGTATGTAAATAGAGCAAAAGGACCATATCCAAACGGATCTTCTCTTCGACGTTATATAGATGAGCAAATGAAACGAGTAACTGGAGCCAGTCTTCAAGTTCTTGCGACATGGGCAAACGAAGAAAAAACCGAAATCATTATTGATACGAAAACAAAATTCGTGTATTCAGAAGAAAATGGTAAATATGGTTTGGCCTTTGTAATCACTGAGGACGAAATGACGGGTAGCGGTCCAGGGTGGATACAATACAATTCTTTAAGTGGTAACTCAAGTTATGCTTACAGTTATCCTTTTTGGTACAATTCTCCGTACCGGATTATGGGTCAAAAATACAATTATGTAGCCGTAGCCGCTTGGGGTATAGATAAAGGAGTTGACGGTTCTGTCAGGCCCACGATTGTTGCTGGAGAAGAACAGAAATACTTTTTTAATGCAAAAATAGCTGGAAATACACTAATTCAAGATAAAACAAAGCTTAAGGTAATTGTATTACTGATAGATAAAGTAACTGGACTAATTATGAATGCTGCTTTGACGTCAATTCGAGAGTATGATGATACTTCAATATCTAATACTCACATTACAGATGCTCATATTAGTGCTCGTTATACTATAGACGGACGAAAGACGACAATTCCTCAAAAAGGTTTAAACATCATTAAAAAGAGTGATGGAACAATCATAAAAATAATAGTGAAGTAAAAAAAAGAGTCCGTAGTGTTACGATTATAGTTATTTAATAATGTTTGTACAATTTATATGAAGTTTTTAATAATCATAATATTGATGGTTGGCACATTGCCACTGAATGCACAATTGCCCAAAAAGACTCTTAAGGATATTAATGGTAAGAGTGTTCGGACGGATACCATCTCCAACAAGGGCAAGCCTTTCTTCATAGATTTCTTCGCCACATGGTGCAAACCGTGTAACCGAGAGCTAGATGCAATCAGTGAGGTCTACGAAGACTGGCAGAAGGAGACGGGTGTGAAACTGGTTGCCGTGAGTATAGATCAGGCCCAAAATATAAATAAGGTAAAACCACTGGTTGATAACCACGGCTGGGATTATGATGTGTTGCTTGATCCAAACGGCGATTTGAAGCGTGCCTTTGGCATTCAGGTAATACCCTATGTAATGATTGTGGATGGCAAAGGTAACATCGTATACAAGCATCAGGGTTATACCGATGGTGTCGAAGAAGAACTGATAGATAAAGTACGAGAACTGCTGAAACAATGAAGCGATACCTCCTTTTCATATTATTGTTATCAGGTAACGTCTGCATATACTCTCAAGAACCGAATTCTGTGACGATTTGTGGTAGCGTACAGACTGATATGCTAATGCCTCAGAATGATGAACGGACGGGAGCACAGAAGGAAGAGAATGTCCAAGCCAATGTTTATGTGGATATGATGCTGCAGAGTCGCTATGTGGATGCAGACATTAGAGTTGAATACATGGAGCATCCTATCCCTGGCTTCGAAAAAGACTTCAAAGGATGGGGTGTGCCTCACTTCTGGGCGAAAGGTCGTATAGGTTGTGCCGAACTGACTGCGGGCACATTTTATGAACAATTTGGTTCTGGCTTTATTCTTCGCACCTACGAAGACCGTTCCACAGGAGTTGATAATTCACTTTTGGGCGGACGGTTGGTCGTAAGGCCTGTCAACGGTGTCACTCTCAAGGTGCTTAGTGGAAAGCAACGGTGTTATTGGAAGTGGAATAAATCGCTTGTTAGTGGTGCCGAGGCGGAGCTGAATCTTGAGGAATGGATTCCGTCTATGCAGCGAACAGATATTAGACTGATGCTTGGCGGCTCATGGGTGAACAAGTACGAGAAAACGGAAGACATCTTTGCCTCTCCTACGTATAAGTATAATCTGCCAGAGTTTGTGAATGCCTGGGATGTCAGGGCCTCCATGAACACTGGCCCATGGAACCTGTTGGTGGAATATGCGCAGAAGACGCAGGATCCCTCTTTCGACAACGGATTCAGCTATGACAGGGGGACGGCGGCAATGTTCTCAGGTTCTTATTCTGAAAAAGGACTTAGTCTGTTGCTGCAGGTGAAACGGAGCGAGAACATGTCGTTCCGTAGCAGACGGTTACAGATGGGGACTTCATCTTTCATCAATCACCTGCCCGCCTTCACCCAAGACCAGACCTATGCGCTGGCAGCCCTCTATCCCTATGCCACCCAGCTGGGCGGAGAGTGGGCCTGGCAGGCCGAAGTTGGCTATGCCTTCAAGCGGAAGACGGCATTGGGAGGCAGGTATGGCATGAATATCAAGGCGAACTTCTCGCATGTGAGGTGGGAAGGCGCAACTTACTATCAAAACCTGGATGTACAGTTGACGCGAAGACTAAGTCGCGATTTCAAACTGAACCTGATGTATATGAACCGGCAATACGATAAGACGGTTGTCGAAGGGGAGGGTGGTATGATACACTCGAACATCTTTGTTGCCGATGGCCTGTATCAGATCGCACCGAAGGTGAGACTGCGCACCGAATTGCAGTATCTGGCTACTGCCGATGACGAAGGTGACTGGTCTTTCGGACTCCTAGAGCTATCGTTAGCGCCCCGCTGGATGCTGACAGTAAGCGATATGTGGAACAACGGGTCTACCAAGACGCACTACTATCAGGGGCTGGTCACTTGTCACCTCGGTCTTCATCATCTGCAGGCCGGCTATGGAAGGACGCGTGCCGGCTATAACTGCTCTGGTGGCGTCTGTCGTTATGTGCCTGCCACGAAAGGCTTTACACTCTCGTATAACTATAGTTTCTGATGCCTATGAAGATCAAGACATATACCCTTCTGTTTTTATCGGTGCTGATGGCTGTGGCATGCAGTTATATCGAAGAGGATGAGCGGCTTATCTATGTCAAACCAGCCGAAGTGAAGCGCCGTGTCTTGTTGGAGGACTTCACCGGCCAGCGGTGTGTGAACTGTCCGAAAGGTACGGAGGTGATAGAACTGCTGCAGGAGACGTATGGCGATTCGGTCTTTATTGCCGTTGGAATTCATGGTGGTCCTTTGGGATTTTCAAGCAATGCCAGTGTCGTTGGACTCGCAACACCAATGGGCGATGAGTATTACAATCATTGGAATCTGGAGTACCAGCCGGTAGGTCTGGTGAATCGTCATGGGGCAGTGAACTATACGGATTGGTCGAAAGCTGTCAAGGAAGAACTGGCCAAGCCAGCACCGTTGGAAATGAATATGAGTGCAACATTGGAATCCGGACAGATTAAAATAGGGCTTGAGACGTTTGGTACTGATGGCTCGACAACGGGAAAGTTGCAGGCGTGGATCCTGGAAAACAAGATTACGGCTATGCAACTCATGCCCGATGGTAAGGCTAATGCCAACTATGTGCATCATCATGTATTGAGAGCAGCTGTCAACGGCTTGTGGGGCGAAGACTTCACGATTGTTGAGGGTGAGACGAAAAAAAAGGTGATGACACAGGCTCTCGAAGCAGGCTGGAATTCAGAGAACCTGAGTGTTGTTGCTTTTGTCTATAATGACCAAGGTGTGCAGCAGGCCGTAAAGGCGAGAGTTAAAGTGAAAAATAAATAATTGTTGCGTATGAAGAAATGTCTACTATTGATGATGGCTTTGCTTTCCTTAGGGGGATTATCGGTCAAGGCCCAGTCGTTTGAATTCCAGTATCAGGGCCATAGCCTGAAGGATGGTGATGTCGTGACCATTGCTGTAGAAGAAGACTCTTTTGGAGAACTTTCCTGCGAGACGAATCCCAGCTCAGATCCCAATAATGGTCTAGTGCTGAAGTTGCTTTCGAGTTTTACTGCTAACGTGAAGGCGACGTTGCAAATCACCTATAATACACTCTCTCCACAGATGCTACAGTGGTGTATGGGTGGTGAATGTTGGCCAGTCAATGATACGGATATGTTTACCAAGCAGTTTACTGTTACAGATAATGTGCAAGTACAATTTGATGCAATAAACATCCATAGCAAAGGCTATCTTTTGGCTACGTTAAAAGCATATATCGGTCTGGAGTCTCATCAGGTGACGATTCAATTTACCAATGGCGAGTCTGCAGATATTCGTGAGATGACCATTTATCCACAGACAATATCCGTTTATGATTTGAAAGGCTGTCGTGTTGAAGGTGCTTTATCTCCTGGAATTTATATTATTACAGATGGTACACAGAAAAGAAAAGTATTTTTTAAATAAACATTATTAACTTAAAAATGTTTTAGGTATGAAACAATTGTTACTCTTGGTGACAATCCTTTTGACGACTGTCGTTGCACAGGCTCAGGTTCTGCGTGTTGCCCCTCAAAAAGAGGTGATGAAATCTTCCGCTTCTGTCATGAAGGCCATTCCAGCTGCTGATGGTCAGATGTGGTGGGGTTATTTTTTCAGTAATGAGGAATTGGGTTGTCTGGGTACTCGTATAGCAGAAACATACGATTGTGCCATTTTTGTTCCTGCAAACCACGAATACGTAGGATCAAGTACCATCAAAGCCTTGCGATTTTATGTGGCTAGCGCGTCAAATCTCAGTATGTTTAAGGTCTGGATTTCTAAAGAGTTGCCCACTTCGATAGATAATGCAGACTATGTGCAGGAAATAAATGTTTTATCACTTGCAAATGGCAGCAATGACGTAGAACTAAATACACCTTATGTCGTTAACAATGCTGCTATTTATGTTGGTTTTACGTATACAATAAAAGAAGCAGCATATTCGATACCGATGGGAGGTGATTTCGTGGCGAACTCATTATATCTTAGAAGTTCTACGTCTGTGCCTGATTGGGAATCAGTTTCTAGCTATGGAAAGTTGGCCCTTCAGTTGTTACTTGAAGGCGGAACGTATCCTACCAAAGCTTCTCCTTCTGATTTCAAATCTTTCGTTATTGGACTTGGACAAAGCATAGCTGTACCTATAACAATTACTAATGGTGGAGTTACCGATATTAAGAACATTTCATACACCACCTCAATAAACGGAAAAGAATCAACTGAAAAAACGATGGATACCCCATCTATTCCTTTCGGTGGTACAGCAACGGTTGATATCCCATTTGAAGCTGATGCTGTAGAAGGAACGGTGGAAGTGGTTCTGACAATCACCAAAGTAAATGGTAAAGCAAATACAGCAAGTAAAAAGACGGCAAGGGGCCAAATGACAACATTAGCCAATATGAAGGTTTGGCCTCGCAATGTTCTTATCGAAGAGTTCACGACTGAAAAATGTGTTTTCTGTCCTGATGCTGCTGCAGGCTTAGCTTCTTTCATGAGTACAAATCCAAATCTTGCAAGTCGTGTGGCTGTCGTTTGTCATCATGCTGGTTACTATACAGACTGGTTAACCATAGATGCTTCTGAAAGATATACTTGGTTCTATAACAATGGAGGAAGTGTCTATGCTCCAGCCTTTATGTACGACCGCTATGCATGGGAAGGTAAGACGCCAGTAGTGAGTCGTGGCAATTATGAGGAATATGTCCAGACAAGAGCAGAGGAGTCCTCTTATGCCAATATAAACTTGACAGCAAATTTCAATGCAAACAAGAGTGCCATCAATGTTACTGCATGTTGTGAGCGGGGATGGGATTTCAGCAGCACACCTGCTCGTATCACCCTCTTCTTGACAGAGGATAATATTAATGCTCGTTCTCAGTCAGGCGTAGACGGATCTTTTGTTCACCAGCATGTACTCCGTAGCGTAAATGATATTTGGGGTGAAGTTATTAATTGGTCGAATGATAACGCAATCTATAATTATACTTTTAATTTGAATTCATCTTGGAAGATGGACGATTTGAAGGTTGTTGCTGTCATTTCCTGCTATGACAGGAGTGACGCTACCAATTGCATAGTGGAGAATGCTGCTGTTGCCATTCCTGAGACGTATTTGGGCATTGATGGTTATTCTACAGACGATGTCCGCGAGGCTGTGCGATACACTCTCGATGGTCGTCAGATTGGTGCTCCACAGCGTGGTCTGAACATCATTCGTATGAGTGATGGCACAGTAAAAAAAATATTAGTGAAGTAGGACTACACGATCATGACCATATCATTTCCTAATGATGTGACAAGTGATATACCCTTACGGTAGCTAGCCACTTCAAATCGAAAGCAAAAGCAAAAGCGTGTATGATTCCCAATAACGTGAGATGGCATCGCAGTGGACTCGCTACGGTGCTATTTCAATCTTGAAATTCCTCTGTCTTATGCGATGTTAGAGTATGTTTTTCGATAGGTAACTGAAAATAATAGCAAAAATATTTGGAGGATTCGAAATTAGTGCTTAACTATGCTGCAAAATATAAATAGCGATTAATATAAAGCTCGGTTAACATTATGAAATTCTACGAGTTTATGTATTCGCCTATTATTCCAGCCTTGTATGGGCGGCAGATTATTATATTATTTCGCACCTTTGGCGCTATGGTGGGTTTCATGGATAGAAATGATAGGGTTGATACCCTATCCTGTAATATTTCGCCCCTTTTGGGGCTAAGCGCTCAGGAGGCAAAAGGAGAAAACACTAAGGCGAAAAAGGGAAAGACTACCGTACCACTTATCGGGAACTTCGAAGTGGTAATTGCAGCCTTTGCAGACATGCGAATGCATCCTAATAAGATTCAAAGAATTGTGTCAGGTAATTGATAACCTAAGTGCTAGGGCCTAAGGACTTCTAACTTCTAACTCCTAACTTCTAACTCCAAACTCCTAACTCCCTTACAACGGTCGTTTGAATGGATTGTATTCTCGTTCGATTTCTGAACCGTCGTAACCGTAGTACCACTTATCGGGAACTTCGAAGTGATAGATCAATACGGCAATCGACAGGCCTACGAGAATGACAGCGGTGATGATCAGCGCGCGGGAGATACCTGTGAAGAAGTTGCGGATGATTTTACGGTTAGGAAGAACCAGAAACCTGATGACACCATAGAGCCAATAGAGAAAGATTACTGAAGGAACTCCAATAAACACAATGTATAAAATTACCTCTATTGTTGCCATGCGTTAAATTTTTAAAGACCTTAGACTCTATACCTTAGACTTTAGTCCTTGTAAACGACGATTTCGCTGCAAAGTTAGTAAAAAAAAAGAATAGCGAAAAGAGAAAAGGAAAAATAATGCTAAAATAATGCATAATTCATAATGCAGAATGCATAAAAAGTTAAGAATTAAGAATTAAGAGTTAAGAAAAATAGACTTTTAGACTTTAGTAAATGGTTAAATTGTAAATTATTACTAACTTTGCGACTTAAATTCAAGAAAAATGTGTTGTATAAGAATAATAATGGTGTGCGCATGCATGGTTTTCGCAACAGTTGTGTGTGCGCAGGATACAGATGAGTTTCAGCGTATTGCACGTCGTATCATGGATGCGTATGACGTGGGTGACGAGGTGAGTCATGCTCCTGATTCGGCCAACCTGTATGGTGGAGCGTATCTGGGTGCCAGCAGCAACGGGCGTGCCATGCCTTCGGGGTATATTACCTATCTGAAGGATAAGTTGCTGATTACCAGCCAACTGTCGATGGATTTCAGCGAGCAGAATACCGAGAAGGATGTCAATACCAACTTCTTGAACGGTGGACAGCGCATGACCAATACGGACATCCTGACCAAATACGAGAAGCAGGACTTCTCGACACGTCTCGACTATGCTCCATCGAAAGGACATATACTGACGTTCGGCATCATCGAGAGTCTCGACCACAACCGAGTGAACGAGAACTCCGTGAAGAACGGTCAGGAGGCGAACGGAACATGGCAGGAATCGAACTACGAGGAGCAGCGGCGGTCGAATACCGACCTGAAGCTGGGTGCACTCTTGCAGTATATCCGCGACTTCAAGGGTGGGGGACGACTGACAACCCGACTGAACCTGAAATACAACTACAAGCCGACGGATGTGACATCGGACACATGGGCAGCCCATTCGGAGTCGTCGTTGCGCCAACAACACCAGAAGTTGCGTAACTTCGACCCATACGCCATGCTCAGATTCAAGTCGAAGACCTATGGCGGATTCAACTTCGAGCTGGAGGAGAAATACACCATCGAGGACATGAGCATCAAGGACTCGGAGACCCAGTTTGACTTCAACACCTATTCATCCCTTACCACGCTCACGGCAAACTACACCCATGCGTGGCTGTCGGGCGGAGCAACCATGCGCTACGAACACTTCCTGAACGACATCGACGACCACCTGTCGACCGTGTCGCACGACCGGACCTACAACGACTGGATGCTCTCGGCGTGGATGTCGATGCAGCTGAACAAGAAGAACTCGATCTCACTGAATTTCGACCGCGACCTCTCACGTCCCACCTACACACAGCTTTATCCCTTTGCTCATATCGGTAGCAGCATCGGTTCGGTGGTGGTGGGTAACTCTGCACTGGAACCCTCGAAGAGCAGCCAAGTGAAAGTGAGCTTCAAGCATAAAGGCCCTCATCTCACATATACCCACAGTCTGGCCTACAAGCGCATCAGTGATGACATCTCGCAGATTTCGATGTACGACGATGTGTCGGAACGTCCTGTGAAGACGTGGGTCAACGATGCACGCTACAGCTACTTGCGCTATGCCGCAGAAGGTGAGATGCGTTATGGCCGCTTCTCGATGACGATGGGATTCCATGCTCAGTATCTCGAATATGACGGCAAGAATGTGTCGGCAGATGATGCATGGTCGTATAGTTTTAAGGCACGTCCACAGCTCGAACTTCCCAACGACTGGACACTGGCTACCGTGCTGCTCTACACAGGACGTGATGCCCATCGCTATTACTACAACCGTTCGAACATGTATTGGTCGGTACGTGCCGTGAAGCAGATAGGAAGCTGGGCGCTCTATGCCTTTGTGCAGGATATCCTACAGCCCGACAGAGAACAGATCATGACCAACCAAGACAGCCGAATCACAACGGTGAACAAGCCCAATTCACGCTGCCTGATCGTGGGATGTTCGTACACCTTTTGAAAAAATGTAAAATTTGAAGTTAGAAGTTGAGCGCCAACTAATAAACTATAAACTTTTCAACTGACTTTAAACTATAAACTATAAACTTTAAACTTTATTTCTATTAAGACAAGGGTTGCATTATAGGTTGTTGGTTGTGCATAGTAGTTTTTAATTTTAATTAAAAAACGGTGTGCAATACTAAAAATGCTTTCTTTTTGTAGTTACTTAGCTGTTTTTTTACTAACTTTGCAGCATAATAACGAATAGTGAATAGTGAAAAACTAAAAATGAATACAGAGAAAAAAGAAAATCGGAGTGTGGCCAGAGGGGTCATGTTGGTGTGGATTGGTGTGCTGGTGATTGTGTTGGCAGTGATGGGTGTTGTCTATTCCATCTCGAAGGGATGGATGGGTGATATTCCAGAGATTGAGGAATTGCAGAACCCAATCAACAAATATGCATCGCGTGTGTATTCGGACGATGGTGTGTTGCTGGGTACATGGAGCTATGCAAGTCAGAACCGTGTGATGGTTCCATACGACTCCATCCCTGAGAATCTGGTGAATGCCTTGGTGGCTACGGAGGACGAGCGATTCTTCGAGCACTCGGGTATCGACTTCAAGGCACTCGGACGTGCCATCGTGAAGACGCTGATTATGGGTGACAAATCGGCTGGTGGTGGTAGTACGCTGACCCAACAGCTGGCCAAGCAGCTTTACACCGATGTGGCACACGACGTGAAGGGACGTATCCTGCAGAAGCCGATAGAGTGGTACATCGCCGTGCAGCTGGAGAAGTACTACACGAAGGAGGAAATCATCGCGATGTATCTGAATCAGTTCGACTTCCTCTATAATGCAGTGGGTATCAAGAGTGCAGCGAAGACCTACTTCGGCAAGGCTCCATTCGACCTCGACCTGAACGAATGTGCAATCCTCGTGGGTATGTGTAAGAACCCATCGCTCTATAATCCGGTACGCGACAGCGAAGTATGCAGGGAGCGTAGGAACGTGGTGCTGCAGCAGATGCTGAAAGAGGGGTATATCACCCAGGCACAGTTCGACCTGACCCGCGAGATGCCGATTGATGTGTCGCTGTTCAAAATCGCATCGCACAATGAAGGTATCGCACCTTACCTGCGTGAATGCCTGCGTCAGATGATGATGGCCAAGAAACCGGAGAGAAGCGATTATGCTTCCTATCAGTATCAGCAGTACTACGACGACTCGCTGATGTGGGAGACCGACCCGCTGTTCGGATGGTGTAACAAGAACAAGAAGAAGAATGGCGACTACTATAACATCTACACAGATGGTCTGAAGGTTTATACCACCCTCGACACGCGCATGCAGAAATATGCGGAGGAGGCTATGAGGGAACATGTGGCGAAGTATCTGCAACCTGCATTCGAGACCCTCAAGAGCCGCTACTCGACCTTCCCGTACATCAACGTGAAGAAAGACCGTGTGGACCGTATCGTGAACCGCGCCATGAAGCAGTCTGAACGTTATAGACTGCTGAAGCAGGCAGGATGGTCGGAGAAGCAGATAGAGGAGTCGTTCAACACAACGACATCGATGACTCTGCTGAAATACGAGAAGGACGGTACTTGCTCAGAGTTTGAGACGGAGATGACCCCGCGCGACTCTATCCTGTATTACAAGAAGTTCCTGCGCTGTGCCATGATGGCGATGGATCCTCAGACGGGTTATGTGCGTGCTTATGTGCCAGGTCTGGACTTCAAACACTTCCAATATGATAACGTGATGGGTTTCCATGGTGGACGCCGTCAAGTGGGGTCGACCATCAAACCTTATCTCTATAGTCTGGCTGTGATGAACGGTTGGACACCATGCGACGAAATCAATACCTCACAGTTCTCCGCAGGAGGATGGGCACCGAAGGGTGGAGTAGGAGGCTATCGCACACTTGCAGCGGCCTTGGCTGCTTCGAGCAACCAGGCAAGTGCCCGACTCATCGACCAGTTGCGTCCTGAGAACTTCATCAACCTGTTGCGTCAGTTCGGTATCCGTACGGTCAATATCGACCCGACACTCTCGCTCTGTCTGGGAACGTGCGACATCAGCGTGGGTGAGATGGTGAGCGGTTATACCGCTTTCGCCAATCAAGGACTGAGAACCGCACCATTGCTGGTGACCCGCATAGAAGATGCTGATGGAAACGTGGTGGCTACGTTCACCCCTCGCACCAACGAGGTACTATCACCTGAGGCAGCCTATCAGATGGTGACGATGTTGAGAGGTGTCATCAACAGCGGTACAGGTCGTGCCCTGCGCTCATCAATCAGGGCTGATATGGGTGGAAAGACTGGTACGACGAACTCACATGCCGACGGTTGGTTCATGGGTTTCACACCTCATCTCGTGGTAGGTGCATGGGTAGGAGGTGATGACCGCGATATCCACTTCGATTCGATGGGTTACGGTCAAGGTGCGCGTGCCGCTTTGCCTATCTATCATAAGTTTATGGATAAGGTGTATAGGGATGGACGGTTCGGTATTACGCAGGACCAGAAGTTCATTCAACCAGAAGATTTCGACCCATGCTACGATGCGTTGGACGGCCTCCGCAGTTTGGAGCATGTGGGTGAAGAGGAAGTCGATGAGTACGAGAACCAGATAGATGCAGCTTTCCAATGAAATATATAGGAATTATACCAGCTAGATATGCTTCCACCAGATTTCCTGCCAAGCCACTTGCGATGCTGGGTGGGAAGATGGTGATAGAACGTGTGTACAAGCAGGTGGAGAACCAGCTTGATGATGTCTATGTGGCTACTGATGACGAACGGATAGAACAGGCCGTGAAGTCGTTCGGTGGGCAGGTGGTGATGACCAGTACAGAATGCCGGAGCGGAACAGACCGCTGTTGGGAAGCCGCTGATAAACTGCAACTGGAGACAACAGATGTGGTAATCAATATTCAGGGTGACGAACCTTTCATCCAACCACGTCAGATAGCTGCCATCAAAGCTTGTTTTGACGACCAGTCGGTAGATATTGCTACCCTCGTCAAGCCCTTCGTTCCAGCCGACGGATTGGCAGCACTTGAAAACGTGAACTCCCCGAAGGTGGTGGTGAACAACAAAATGGAAGCACTTTACTTCTCACGCTCCATCATTCCGTTCACACGAGGAAAGGACAAGGAGGAGTGGTTGGCAGGACATACCTATTATAAACATATAGGAATCTATGCCTATCGAACGAATGTGCTGAAGGAGATTACGCGATTGCCACAATCGTCGTTGGAGTTGGCAGAATCGCTGGAGCAGTTGCGATGGTTGGAGAATGGCTATCGAATCAAAGTGGGGGTATCGGACATCGAGACCATCGGAATCGACACACCTGAAGACTTGGAAAGAGCAGAACAGTTCTTGCACAATGTAAAATGTAAAGTGTAAATATTATAAAAACTTATTAAGTTAAGAGTTAAGAAAGTCCGAATAATTGAATAATGATATAGTTATGAGACGATTTGTGTATGTGTTGTTGTGTGTTGGTGTGGCAGGTCTGGTGGCCTGTTCGGTAGATACCAACCACGAAGCTACGGCAACGATTCAGTATGAGGGTTACTGTGACAGCGTAGTGTTTGTGCATCCAGAGGATAGCGTGTATGAACCATATATCCAGAAGATTATTACGTCGAAAACCACTCCGCTTGTAGGACCGAACTCGGTGTTCACGGAAACCGCAACCACTCAGGACGAGTATTATCAGAACGCTGTATACAACTGCAACCTCAAAGCCATGAAGACGTATGAGTCGATGCTGCAAAACGTACCTGCAAGGGTGTTGCGCAATTCACTCGAGACAACCTATGGGGACTCAATTGATGTCTCGAAGCTGGGCTATTTCACCATCTATTACAGCCTTTACGGGTTTATCGACATGAAGACTGTGCAGGTGGGAACCACATACAAGGATTATTGATGGCCGGACGACATCCGACTGTCTGAACAAATACAAATCATCATTCAACTAACCTGCCATGAGACCTTACATCCTGCTGACCATGTTGGCTTTTTGTCAGATGACAATAGCCCAACCGAGATATGACTTGAAGTGTATGCAACGAGAGAAACTCGGTAGGGGTGTAGTGGTGTGTCCGACGATGCAAGGTGACAGCGTGATCGTTTCGTGGCGATATCTTGATGATGATGATGAGAAGACGGCCTTTCATGTCTATCGTGACGGGAAACGGCAGAATAAACAACCCATTACAGGTGCTACCTACCTCAAACTACCCAATGAAGGACCTGCGGCATACGAGGTGAGAACGGTTGACAAAGGAAAGGAATCGCATCGGAACGATGGACGTTATGCCTTGAAGGCTGATGCTCCGAAAGGCTATCTCAGTATACCGCTCGACATCCCACAGGGTGGTACAACACCAGATGGACGTCCTTATGGTTATGGTGCCAATGATGCTTCGGTGGGAGATGTGGATGGAGACGGAGAATATGAAATCATCCTGAAATGGGAACCTACGAATGCTCGTGATAACGCACATGAGGGTTATACGGGTAGCGTGCTGTTCGATTGCTATCGACTCGATGGAACACGCTTATGGCGCATAGATCTCGGACGAAATATCCGTGCAGGTGCCCACTATACTCAATTCATGGTGTACGACCTCGATGGAGACGGAAAGGCGGAGGTGGTGATGAAGACCTCGGATGGAACGATAGACGGAAAGGGGCGTGTGATTGGGGATAAAGACGCTGACTACAGAACGCGTGAGGGTAGGATAGGGCGTATCCTGTCGGGCAATGAATACCTGACGGTGTTTAGTGGACTGACAGGTGAGAACCTATGTACAATAGATTATGTTCCTGGACTCAATACAGGCGACTGGGGTGATAACTATGGCAACAGGAGCGAGCGTTATCTGGCATGTGTTGCCTATCTCGACGGAAAGCATCCGAGTGTGGTGATGTGTAGAGGCTATTATGCCCGTACCACTCTGACTGCTTGGGATTGGGACGGTAAGCAACTGAAACAACGTTGGGCATTCGATTCACAGAACAGAGGTATGAGAGAGTGGGGTGGACAAGGAAATCATAACCTGAGAGTTGCTGATGTGGATGGAGATGGGTGTGATGAAATCGTGTATGGCTCGATGTGTGTGGATCATAATGGAAAAGGATTGTGGAATACGCGAATGGAACATGGTGATGCGATGCACCTGATGGGCTTCTTCCCCGATTCCGATCTGTTGCAGGTATGGGATGTGCATGAGAACCGTAGGGACGGTTCCACATTGATACAGGCCGCTACGGGTGAGGTTGTATTCCAGATTCCCTCGAATGCAGATGTGGGACGTGGGATGGCCGCAGATATTGACCCCACGAATTATGGTGTTGAGATGTGGTCATCGGCCTCAGGAGGCATTGTAAATACGAAAGGAGAGGTGGTAAGCAGGGGACGCGTGTCTGTAAACTTTGCCATTTGGTGGACAGGCGATTTGAACAGGGAGTTGCTCGACGGAGCAAGAATCACCAAATACAATCCAGAGACGAAGCAGGTGGATATGTTGCTCGATATGTCGCGTGAGTGTAGTTTCAATAACGGGTCGAAGAGCAACCCGTGTCTGGAAGCCGACGTGCTGGGTGACTGGCGTGAAGAGGTAATCGTGAGGACTCGCAGAAGCGACGAGTTGCGTATCTACATCACAGATTATCCTACTCGGTATAGGTTCTATACATTTATGCAAGATATTCCATATCGTCTCAGTGTCGCTACCCAGAATGTGGCATACAACCAACCATCGGAGTTAGGCTGTTACTTCGGATCGGATTTCAAGAAAGGAACGAGGTTCAGAGGATGGACGTTTTAGGCCGCAAGCGGCAATGTAAAATGTAAAAAGGCAAAAAATTAAGAATTTGAGTTAAGAATTAAGAGTTAAGCGTTAAGAAAAGATATGACATTTGATGGTATTGAGAAATTGTTAGAGACAAAAGTGTTTGGGATTACTTTATTGGATCCCATCTTGTTTTGTTTGAAGGCAATCGTCATCTTCCTGCTGATACAGGTGGCAGTATGGGTGATTCGGTTCCTGATGAATCCCGATCGCGCCAGACGGAAGAAACATAAGTTCGATGAGACCAGTATGGTGTTTTTCCGCAAACTGCTGGTTACCGTAGTGTACGTTTTGGGTGTGGCATGTATCCTCTATTTGATTCCACCATTGCGGACGTTTGCAACTTCCATACTTGCTAGTGCTGGTATCATGGCGATGGCGATAGGTCTGGCTTCGCAGGAGGCTTTGTCGAATTTTGTCAGTGGAATCTTCATCATTCTTGCCAAACCCTTCCGTATCGGTGATATCGTGACTTTGGATAGTGGACAGACGGGTAAAGTGACCGAGATAGCGATACGTCATACCATCATCACAACGGCAGAAAACCGTCAGGTCATCGTGCCGAACTCAAAAATCAATTCTGCTATTATCACCAACTCGACAATCAACGACACCCGCACTTGTGTGTTCGTAGAGGTAGGTGTAGCTTATTCCGAGAATCTCGATTATTGTATTGCGGAGATGCGTAAGGTGATTGAGGCAGACCCTCGCGTGCTGGATAAGCGAACTGAGCAGGAGAAGACAGACGGGGTGGAGAAGGTCATCATCCGTGTGCTGGAATTGGGTGGCTCGTCCATTACTCTTCGTGCTTATGTGTGGGCATCCAATCCCGCAGAGGCGTTTGTGTTGAAATGTGATATGCTGAAGGCTGTGAAGGATCATTTTGATGAGGTGGGAATTGAAATCCCGTATCAGTATGTTAACGTGGTGAATAAAGTTTAGTTTATAGTCAGTTGAAATCGTTGAAAGTTGTGGATTATCAGAAGATTATAGATAATTATTATCCAGAGGAGAACGAACAGAAGCAGATCCTTATTGTTCATAGTCGGCGAGTGGCAGATAAGGCACTGGAGCTAGCTGCCAATCATCCAGAGATGAAACTTGACTTGCCTTTCATAGAAGAAGCGGCGATGTTGCACGATATAGGTATCAAGGACTGTGATGCCCCTGGCATCTATTGTTTCGGGACAAAACCTTACATCTGTCACGGAACAATCGGGGCAGAGATGTTGAGGCAAGAAGGGTATCCGCGTCATGCTCTGGTTTGTGAACGTCATACAGGAACAGGATTGACGTTAGATTATATTTTGACCAACAACTTACAGCTTCCACATCGGGATTTGGTACCCGTTTCCTTGGAGGAGCAATTGATTTGTTTCGCTGATAAATTCTTCTCAAAGACACATCCTGAACAGGAGAAGTCGATAGAGGCGGCATTGAGGAGTGTTGCAAAATTCGGTGACGAATGTGCAGAAAAATTCAATCATTGGTGCAAAATGTTCCTCTAACGAGCATCTTTTTCCGTTCTTTAAGATTATTTATGATGGAACGAGACAATAGTCTCGTTATTTTGTCGTAACTTTGCATTTTGGAATGTGACCGACAAAATTTTGAACAAGAGAATCTACATATTGTTGTTGTTATTAAGCGTGATGGTAGCCATGGCGCAAGGTAACGGTGATGTGAGAGGTCGTATTGTAAACGACTCAATCATCGTCGATACCGATAGTTTGCCTCCACTCCCCATCGACACAACGGTCACACCTCTTGATTCTGCAACAAACGCACAATTACAACAACTCGATTCACTCCAAAAAGAGTTTGATAAGGAACATGGTATCTTGGGCAATCCACGTGTTACCCAATGGAACGACTCCGTAGCTGCAGCGGAAGATTCTATCCGTCGAATGAAGAAACCCGATGTGCTTGATGCGCCTGTGTCATACGAGGCGAAAGACTCAGTCGTGTTCTATATGAAGACCAAAGACGCTTATCTTTATGGTCAGGGCGATGTGAGGTATCAGAACATGAAACTGACGGCAGAACGGATCACGATGAACATGGACAGTTCCATCGTTCATGCGACCTATAAGGAAGACACGTTGCAGAACACGATGATTGGTAAACCTGTGTTCAAACAAGGAAATGATGAATATGTGTCGGAGAAGATGGATTATAACTTCAAGACACGAAAAGGTTTCATCACCAACGTGACGACAGAGATGGACGACGGAAACGGAAAAGGCTTCATCAGAAGCGAGGAGTCGAAGAAGGGTGACGGAGATGAGGTGTATCTGCGTAGAGGTACCTATACGACCTGCGATGAAGAACATCCTCACTTCTACATCGCGATGTCGCGTGCAAAGGTGCATACAGGTAAGAGTGTGTTCTCAGGACCGGCGTGGTTGGTGGTTGAAGATGTGCCTCTTCCGATTATCGTACCCTTTGCTTTCTTCCCGTTGTCCAGCAAGTATTCATCTGGTTTCATCATGCCTAGCTATGGTGATGAGTCCACCCGTGGATTCTATCTGCGAGATGGTGGCTACTACTTTGCCATCAACGATCATATAGATGCCAAGCTGACAGGTGAGATTTTCACAAAGGGTTCGTGGGCAGTTGCGTTGCAGACCACCTATAGGACACGTTATAAGTATTCAGGCAATTTCTATTTCAACTACCAGGTGACGAAAGACGGAGAGAAGAATATGCCCGACTATAACGTCACAAAGAACTTCAAGTTGCAGTGGTCGCATCGTCAGGACAGCAAGGCAAGTCCTAACAGCTCGTTCTCGGCAAGTGTCAACTATGCTACCCAAAGCTATGAGCGCAACAACCTCTCCAGCTTGTACAACCCTACCTCCTATTCTCAAAGTACACGTACGTCGAGTGTCAGTTATACCCGCACCTTCGAGAAGATAGGTCTGACTCTGTCGTCAAGTGCCAATATCGCGCAGAACATGCGCGACTCGACCGTGTCGCTCACCCTGCCCAACCTGAGCATCTCCATGAGCCGCTTCTATCCGTTTAAGCGCAAACATCAGGTAGGTAAGGAACGTTGGTACGAGAAGATAGCAATGAACTATACGGGTACCTTCTCGAACAGCATCTCGACAAAGGAGGACAAGTTGATGAAGTCGAACCTTATCAAAGACTGGCGTAACGGCATGCGTCATACCATACCTGTTTCCGCATCGTTCAATTTGGGATTCATGAACATAACGCCTTCGTTCAACTACACCGAACGGTGGTACACCAACCGTATAGAACAGAGTTGGAATCCTGTTTCTCAAGTGGTTGAACGCGATACGGTGTGGGGCTTCAACCGTGTGTACAATTACAACCTGAGCCTCTCGTTCAACACCAAACTCTACGGATTCTACACGCCCAATCCGAAGGTATGGGGCAAGAAAATTGAGAAAGTGCGCCATGTGTTCACACCATCTATCAGTTTTAGTTATGCGCCTGATTTTGGTGCCAGCCGTTATGGCTATTGGAAAACTTATACAAAGACCGATTTGGACGGGAATGTGACGCTTGTGGAATATTCGCCATATTCAAATTCACTCTACGGAACCGTATCGAGAGGAAAGACGGGATCAATCACATTCGATATGTCGAACAATATCGAGATGAAGTACAAGACCGCCAATGATTCAACAAAGAAACTCAGCATTATCGATGAACTTGGTGCCAGTTTGTCGTACAACCTTGCCGCCAAGACCCAACCATGGAGCAACCTGTCGACCCGATTGCGACTCAAGTGGGGTAAAGCTACGTTTAATATGACAGCTGTGTTCCATACCTATGCATACGAGTTCGACAGTAAGGGAAATGTGGTTGTGGGTAACCGTACAGAGTGGTCGTATGGACGATTTGGTCGATTCCAAGGAATGAGTAAGAACCTCTCGTACACGTTCAACAACCAGACATGGGAGAAAGTGAAGAAGTTCTTTGCAAAACTGCGAGGCAGAAATGTTGATGAAGAAGAGCAGAAGAACAAAGTGGTTGATGAGGATGAATTAGAAGACGAATCTTCTTCACCCGACGAGAAAGATAAAAAGGACAAGAAAGGCAATAATAATCTTGATGAGGATGGATACATGAAGTTCTCTATCCCTTGGTCGTTCAGTATCTCGTATGGTATCACAATGGCGGAAGACCGTTCTGCGAAGATAAACGTCAAGAACATGCGCTATCCGTATAAGTTTACGCAGAACCTCAACTTCTCGGGTACCATCAAGCTATCCAACGCATGGAACGCGAGCTTCTCTTCTGGTTACGATTTTACCAACCATGCCATCTCCATGACAACATGTAACCTGTCACGTGATATGCATTGTTTCAATATCAGTTGTGGTTTCGTCTTTGGTACCTATACTTCTTATCATATCACACTTCGCGCAAATGCCAGCACGTTGACAGATGCGCTTAAGTATGATAAGAAGAGTAGCTATTCTAGTTCGATACGCTGGTACTAATTTAGTACTTTACCTCGATAGGTGGGAGTCCTTCTGCAGTGATGCGCACACTGAGGGGTTGTATGGGTAGGTCGCGTTTGATGTATGCAAGCAAACGGCCGCGGTTTGCGTTCTTGTGGTTTTGCTTGGGTGCCGACATGTCTGAATTGTTGGCATTTTCGAGTCCAAGCAGTTTGCCTCCACTGATGATTTCACACTTTACGTCTTGGCGGTAGTTGAGTACACGGTTACCTTGGGCATCGACAACATCGATGAGAAGGTGTTCGACTATCTCCTGCGTTGGAGAACCTGGAAGGAAAGACCCGTTGATTTTTGCTGCTTCACCATAAGTGTGAATTTCGTAGTCTGCTACAGCTTTTCCGTCTTTATCGAGGCCTTCCACTCGGAGCGTGCCTGGTTCGTAAGGTATGTCCCAATAGATGATACATGTACTTGGGTCGTATGCTTTGCGTTCTCCCACTTCTTTCCCGTTAAGCAGTAGGCGTGCGTAAGGTTGATTGGTATAGCAAAGTACGCGAACTGTCTGGCCTTCACGATAGTTCCATAAGTCTTGAGCGTCTTGTGACAGATTTGTATTGTTGCGGTTACCACGATTATTACCTCCCCTCTGACCATTACCTTCTCCACGAATTGCTTGGGTTCCGATATAGGCAACAGGTTTCGTGCTCCATAAAGCTTGGAAGAATCTTCCTCGTGGCTTGATGAATCCTGCAAAATCGATGAGTCCTGTGCCTAATCCTCTCGATGGCCACGCTCCTGATTCTCCAAGATATTCGTAGCCTGTCCACACGAAGTGTCCAAAGATATGTGGATTGTCGCGAACGGCTGTCCATGAACTGAGGTTGAGGCCTGTCTCGCTACCATAGATGATACGTTTTGGATAGAGCTGATGGTCTGTGATGTATCGATTCTCGGTGTAGTTATAGCCGCAAACATCAATAGCATCGGGATATTCTGTCTGGTTGCTCATCACAACGCCTGCCATCGCTCCTGTTACAGGACGTGAAGAGTCAAGACTCCGAATGATTGCTGCCAACCGTTTTGCTATGGTGCCTATACGTTCTGCCCGAGGTGCATCTTCCTTATAGCCCCCGTACATGGGTTGGCTGATGCCAGCTTGATCTCCATCAAGAACGGGGTGAGAGTAGGGGTCGTTAGGATAGTCTACCTCATTTCCGACACTCCATAAGAAGATACTAGGGTGGTTGCGGTCGCGGCGTACCATATCTGCGATATCGCGATCAATCCATTCCTCAAAGAAATCGTAGGTTCCATCATAGCCTGGAGTACCTTGATTCCATCCTTTCAACCATTTACGTTTTGGATACTCCCATTCGTCGCTACCTTCATCCATAATGAGAAATCCCATCTCGTCAGCGAGGTCGTAAACATCTGGTGCTTGCATGTTGTGACTCATGCGAATACCGTTTGCACCCATTTCCTTCAACACTTCTAACCGTCTTTTCCAGACCTCACGAGGTACTGCTGCCCCCAACACTCCTGCATCGTGGTGAATGCACACTCCTTTCACCTTCATCCACTCTCCATTGAGAGCAAAGCCATGGTCGGGATCGAACTTGAGTGAACGGATTCCTACATGTGTGTCAGATTTGTCGATGACTTTATCATTATCTAGCAGTTCAACATGTAGGGTATATAAATAAGGTGTTTCGATGCTCCACAGATTGGGGGCATTGAGTGGAAAGTTGAGCGTTATAAATTGAGAGTTGACAAAGGCTTCAGATGAATGGATTATCTTGCCTGTTTGATCAATCAACGAAGCTTTTGCGGTGAGTTCTCCTACCGTCTGTCCTTTTTCAATTTCTACTTTTACTTGAACGAGGGCTTTGGTTTTACTTACATTTATTGCCTCATAGCTTACACCCCATTGTGCGATATGAGTCTCAGCTGATGAAATGATCCACACGTTACGATAGATGCCGGAACCCGTGTACCAGCGTGAGTCTGCATTCCTACTGTGGTCTACACGTACAGATAACACGTTATTCCCTTTGTTTAAATATGGTGTGAGATCGTACATGAAAGAGACATATCCATTAGGACGTTTGCCAAGCAGATGCCCATTGAGATAGACCTCGCTGCGGTTGTAGACTCCTTCGAAATAGATGTAGTGCTTGGGGGTCGAGTCATTGATTGTGAAGGTCTTGCGATACCAACCTATTCCTCCTGGTAAATAGCCTGTACAACTGGCTAGTTCACGTGAGGGTGTTCCTTCTATGGACCAATCGTGTGGTATGTCCACTTTCGCCCATTCTGCTGTATTTGGGGGTAGGGCGGTAGACGCGTCGAGTGTGAACTCCCAGCCATCATTAAACAATTGAGCATCACCAAACCCAACTTGAGCCGATAGTATCAGTGAGTAGGGGAAGATTAATAGTAATAATAACTTGCGTTTCATTTGGTCTTTATTTTGAGGATGTTTACAGAAAAAGCAGGAACCTTGAATTCTACTTTGTTTGGCCCTAAAGTCTTAATCGTAGATGTCTGAGGATAAATATTTTTCGGGTTGTCAAGTGTGTTTTCGTCGTTTCCATTTGCCGAAGAGAGACGAATGAGTGTAACCGCATCTGCTTTGTTTGTATCAATTGAGCAGTTTTTGAGATTGAGTATTCCGTCTGCATAGCCTTCGCCAACATTGACAATCTTTACATACATGGTTTTTGTGGCTTCATCAATCGTGGTAGAAGCATACACTCCCTCCATAGCGCTGCTCTTCTGGAGTTTGCATGTGAAATCGAGTTTGCCATCGATGTAACACTTTAGGTTCTCTCCATCGACATCGACCTGCAAATCGTACCATTTGTCATTCTCAACAGTAAAACGTTTGTCGCGAGCTAATTGTATCTTTCCTCCATCGATGGTTTGTTCTACGTTGCTCTGTGCGTTCGACCATCCTCCGACGTTATACCATTGGTAGTTTTGCATGTCTTTGTAGCCAACCAGAACGAGGAATCCTTCTGCGCCACTTTGTTTCTTTGCTTGTACCTTAAAGGTGTATTTCTTTGCATCAATACGGTCTGGGCATAGGATGATTGCTGCAGTTGCATTTGATGTCTGGGCGAGTTCTCCATTATTTGCTCTCCACGTACCGCTTTGACTTACCCATTTGCTGAAGTCGCTGATATTGACGGTAGAACCTTCAACCACGAGTTGGGCATTCCGATACTGTGCATTTGTGTTCCAGGTAGCAAGTCCCACTTGCACGGGTTTGCTTTCCTCGTCCTTGTTGGCCTGTGGCATAGTGAGTTTGTATGTCCAATCTGTTTTCAGCACTTTGGTGCCAATGTTGTTTGGAAATAGTTGCTGGACATAATAGGAAGGTGTGCCCATCGCCTTGAATGAATTGAAACGAATCATGTCTGGACGCCAGCGGGCATCGTTCTCGTTTACGAAGATAGGGGCGTATGAGTTCATGACAACCACATCTGAGTTGTTTTCCATACCCATCATATAAACTGCTTCTCCAAGTGCAGCATTAAGGTTTCCTATTTCACCAAATTGACTCGTTACAGCATATTCTCCCACATAGATCTTATACTTAGACCGATCGTAGCTATCGTATTTGTTAAAACGGTCAGCAAACCATTTGGGATTACGGTAGTAGTGTTCATCAACTATCTCCACAGGGAAGTTGTTACGCCATGAAGGGTTGTCCGTGCTCCAAGATTCTACGTTTCCGATGCAATGAACATTTGGGTATTTAGCTTTGATTGCGTTATAGAACTGGATGTAACGTTCAGGATAATGATCACTTTGATCGCTGTTGTTGTCCATGTGGAAGTTATAGTTCTCGTTACCAATCTCGATATACTCAAGGTTGAATGGTGCAGGATGCCCGTTCTCTGCACGCATCTTTCCATATTTGGTCGTTACAGCACCATTTGCATATTCAAGAGCGTCCAGACACTCTTGTATCCATTCGCCAATCTGATCGTATGGAGTGCAGCCTCCATGCCAAATGCCTACATTTACTACAAACAGAGGTTTGGCTCCAAGGTCTTCTGACAACTGCAGGAATTCGTGGAATCCAATTCCGTCGCTCGTTCGATAGCCCCAGTTTACATTGGCATGACCTTCTCGTTGTTCTATAGGTCCGATGGTACGTTTCCATCGGAATGCATTATCTGGACTTTGCTGACCCTCAACAAAGCATCCTCCAGGGAAGCGCATGAAGCGTGGGTGCATCTCTGCAAGCATCTGTGCCAGGTCAGGACGCATTCCGTTTTCTCGATTCTTGAATGTCGGAGGGAATAGGCTCACTACGTCGAGCTGGAATTCTCCGGCTTTATCCGCTGTGAGAGCGAATTCCGCACGTGGATCATTTCCTGTTGCATTGATAGTTGCTGTATATTTCTTCCATTCTTTGCCGAAACTGGCCTTTATTTTCACACTTCCGAGTGATAGCCCATTGGTTGATTGTAGCTTGGCAGTAATGGTTCCGTTATATCCGCTTTGGCTTTTTGCCCAAAACGATAGCTTATACTTTGTGCCTTTAACGGCATTCATGCCCCAGTATCCTTCATTGCGAACCCCGTCGCCAGCTTTGGTGAGTGTTACGTTTAAAGCGTTATGTTGAACACTGTTTAGAAGGTTGTCCTGAACAAGTTTGATGGTTGCACCGCCCAATGTGAACCAATTGCTGATTCGTGTTTCTGCTTGACCTCTGTTTTGTTCTCCACGACGGCGCATATTCCTTCCTCCAGCCATTGTGTCGTCCTCAAAAGAGCGGTTACGGATAAGTTCGGCATAAAGTCCTCCGTCTGCTGCATGATTGATGTCTTCATAGAAGATACCATAGTGTGTCGGACTGATTTTCGGTCCTGTCTTGTTCGCATCAACGTTGATGACGACTTGTGCGTTCATGGTGCATGCTGCGATTGTAAGTGCAGTCAAAGCTATTAATCTTAGTTTCATTTTCTTGGTTGGTTTGATATGGCTTATGTATTAATTTTGGTTTTCAGTTGCAAATATACTAATTATTTTAAGAACGACAATTAATAATGGAGTATATTTTCGTTTTAGGTGCTGAATTCGATAGGGTATATATAATAATAAGGTGTAATGCTTAAGCAATACACCTTATTATTATGAGGGTTTCTAATTGATTAGAAGAATTTGTAACGGTTGTCAGTTACGTTTGCTTGTAAGTAGAGGACATTAATCAATGTCTGCATTGCTACGCGCAGATGAGTTTGTGAAACCTGTGCCTCTTCTTGTTTTGCATCGAATTGATCAGCAGTCTTTTTCTTGTCAACAACCTGCATAACGTAAGCTCCACCTTCACCCTTGATTGGTCCGACAAACGCACCTTTCTGTGCCTTAGCAGCTGCTACACTTATGAGTGGCTCTGATGATGCAGTAGCGCTGATGAATGCTGGTGATGCGAACGAGATATGACTGATTGTATCAACAACAGCGCCCTTTGCTTTGGCATCAGCGATGCTCTTTACTCCATTGAGCTGTTCTGCAAGCTGAGCAACTTTCTTTTCGTTTATCAGTTTGGCTTTGATGTTGCTTGATTCCTTGTCGATTGGACGATAACCTTTCTTGTTGACCTTGTCAAGGATGGCAACAAGGAGATGGTTGTTGTCGCCACATTCGTAGAGCTGGCTTACTTCTTTCTCAGATGCATCATCGAAAATCCACTTGAGGGCATCACGTGTGCCGTGAATACCTGCTACACTATGCTGATTGCTTGTGAGATCAGGATAAGGCAACAAACTATAACCTTCCTTCTCTGCATTTGCTTCAATCTTCTCAGCAGTGTTGTTCTCTGCCAGGAAAGAGTTGAACTTATTGTATGCTGCATTGTAAGTAGCATCAGAGAAGTTGAGTGTCTTTACGACAGCAGCAACGTTGTATTTCTGAACAGGGTTGTGCTTATCGAGTACCTGAAGTACGAAGCTGTAACCATTTGAGAGCTTAATAGCCTTGATCTCGTTTGGCTGCATGCCATAAATAGTAGAAACAAAGAGTGCGTTGTCTGCATCCAAACGGCTGTTTTGATACTGAGCTGTTGATACCCAAGTGCTGTCAGATGTTTGGTTGTATTTCTTTGCAATTTCTGCGAAAGCTGCACCACCCTTAATTGCATTTACGATGCTGTCTGCAGACGCTTTTGTTGCTGCTTCGTCTGTGCCGCCTACGACAATCTGGCGATAGAGAACGCTATCAGCCTCAGTCTGCTTGTCAAGCACCTTGAATGTGTAGTATGTGTTGGTCATTGCATCGTATTTTGGAGCAGATACTGTACCAACAGCGGTGCTGTCAAGTAAGTTCGCAATCATCATTGGGAATGCCTCTTTTTTCTTGAGGATGTCAGTATAGAGAACCTGACTTGTCAACTGACGGCAGATGTTACCAGCTTCTGTATTGCTTGCTGAAGCAGCCAGTTGGTCGAACGCATTAGCCATTTCATCCTCCGCAGCTTTCTTGTCGGCATCGCTTGGAGAGATAGCTACGTCGATATACTTGATGTCGCGAGTCTCCAGAATCTGCTGGTATTGCTCTTTATCCTCGTTGTATTTTGCTTTGATTTCTTCGTCTGTAACAGTAATCTTGTCATCTGCAATCATAGAAGTAGGCATTGATGCGAGAAGAACGTCAGTTTCGTTTGAACGGCTCTCGAAGTTCTGCTTTGCTTCAACAGGATTTGAAATCATAGCCTTAGAAAGAAGTATCTGGTATTTCTGGACGAGGCTCTGGTTACGAATCTGCTTCTGAGCAAACATATAGTACTTATATGCTTTCTCGGCTTCATCTTGTATTTGTGCGCCAGACTCTTTCAACTGCTTATAATCATTGAGGAAAGACTGAACCAAGCTATAGTCATAGCGTCCAGTCTGCTGGTTCATGAAGATAGGAACCTGCAGGAGTTGGCTCTGTCCGTTCTTGATGATTTCTGCAACCTCGTTGTCTGTAACTGTCAGTCCGAGTTCTTCACATTCCTTCTGAATAAGAGTGTTCTGAACAAAGGTCTGCCATGCTTCATCCTTCACACGATTCAGCTCATCCTCTCCGGAGAGAGATGCACCGTTAACGATTTCATAATATCCCTGAAACTCTTCAAACAGTTTTTGGAAGTCTTGGATTGAAACGGATTCTCCATCGATTTGTGCTACTGTCTGTTGATTTTTCTGGAACAGGCTTTCACCCCCTTTGACGAGGTCACCTGCTACGAAGAGGAATAGAGCGATCGCAATTGCTGCGACAAGCAATACTCCGTGTTTTCTAATTTTTCCTAATGTTGCCATAATATCTATTTTTTGTTTTACGTTTATCTGCAAAAAGCGCACAAAGATACTAAAAATTCTTTGAACAATACGCTTATTATTTGTAAATTTTAATAATAAGGTGTGATTTTGACAAAGAGGATGACGATTTTACTTTTAAAGAGTCGTGTTGACTTGATTGGTGTCGGATCGGAACATGATAAGCTCTTGCTCGTCTGGGCGCGGTACTTCGCGGTCTTCACCCATCGGGAATGCTCCAGAAGATGAATGGATGATATACTCCGACATAGACTCATTGGACTTGAAATCATATCCTTCAAGGTCTTGCTCGATACCATCAATCACCATATATGCAGGTGAGTAAATCTGGTGTTGAGTCATGTCCCAATAGAGCAATGAAGTCTTGAATGTTTCGCCTTTTAAGTTCTTTACGCACACACGTCCCCGTAGCTCCCATAGGCGTTGCATGTTGTAGTAATATGCGGTGTCGCAATTGATGAATGCATCTACATGATAGTTCTCATCGAATTTTTCGAGAAACAGTCCCTTCTCGAACGAGTAGTACGGAGGGTCTTTACGGTCGTAGATGAACCAGTCTTCGCTAATGATTTTGTAGCGAATGACTCCGCTGTCGGAAATGAGCGTACTGACACCTACACTTTTCAGAATAGGTTGGTCTTCACGGTTGGGGACGTCAACCGCTGTCCCGGTGTCCTCTTCCTGACAACTGAACAGTCCCATGAGATGCAGACATCCCATGAGACTGATAATTGCTATTTTGGATAAAGTCTTCACTTTTGCTAGCGCCTAGCGTCTAAAGTCTATAGTATAGCCACTAGCGAAGACGAAGTGTCGTGGTCTCACCCATAACTGTCACAGACTGTCCGGCTTTGAGGCCCTTGAAGAATGCTTCACTCTTTGGATAGTAACCATTGCGGTAGTTTGCAATCTGGCTGTTGGCACGACCTGCACAAGATGGGTCAACTGCCATCGCCTTCAGACACTTGTCGGTTGCCAGGCAGTAGTAGTAGCTACGAGTCAGCATCGCATCGGTGTTTTGGCTTGCTGCTGGTGCGCTACGAACGATACAGTTGGCAATCATCAGGTAAGCACGACCCATAGATGGGATATATCTAAGTGCGGTGTTGCAATACTGACGACAGCCGCTGATATTTCCTTTACTGTAAAGAATCTGTGCAATCGAGAATGCTGTCTTACCCTTCTTGGTTGCATCGGTTTCAAGTTCGATAGCCTCTTGCAGATACTTCATAGCTCCGTCGGTATCACCTGCCTTGAGCAGTTTGGCTGCCTTACCAAGCGCTGCATTTGGGGTCTTGTTAAGCTCGTATGCATAGTCTGCTGCCTTGTAGTAGAGGTCAGACTTGTCGCACTCGAAGTTCTGGAGAATCTTCAGGATGGTGTTCAGCTGAGCAAGGTCTTGCTTCGCTCCTTCTACCTTACCTTCGTAGATCTTAGTCAGGGCATCACAATCGGCTGCTCCTGATTTGACGAACAGGTCGTTGCAGAGATCCTGTGTTGGCTGGTAGTTCTTGATGATTTTCTCAGCTTCGGGCGACAGAACAACGCGCTCTTCCCACTCCGTAGAGTCTTCTGACTCTGGGTTAGCAGGAATCACCTCTGCTGGATACTGCTTAGCTTCGTCAAGCAGACGTTCGCAGATGTCGTTCGTGTTCATGTAGTCGTTGATGAAGTCTTCACGAGTCTGGTCGTCCTTCTTGTTCTGGAAACGATTGTATGAGCACTGGATAAATCCGTAGAGGATGTATGCTTCTACGTTCTCTCCGAGGTCGTCGATACCGTCTTTAAACAACTTGTAAGCCTCCTCGTAGTTTGGCTTTGGGTTATAATAGTAGTAATCGTAAGCCTTTCGACAGAGGATGTTACCCTTGGTCGTTGTTGTGAGTTTGGTAGCAAACGAGTTGAGGTCGTCGAGCAACTTGATACGTGTGTCGTGCATATTCATCAAGGTGTTGAAGATCTCCTGCTTCTTTGCTGCATCGGTTTCTTTCTTCAACAGTTCCTGACAAATGATGTCTCCATCCTGATAGATACGGATCTGTGCAAGTGGAGCTTTGTCCATCACGACTTTCCAAGAATTGTATGCTTCTTCATAGTTTTTGTTCTTGAATTCTTCACGATAGAGACTGAAGTTATTGATAACATCAATACTATCCTGACCGTGTCCGATACGGTCGTTGAAGGTTGTTCCTGCGTAGCCCTGTGCGAAAGCACTGATAGCTACTGTTGCCATTACGAAGGCTGATAATACTTTTTTCTTCATAATCCTAAATGCTTATTTCTATTTGTTTGATTCCTTTTTGTTCGATATGTTTAATCTGCGTTGATATTGTTATTCCATTTTATACTTGTAGAACCATCGTTCGCTGAAGGTGAGACCTACACAGAACCTCAGATAGTTTTCGGTCAGTTTGCCGATGGTGGGGGTTGTGTTGATGCCCGAAACATATGGAATGTTGCTGTGTGCCCACTGTACGCTGAGATTGAGTTTCGGACTATTGTAATACACGTTCCTGTTTGTAATAGGTATGGTAACTCCTGCAGAGAGCCCGTACTCGTATGGCTTGTCGGTCTTCATGACTGACTGGTCTGTGTTTGCATACGATTTGCTGTAATAGCCTCCGAACTTATATTGTACCCGTTTCGAATCTGGTGTATATGTGCATCCGAGGGCGATACGTATTTTGTCGTTCAGCTGATTCTTCGCTGAGATGTACTTTCCTGCCGCATCTTGAACAGGGAACTTACACTTGCTCCATTGTTGGAGTTCGAAGTCAGCACCTACTTTCAGTTTTGTCCCTTTGTAGTAGGCCACTCCCACATTAAAAGTGTGAGGCAGTTGGAAGGCGTTCCTTATCGTGTCCAACGTGTTGCCGTTAGAGGTAGAAGATGAGGAACTATAGGTTTCTGTGTAGCGGATAGCTATGTTATTGACATCGTGGCCTAGTCCATAGCTGAGTCCAAACACGAGTTTGTCGGTTTTTGTGAGGGGTTGGGTGAATTGCACTCCTAAATCTGCCATCCATGTAGAGATGTCTGCCTTGTAGCCGCGAATCTGTGAGAAGGCATTTGCATCGCTGAACTCCATCGAGGTGGCATGTGTGTAATCGCCAAACAGGAAACTGCCGTTCAGTCCGACCGACAGGGGTTTGCATACTTCCCATCCTGCTCCGATGAATGCCTGATGGAGACCGCCCTCACCCGTATATTTGTAGGATGTTGTTATGTTCTCGTTTCCCGTTAGTGGCTCGCTGTTCGATTTCATGGAGTAACCGATATTGGTG
This sequence comes from Bacteroidaceae bacterium, assembly GCA_017616445.1. Classification (GTDB taxonomy): domain Bacteria; phylum Bacteroidota; class Bacteroidia; order Bacteroidales; family Bacteroidaceae; genus Colivivens. Next base: position 53,161 of record JAFZYE010000054.1, read on the forward strand.
TAGGGCAGTATACCCGCTGCAATTCCGAGACCTTTAGTTGCTCTAAAATGGAATGCCGCATAGTCCAAACTGGTGTTGCGTGCGTTTTGTTGCACCTGTCCCATCTTGTAATTTCCATTCTGCAATGTCAGGCCTAAGTCGAAAAGGGCTGTCACACTATCGACGGCTGAGTAGGAGGCAGGGTTGGCTACATTGATGATTTGTCCATCCCTGAATCCTTGTGCCACTCCGCTCATTCCCTTGTTGAATCCCATCGACCGGTCGGCTTGCACGCCGAATCCATAACGACTGTATGGAGAGTTGACACCATTTTGAGCCGAAGCGCTCAGGGGAGCAAGCATCAGAATGAATATGTATGTGATGTTCCTTATTTTCTTCATTGTTTTCTTTGTGTACATTCGTCGTTTTATTTCGTTACGATTTGTATCGTAAAATGTAATTCAATCCCTTCAATACTAAGAATTTGTCTGCAAAAATACGCTTTTTTATTTCATCTTCAAAATATAATTCGTCTCCACCCGTAAAAAATACAGAAAGATTATGATATTTTAAGAAAAATTGACGCAGATAACCCTCAATTTCGTATTTTATTCCGTCAATAACGCCACATCGGATAGCTGTCTCTGTATCTTCGCCAAGCTCAGGATGCGCACCTTCTGCTGTAATGTATGGAAGTCGTGAAGTGTAGTCGTGTAAGGCCTGTAATCGCATCTGCAATCCTGGTGCGATGTTCCCTCCTAAATAGTTTCCTTCGCTGTCGACGAAGTCGTATGTGATGGCCGTTCCCATATCAATAATCAGCACGTTTCCCTTCGCCTGCATATAGGCTCCCACCGCAGCAGCCAGTCGGTCCATTCCTAATGTCTCGGGTGTTTTATATCGATTGTGAATCGGAATGGGGGTGGTGTGGGACAAGAATACGGTGTGTTTGGTCAGTTGGCTTAAAACCGTCTTTTGTTGCTCCGACAAAGATGCAGTAGTGCACACAATAGTGTGAGTAGGGTGGTATTCCTTTACCTCATTTGCAAGCATGTCAACATCGTGTCCCATGACTCTTTGATGATGAATCATGGATTGATTGTCGAATACTGCATATTTCATGCTGGTGTTACCTATGTCGATTGCCAGTGATGTCATTTCGGTGCGTGTCGATAGCAATATATAGCGATTAATATGAATACAAAGTTCGGAATCCACACAGCCAGCATCGGAGGGAAGTTGCCTTTGATGGCAAAGGTAGCCGAGATGGTTTGGAACATGATATAGGCAAAACTGAGCAGCAGTCCTGCTCCGAGGGCTATACCCATTCCGTTCTTACGCTTTTTGGCCGAGAGCGATAAACCGATGGCAGTCAGGATGAAGGCTGCGAACGAAGAGGCTCCTCGTTGCCAGTACTCCACCTCGAATGCCTGTATGTTGGCAAATCCTCGTTGTTTCTGCCGGTCTATATACTCTTCGAGTTGTGGATTGGTCAGTGTTTGCTGTTGTCCCTTTTGAATAAGGAGGTCCTGCGGTTGCATGTTGATGACAGAGTCGATACGGCTTCCGTTCGTAATCACTTCACGCATGCCTTGCAGGTCACGCTCCGTATAGTTTTTGATAATCCAGTGATTCGGTTCTTCGGAGAGCGTGTCGTATTGTATCATCGCAGCCTGCAGATGGCTGACGAGTTTCTTGTTGACGAACTTATCGAGGGTGAAGTCATAGCCTGTCTTCACGTTGTCTTCATAGCGCGAGAGATAGGCAATCACTCCTGTATCTACTTCCAGCTGCACATTGCTGGTATAGGTCACAGCATAACGCCGCCTGTAGGTGTTTTCAAACTTCACACGTTCTACGTTACCACGAGGAATGATGTATGCACCCATCACGAAGGTCAGCACACAGATTACTGCTGCTGAAATCATGTAGGGTCGCATCAGTCGTTTGAAGCTGACACCTGTTGACATCATGGCGATGATTTCCGAGTTTTCTGCCAGTTTGGTTGTGAAGAAAATCACGCTGATAAACACAAACAGCTGACTGAACAGGTTGGCGTAATAGGGGATGAAGTTGAGGTAGAACTTGATGATTTCGATTGCCGGCGCATTCTTCGACAGATACTTATCGATATGCTCGTTGATATCGAAAACGACAGCAATACTGATGATGAGGGCGATAGAGAAGAAATAGGTGCCCAGGAACTTGCCGATGATATATCGGTCGAGTCTCGATAGTGGAGAGTGTTCGTTCAACCAGTCAAAAAACTGGTTGACTTTCTCCGGTCTCTTCATCTTCTTTATGTTCCACTTCGGTCTTCTCATTGCATCTTAACTCCTAACTTCTAACTTCTAACTCCTAACTCCTAACTCCTAACTCCTAACTCCTAACTTCTAACTTCTAACTCCTAACTATATTCTCCTTCCCAGTTCTTCTACCATCTTGCTTTTCCAAATGCTGAAATCGCCTGCAATGATATGCTGGCGGGCTTCACCTACAAGTCGCAGATAGAATGCCAGGTTGTGTATTGATGCAATCTGCATAGCCAACAATTCCTGGGCTTTGAACAGGTGGTGCAGATATGCTTTTGTGTATGCTTGGTCAACATACGAGGTTCCTTCTGGGTCGATAGGTGTGAAATCCATCTCCCACTTTTTGTTCCTCATATTCATTGTGCCGTGTTGGGTGAACAGCATAGCATTGCGGCCGTTTCGGGTTGGCATCACGCAGTCGAACATGTCCACACCTCGCTCAATCGCTTCAAGTAGGTTCTGCGGTGTGCCCACTCCCATCAGGTAGCGTGGACGATCCTTCGGCAGGATGGCATTCACCACTTCTATCATCTCATACATCACATCTGTAGGTTCTCCTACAGCCAATCCTCCAATTGCGTTTCCTTCTGCGTTCTTGCTTGCTACATACTCTGCCGCACGTTGGCGCAGGTCGGTATAGGTACATCCTTGTACGATGGGGAAGAGTGCCTGATGGTAGCCGTATTTCGGCTCTGTCTCGTTGAATCGCTGGATGCAACGGTCGAGCCAGTTCTCTGTCAGCTTGAGCGACTTCTTTGCATATTCGTAGTCTGACTTTCCGTCTGGACATTCATCGAGGGCCATCATGATGTCTGCACCTATCGAGCGCTCGATGTCCATCACCCTCTCTGGTGAGAAGAAATGTTTCGAACCGTCTATATGGCTGCGGAATTCAACTCCTTCTTCCGTCAGTTTCCGTATGCCTGAGAGTGAGAACACCTGGAATCCACCACTATCTGTCAGCATCGGACGATCGAAACCGTTGAATTTATGCAGTCCGCCTGCCGCTTCGATGACACCCAATCCTGGACGCAGATACAAGTGGTAGGTGTTACCCAGTATAATTTGTGCCTTGATATCATCTTTCAGCTCACGCAGATGTACTGCCTTTACACTTCCTACGGTTCCTACAGGCATGAAGATAGGGGTCTCAATCCGACCATGATCGGTCGTAATCAATCCCGCTCTTGCTTGCGTCTTCTCGTCTGTATGTTCTACAATATATGTTAATGGCATTCTAACTTCTAACTCCTAACTCCTAACTCCTAACTTCTTTTTCTTCCTCTATCGTGAACTCTATTGCATTCTTCACCTTCTCGTCCAGCAGGGCGAATTTCCACACATCCTCCACGTTTTCTACGTAGTGGAACGTCACACCCTTCACGTAAATCTCTGGAATCTGCTTGATGTCCTTCTCGTTTTCATGACACAGCATGATGTCTGTGATGCCTGCACGCTTGGCTGCAAGAATCTTTTCCTTGATACCGCCTACAGGGAGTACCTTACCTCTCAGGGTGATCTCACCTGTCATCGCTACGTTCTTGCGAACCTTCCGCTGCGTGAGCGCAGAAGCGATTGAGGTAGCGATGGTGATACCTGCCGATGGTCCGTCTTTCGGAACAGCTCCTTCTGGCACATGTATGTGGATGTTCCAACAGTCGAATATACGTGGGTCGATGTTGAGTTTCTCTGCGTGAGCCTTGATGTATTCAAGTGCCAAAACCGCTGATTCCTTCATCACGTCACCCAGATTACCTGTGAGCGTCAGTTTCTGACCCTTGCCTTTGCTGAGGCTGGTTTCGATGAAGAGGATTTCACCTCCTACCGATGTCCAGGCCAGACCCGTCACTACTCCAGCGTAGTCGTTACCCTGATACTTGTCACGCGTGAACTCTACAGGTCCCAGCAGGGTTTCGATGTCTTTCTCGCCTATGTTTTTCTTCTGCAACTCACCCGTCTTGGCAAATTCCAGTGTGAGCTTGCGCAGCAGTTTGTTCAGTTTCTTGTCGAGTTCGCGTACGCCAGATTCGCGGGTGTAGTTCTCGATGATTCTCTCGATAGCAGCAGGTGTCAGCTTGATACCTGTCCCTTCCATTCCGAGCTTGTTCAGCTGCTGGGGAATCAGGTGGCGCTTCGCAATCTCTATCTTCTCTTCTGTAAGGTATCCGCTCACTTCGATGAGTTCCATACGGTCGAGCAGTGGGGCAGGGATGGTTCCGATGTTGTTGGCTGTAGCGATGAACATCACCTTCGAGAGGTCGAAGTCGCAATCCAGATAGTTATCGTGGAAGGCGCTGTTCTGTTCTGGGTCGAGCACTTCGAGCAAAGCCGATGATGGGTCACCGTGGAAGGTGTCCTGTCCCAGTTTGTCGATCTCGTCGAGGATGAATACAGGGTTGCAGCTCTTGGCTTGCTGTATGCCCTTCATGATACGTCCAGGCATCGCACCCACGTATGTTCTGCGGTGTCCGCGAATCTCTGCCTCTTCGTGCAGACCACCCAGCGACATGCGCACATATTCGCGTTTCATAGCACGAGCGATGCTCTTGCCCAGCGAAGTCTTACCCACACCTGGAGGACCATACAGACAGATGATTGGACTTTTGAAGTCACCTCGCGTCTTCAGCACAGCCAAGTGTTCGAGGATGCGTTCCTTCACCTTCTCCATGCCGAAGTGGTCTTGGTTCAGCACCTTCTCAGCATTCTTCAGGTTCAGGTTGTCTTTTGTTGCCTCGTTCCAAGGCAGGCTGACGAACGTATCGAGATAGTCGTATTGTGTCTGATAGTCCGGCGATTGTGGGTTCATCCTGCGCAGACGGCCGATTTCGCGGTTGAAGAACTCAAGGGTCTTCTCGCTCCATTTCTTTTTTCTGGCACGTCGTTGCAGCCCTTCGATGTCTGAATCGGAGTCTTCGCCCAACTCCTCTTGTATGTTTTTCATCTCCTGATGCAGGAAGAACTCACGTTGTTGACGGCTCAGGTCCTCCTGTGTACGCATCTGAATACTTGCCTTAAGCGACACGAACTGATATTCGCGGTTCAACAGTCCCAGCAGCATGAATCCACGCTGGGTCATGTTGCTCTCGCGCAGCAAATCGATCTTCTCTTTGTTGCTGACAGGCAGATTGGCGCAGATGAAGTTGATGAGGAACGTCTTGTTCGAGAGGTTACGCAGGTTGAACGACACGTCGAAGTTGCGGAACTCGCTGCTCTTGTAGAGCTTCTCCGCTACGTCCTTACATGCTTCAACTACTGCATTGAACTCTCTGTCGCGGTTGCCAGGAATTACCTCGTCAGCCTTGAAGATATGTCCCACCAGATAGTCACCATTGTCATGCGCCTCTTGCAGTCCCACACGGCTGAAACCCTGCATCAGGGCTGTGCGGTTGCCGTCAGGCAGTTCCAACACCTTCACCACCTTTGCAATCACACCATACTCAAACAGGTCGCTACCGTCAGGGTTGTCCACCGAATCATCCTTCTGGCTGAACACACCAATCACCTCGCCCGATTTGCTCACCTCGTTGATCATACGCAGCGAAGAGCGGCGTCCAATCGTGATGGGGAGCAGGGTGCCTGGAAACAACATCGTGTTTCTAAGTGGCAGGATAGGTATTTCCTTGTCCGGACTGATTTCTGTGTCGAATATATTAGACTTCGTAGCATCAATGTCCGAAATGATGGAGATCGATGCATTACGTGGAGAGTCGTCAAGAAAGCTTAAATCGTCAAAATCAAAATTGTTCATCTATAATCTTCTGTAATCTATTTGTCTATTCGTCTAAAGTCTAACGTCTAGCGTCTAAAGTCTTCCTCCCCCTAAAGGGGGGCGGGGGGTCCTCTATTTGTCTCGTGCGCGCACGAATACGCAACGGACTGCAAAGTTAAGCATAATTTTCGACATGACCACCATATCTTTAATATTTTTAAGAAAAAACAAGGTCCAACTGATAGTTGACAGTTGACAATTGACAGTTGACAATAGGCATTTTAAACAAAAACACCAAAAACACTTTTCTGTAGTTCATGGGTATCACCCATACGTTTTCAATCCGTCTGCCAAAGACAGTAAGTACACTTCCTTTCTCTGGCCTTCGAATCTAAAACGACCATACGGTCTGAACTACAGAAAAGAAAAACAGAAAAAAGTTGGCGTATTCACTGTTAACATGCCGCATGGTGTTTTTTAGCAGTAGCGGTGTTTTTCTTTTGGTCTGGTTGTTATCCCATCGGGATTGATGGTGCGGATGTGAAGCTGAGACTGCGAGCTTGTTCGCATGACCGGATTCGCAGACGTGGCATCAAAGACGACAGTCTTAACCAGAGCAAAAGGGTTTTTCAATGTTTTTGTTAAAAAT
>JAFZYE010000055.1 GCA_017616445.1 Bacteroidaceae bacterium
AATTATGAATTATAAATTATTTGTATCTTTGCAGCAAAAGTGAAGAGAATGATTCGTTGTGTACCATATACAATCAATGTAGGAGGGCAGTTGTTAGACCTGTCAACCCCTTGTGTGATGGGTATTCTCAATATGACGCCCGACTCGTTCTATACTTCCGTATCTCCCGACTCCTCTTCGCTGGATGACATCATCGTAGCCCATGTCGGAAGAATGTTATCCGAGGGAGCCAAAATCATCGATGTAGGAGCTTGCTCTACGCGTCCTGGCAGTGAACCGGTCAGTGCTGAAGCTGAACGCGAACGTCTGGCACCAGCCCTCGACATCATCCGTCGCACCTTCCCAGATTGCATTCTTTCAGTTGACACGTTTCGTTCCGACATCGCAGAATGGTGCATCAACACATACGGAGTACAAATCATCAACGATATCTCTGGTGGCTGTGATGATATGTTCGATGTGGTGGCCAAGTATGGGACACCTTACATCCTCACCTTCAACGAAGAACGTAACCCTTCGATTGACATCTGTCAACAGGAACTGCTGTTTTTCTCAGACAAGGTGCAGCAGTTAAGGGATCGTGGGGCAAAAGACATCATACTCGATCCTGGATTCGGATTCAACAAAACCCTCGAAGAGAACTACGAATTGCTGAATCATCTTGATGCGCTCCTATTGCTGGAACTTCCTGTATTGGTAGGGGTATCACACAAAAGCATGATTTACCGTTTGCTGAACCTCCCTCCGTCGGAATGTCTCAACGGCACCACCGTACTGCATACCCTCTCTCTGGCAAAAGGAGCCAGTATTCTCCGTGTACATGAAGTGAAGGAAGCCATGCAGTGCATCACACTGACTCATAAGGCCAATTAGTCCAATAATAAACCCAATAAAAATAAAGTTGTGTTAGACTTCGGTATTAAAGACATCATCGATATTGTGTGCGTCGCCTTTCTCCTGTATTACGTTTACAGGTTGATGAAAGACTCAGGCTCACTCAACGTATTCTACGGCATTCTCATCTTCATCGTCATCTGGATGCTTGTATCTCAGGTGCTCGACATGCGATTGCTTGGCACGATTTTCGACAAGTTAGTAAGTGTCGGTGTACTGGCTCTCATCATCCTGTTCCAGGAAGAGATACGCCGTTTCTTCCTCACCATCGGTTCACACCGTAAATTCAACTTCTTCTTCAAGATATTCCGTCGCAAGAACAAGAAGAACGAGGAAGAGAATCCTTCTGTCATGAAGATTGTATGGGCATGTGAGCAGATGAGTAAGAACAAGGTCGGGGCACTCATCATCATCGAGAAGACGATGTCATTAACCGACATCGTGAAGTCCGGTGAAAAACTCGATGCCATCATCAGTACCCAACTCATTCAGAACATCTTCTTCAAGAACAGTCCACTTCACGATGGAGCCATGATCATTCGTCACAACCGCATAGAGGCAGCAGGGTGTATCCTGCCCGTCTCCCACGACATGAATATCCCGAAAGAGCTGGGACTGCGCCATCGAGCTGCACTTGGTATCTCACAACAGAGCGATGCCTTGGCCGTCGTGGTGTCGGAAGAGAACGGAGCCGTTTCAATTGCCCGTAAGGGTGAGTTAAAGCTACGTGTGACAAACGAATACCTTGAAAGTCAAATCGCAGAATTCATTTAATCACCATGAGAATCCTAATCCTATCCATTGCAGCACTCTTCTGTGTCAGCACCTACGCAAAAAAGGTGAAACTGCCAGAGAAGAAAGAGGTGTTGGCTGCTATGGAGCTGGCAAACCACTACTTCATCACCCAGCATCCAGATGCAGGTGCACCTACCTTTGTCAAAAAGAAACGTCCCAGCAACCTCTGGACTCGCGGTGTCTATTTCGAAGGGTTGGTAGCCCTTACCGATATAGAGCGTGTCCTGCAAGCTCCAAAATACGAAGACAACGCACAATACCTCTACAGTTGGGCCTCCTACCACGAATGGATACCGCGAAACGGTATCAAGACGCGTGATGCGGACGATTATTGTTGCTGCCAGGCCTACCTGTCCATGTATCTGAACGGTCTGACCCAATCCTACATCCCCACCATGCAATGCATGGATAACTTGCTTCGCACACGTGAGAGTATAGGAGACTGGACATGGATTGATGCCATCCAGATGGGTCTGCCGGTACTTACCAAACTATCGCTGGTCAAAGCGAAAGAAGGTGATGAAGCCTTCAACCGCTATGCTCAACACGGATGGAAGATGTACCACCACACACGTGACGTACTGGCTGGCGGTTTGTTCAACAAGGAAGAAGGGTTGTGGTGGCGCGATAAAGACTTCATTCCACCATACAAGGAGCCTAACGGAAAGAACTGTTACTGGAGCCGCGGAAACGGATGGGTGTATGCAGCATTGGTTCGTGCCATGCAGGACATCATGGACATACCCGACTACGATGAGTTCTTGGAGGAATACAAGGGTGATTTCGTCAAAATGAGTGAAGCGCTCAGGGCTTGCCAGCGAAAAGATTTCTTCTGGAATGTAAGTCTACATGACGACAGCAACTATGGGGGGAAAGAACTGACAGGCACCTCATTGTTCATCTATGGGATGGCATGGGGCATCCGTCACAATATCCTCGACAGAAAGATATACCTCCCTATCGTTGCCAATACATGGAAGGCGATGGTGAAGGACTGCCTGCATAAAAACGGCTTCCTCGGTTATGTTCAGGGAACAGGCAAGCAACCCAGTGACTCACAGCCCGTCACCTATGACAGCGAACCCGACTTCGATGACTTCGGACTAGGATGCTTCCTGCTAGCAGGCTCAGAGGTGTACCAGTTAAGTGAAAAGTGAAAAACGAATAGTGAAAAATGAATAAAACAGAACCCATAAGCCCAATGAGCCCCATTAGCCCTATTGGGCGTATAAGCCTTATTGGCCTCATCTGCCTCATGAGCCTCATGGGATGCGAATCATCCCAGAAACAGACCAGTAATCGTGTGACGACCGATAGCGCGCCATACGAGTTGCTGCTGATTGCCGACAAGGACTGGTTAAAGACCGCAGATGGAACTGTCGTGATGGAGGTTTTGAATTCCAGTATCTTGGGATTGCCGCAACAAGAGAGCAACTTCAAGATCATCAGCATCAATCCGAATGCGTTCAGTACAACCTTTCAGGGATTTGCCAATATCCTCCATATCGACGTCAACCCTAAGTACACCAAGGCAGCCTTCAAGGTTACACGCGATATCTATGCGCATCCCCAGACGGTTGCCTATCTCACAGCACCCGACGGAAGAGCGATGACTGACATGGTCATCAAACGGCAGCATCAAATCATCGACCTATTTGTCAATGAAGAGTTGAAAAAAGAACAGGCGAACCTCAAGCGCACCTATAGCGACAAGGTAAAACGGCAAGTGAAGCAGCAATTCGGATGTGACATATACGCACCAAAGGAAATCAACGCAGTCAAGCCTGGAAAGGATTTCGTTTGGGCCTCCTCCAACCAACTCGACAACCGGCTCAACATCTGCGTATATACCTATCCGTACTCGCCTGACGAAGGACTCTCCCAAGCACGTTACATCGCCATTCGTGACTCGTTCATGCGTGAGAATATCAAGGGTGAACAAGCCAACCAATACATGACCACCAACCCTGAGTTCGTATTCATCCGCACCATCAATCACGAAGGTCGCCAAATCATGGAAGCCCGTGGACTTTGGGCCATGAAGAATGACATGATGGGTGGCCCGTTCGTCTCCTACTCACAAATCGACAGCCTCCACAACCGTATCATCGTCGCAGAAGGATTCGTGTATGCACCCGACAAGAAGAAACGTCCATTTATCCGACGACTGGAAGCTGCGATACAAACACTCAGTATTAATCCATAAGCCCAATAAGGCCCATAAGCCTCATATGCCCCATTAGCCCTATGAGAATAATATCAACCCTTATCACATGTTGCTTGGCAGTAATGATGCAGGCACAAACCATCAACCTTGCCGGTACATGGCAGTTCGAGATCGACCGCAACAACAAAGGAGTTGCAGAACAATGGTACAACCGTCAGTTAGATGACACCATCGAGTTGCCGGCATCCATGCTGCAACGTCTCAAAGGAGATGATATCAGTGTCAACACCCGTTGGGTGGGTAGTCTGTACGACAGCTCGTACTTCTACAACCCTTACATGGAGAAATACCGCAAGCCAGGTAAGGACATGAAGCTCACCTTCTTCCTCACCCCCGATAAGCACTACGTGGGTGTAGCATGGTACCGTAGGACAGTCAACCTGCCTAAGTTCAACCCAAACAGCACCTATACCATCTACTTGGAACGTCCGCATATTGAGACCACGTTGTTTATCAACGGTAAGAAGGTAGGGATGCGCAACAGTCTGGTAACAGCACACCAATACGACGTGACCGGCTACCTCCACCAAGGTGAGAACGTGATAGCCATCCGTATCGACAACCGACCCGAGACGGTGAATGTAGGGAATGACTCCCACTCCATCACCGATCAGACTCAGGGCGACTGGAACGGTATTGTGGGCAGGATGGAGTTGCAACAGACCTCTCAGACCCATATCACCGACCTGCAGGTATTCCCCGATATCGACAAGAAGGAAGCCCTGGTGAAGGTACAAGTGGTTGGCAAGCCTAAGTCCAAATACACCTTGACCCTACATGCCTACAGCAACGAATTGGAAGGCGGTTATTCAGAAGGAAGAGTGGAAACCAACGTCACTTTGACGGCAGACACCACCCTATTTGAATTCCCTGTAAAACTCAAGAACATGAAGCTATGGGATGAGTTCCATCCAAATCTATATACCCTCACCGCACTCATATCGAAGAAGAATACCACTGTAGACCTGACCGGTATCACCTTCGGTATGCGTAAGTTCGAGATACGTGGTAAGATGTTCTACCTGAATGGTCGAGAGGTACAGCTGCGAGGTACAGTCGAGAACTGCGACTTCCCCCTCACTGGTTATGCCCCCATGGATATCGAATCATGGGAACGCGTATTCCGTCGTTGTAAGGAATACGGTCTCAACCACATGCGTTTCCACTCTTATTGTCCACCTAATGCAGCCTTTGCAGCTGCCGACAAGATAGGGTTCTACCTGCAACCCGAAGGTCCGAGTTGGCCAAACCATGGTGTGGTACTTGGAAACGGACGTCCTATCGACAAATACCTGATGGAAGAAACTCAGCGGATGACCAAGGACTATGGCAACCACCCATCGTTCTGCATGATGGCATGCGGTAACGAGCCGGCAGGCAACTGGGTAGCATGGGTCAGTCAGTTCGTCGATTACTGGAAAGCCACCGATACCCGAAGGGTATATACAGGAGCCTCCGTAGGCGGTAGCTGGCAATGGCAACCTAAGAGTCAATATCATGTGAAGGCAGGAGCGAGAGGTCTTCAATGGGGCAGTCGCCGTCCCGATACGATGGACGACTATACCAGTGCTATAGGAAATGTAGCAGAGCCGTATGTCAGTCATGAGACTGGTCAATGGTGTGTGTTCCCGAACTTCGACGAGATTGGTAAGTACACAGGTGTGAATAAAGCCCGTAACTTCGAGGTCTTCCGTGATATCCTGAACGATAACGGTATGGGTAGCCGCTCCAAACAGTTCATGATGGCCTCAGGTAAGCTTCAGGCCCTCTGCTACAAGTATGAGATAGAACGTACCATGCGTACCCCACAGTATGCAGGCTTCCAGCTGCTATCCATCAACGACTACTCAGGTCAGGGAACAGCTCTGGTAGGTGTGACCGATGTGTTCTTCGATGATAAGGGATATATGACAGCTCCTGAGTTCCGTGAGTTCTGTTCGCCAGTCGTTCCACTAGCCAAGATGACGAAATTCACCTATAAGAACAACGAGACCTTCCATGCAGATATCGTGCTTAATCAGTACGACGACCACACCTTATTAAATATAAGTCCGCTCTACACCATCAAGTCGGCAGGCAAGACCCTCTACACGGGTCGCTTCCCTGCTCAGGATTGGAAGATCGGAAACAACATCCCGATGGGTAGCATCGACTTCCCACTTTCTTCCATCAAGGAAGCCCAGAAGCTGACGCTCACCGTCAGCCTGCCTGGTACAGAGGCCAAGAACCACTGGGACTTCTGGGTCTATCCTGCTGAAGTTCAGGAAGAGAAAGGGAACGTATGGGTTACCGATCAGTTTGACGAGCAGACCATGAACGTCTTGAAGAAAGGCGGAAAGGTATTGCTTACCGCAGCAGGAAAGGTCACCTACGGTAAGGAAGTCGTGCAGCAGTTCACGCCTGTATTCTGGAATACCAGCTGGTTCAAGATGCGTCCTCCACATACCACAGGTATCTTGGTTGAGAACACCCACAGCATCTTCGACCTCTTCCCTACTGACTACCACAGCGACCTACAGTGGTGGGAGTTGGTCAACAAGGCTCAGGTGATGCAGTTCACTGAGTTCCCAGCAGACTTCCAACCCTTGGTACAGAGTATCGACACATGGTTCCTGTCCCGTAAGATTGGTATGCTGTTCGAAGCCAACGTGTTGGGTGGTAAGCTCGTGATGACCTCGATGGACATCAATAACAATCTGGAGCAACGTATTGTAGCCCGTCAGATGCGTGCCTCAATCCTGCATTACATGAACTCCGACCAGTTCAAGCCTGCATTCACCATTGACCCGCAACGGATAGCTGACATCTTCACGAAGTCAGCCCCTGCGGTGAACCTCTATACCAAAGACTCACCCGATGAGTTGAAACCGAAGATCAACTAGTCATGTCATTCATCTCCATTGCATTCCTCCTATTCCTGCCTTCAGTATATGTGATATACTGGATGCTGTCCAGGTGGTTGAAATGGCAGAACCTCTTCATCGTGGCCGCCAGCTACCTGTTCTATGGCTGGTGGGATTGGCGTTTCCTCATCCTAATCTTCATCACCTCGCTGAGCAGTTACCTCACTGGTCTCTGCATCGAGCGAGCTGGCTCAAACCGTTCCAAGCGAGGCTGGGCACTCTTCAATATCGTGCTCAACCTTGGCATATTGGGTGTTTTCAAGTACTACGACTTCTTTGCAACCAACCTGCAAGAGCTCTTATCGCAAGTAGGTCTCTCAGCAAGTCTGCCGTTGCTTCAGCTGATCCTGCCTGTAGGCATCAGTTTCTACACCTTCCAGTCGCTGAGCTATACCATCGATGTCTATCGTCGCCAGTTACCAGCCACAACTGACGTAACTGCTTTCTTTGCCTATATCAGTTTCTTCCCCCAGTTGGTGGCAGGTCCTATCGAACGGGCCACCCACCTGCTTCCACAGATGCTGCAGCCACGTCATTTCAACCGCTCACAGAGTGTTGATGGACTCAGACGTATCCTGTGGGGATTCTTCAAGAAGATGGTGATTGCAGACAACTGCGCCATCGCAGTCGATACGATATGGGGCAACTGGCAGGATTACGACGGTCTGACCCTTATCGTCGGTATGTTGCTGTTTACCTTCCAGATCTATGGCGACTTCTCTGGTTATTCCGATATCGCTATCGGAACAGCCCATTTATTCGGAATCCAGTTATGCGACAACTTTCGTCTGCCCTATTTCTCACGTAGTGTAGGTGAGTTCTGGCGCAGGTGGCATATCTCACTCATGACCTGGTTTCGCGATTACGTCTATATCCCCTTGGGAGGCAGTCATGGAAGCAAGGGAAGAACCATCTGCAACACGATGGTGGTGTTCCTCCTGAGTGGTCTGTGGCATGGAGCCAACTGGACCTTCGTCGTCTGGGGTCTTTATAGTGCCATTCTGTTTCTCCCACCTATCCTCAGAGGCAGGCGCACACGCTCGTTCGAACATCCCGCTACCCTGCCCGAACTGCACAAGATCCTGTTCACCTTCATCTTGGTAGCTTTTGGATGGGTCATCTTCCGCTCTACCTCCCTCACAGAGACAGTTGGTTATATCGGACAGATGTTTACCTCCTTCGACCTAAGCTCCATCCTACACCTCTCTGTTGGCAAGATTGCCCTTCTCTGGTGTGCTGTGCTGATTGTCATCGAATGGCTGCAACGTACTCGCAGGCATACCCTCGACCTGACAGAAGGCCGTCTCTTCCGCCATCGAGCCGTTCGCTGGATGGTGTATTACATCCTGCTGTTGCTCATCATCCTGTTCCATGGAGAGGACACCACATTCATCTATTTCCAATTCTGACAACCCATGCGTAAGTTCATCACCCATACCCTCCTGTTCCTGCTACCGGTCATCCTCTTGGTTGGTAGCGCAGAAATCGTGTTGAGAACCATTCCCAACACCTACCGGCAGAAATACGAATGGATGAGCAGCCATGGAGGCGAATTGGAGGTATTGATGCTGGGCAACTCACACGGCTTGTTCGGATTACGACCCGATCAGTTCGCCCAACCCACCTATAACCTCTGTAACGTATCACAGACCTTCGAATACGATGATTACCTCTTAGAGCGATTCCTTCCGCAATGTCCAAATCTGAAGACGGTCATCCTCGTATGCGACCACTCCAACCTCTTCGATTGCCCTTTGGAAGAGAGCGAGCCCTATCGTTGCACCTACTACAGGCTCTATATGGGTTATCCGAAACATACTTTGCTCAGCAGCTACGGCTTTGAACTCAGTCACATCAAAGCATCAGAAGAGAAACTGACCCAATGGTTCAAAGGTCAGAACACCTCCTGCGACTCTTTGGGATTTGTCCCACAAGAGGCCCTTCAACAGGTTCCGGAGGATGATGAGGGATGGGGAATTGCGTCTGCAAACCAGCATTGTAACCAAGACACCCTCTATGCGTATGCCAACCGCGAAAAGCTCTATCAGATAGCAGAGCGGCTGCAACAAAAGGGCATCCGTCTGATTTTGATTCAGACACCTGTCTCAGAAGCTTATCGTGCCGCTATCCAAACCTATTGGACTTGGAACGACCAGTTCCTTCGTCAGACGCTGGATACCTGTCAGGCACGCTATGGAGCCATCCTTGCCGACTTCTCTTCCGACCCACAGTTCCAAATCCAAGACTTCAGCGATGCTGACCACCTCTCATCTGAAGGCGCGAAGAAACTCTCCTTGTTAATTGACAATTGAGTAATACAAAAACAATAAAAACACTTTCGCTCAGGTTGAGACTTACGTCTCTGATGCTGTGCCTGTACGCTTCCTTGTAAGCAAGCTTCCAGATAAGCCTACAGACACATCATCAATCCCCAAAGGGATAACAACCCGAGCAAAAGCAAAAATAGGAAAAAGTAGATGAATTTAGAAAGAGACTCTATACTTTAGACACTAGGCTTTAGATGAAAACACCAATTTTTTTATTTTTTTTCTTCGAGTGGTTCAAAAGCTGAAAGCTGTGGATAAGCCTCATAGGATGTGAGTCAAGTTAGCTTGTAATCACAGACAATGAGGGTTAGACAACAAGATGCGAAGAGCATCTAAACCACGAAGAAGTATTTTGAATATTTTTGTTTAACCAATTAACCTATAACCTACTTACCTTGTTTATTCTCTCTCTGTCTGAACTCCTTCGGAGTACATCCTTCCGCCTGTGCGAAAGCACGCCAGAAGGTAGTACGTGATTGGAATCCAGAAGCTTTGAAGATTTCCTCAATGGTGTCGTCTGTAGTTAACAGCAGTTCTTTGGCATGCTGAACCCTCAGAGCATTCACATAGCTGGTGAACGAGGTATTCATATACTGATTGATGAGGTGAGACAGATAAGTACGGTTCGTACCCAGTTCGAGCGCCAAATCAGCTACACTCAAATCCGGATTCAGATAAAGTTGTTTGGTTTCCATCAGTTCATTCAGCTGACGTGCCTTATCCCCAAAGAACGATGCCTGATCCTGTAGGTTGAAGGATTGCTCAGTTGGGAGTGTCCCAACCACCTCTGATTGTGCTACAGGCTGTGCTGTCATCGGAGAAGGTATGACCGATGGAGACAAGTCAAAGTCCTCCTGCTGAAGCTTATGGAAATCCAACAAACCACGTCTGAGCAGGAAGGTAAGGATTGCATAGACAGCCATCAAGACAATCGTTGTGATAATCCTTGCAAAGCGTATATCCACATCATTCATTCCTATACGCATGACGAGCGAGAGGTACATAGCCCACATCACCACAGCAAACCAAACATAGGCAAGTCTCTCACGTTTCACCTCATGACGGCGCATCTCCTTCACCATCATCACCTGCAGGACTAATGCTGCTATCGTAGCATAAGCCAACGATAACCATCCTACGACCAGCAGGAAGGTGTGGTTGGGGTTAACCGAATAAAACAGGAACACAAAGAGAAAAGGGAGAATATTGGCAAGCGTATAACTCCATCGCACCCTCCTTCCTAACAGAATCTCGTAATACATAATCATGATGGCAGGCACAATCAGGTTCCATAGCAGATTCACCTGTCCACCATACAACAGAGGTGTATCGCTGAAATAGCGTGAGTAAATCGTCAAAGCAAACAATGCACCCATAGAAAGCTGGATGGAGCCATAGACACGATAGATGTGAGAGTGGCGGGCATATACCAGCAAGTGTATCGCCTCAACGGTGAAAAAGGTCATTGCAACCGTTCGGGTCAGTAATAATAAGACATCTAATTGTTCCATAACGAATGTAATATATAATGTATAATGTAAAATGTAAAATGTATAATGTCACACAGAAATCACAGATTCCACAGAAAAAAGCTATATGTTCGCAGCTCCTTCCCTAAGCTAGGGAAGGGGGACCGCTCTGCGGTGGAGGAGTATGTGCATCAGCAGTCTATCGTCTGAACTCCAGCAACTCCAGCAACTCCAGTAACTCCTGCACTCCCTTCAAAGTGAACATCCTCTTTTTAATATTTTTTCTTGAATGTGATGCAATGCCATAGGCTGTGCGTAGGTATCGTACTAAGGACTGTTAAGCTCGCTTAGACAGAACTTGGAACGATGGCTTCGAAATGCTCCCACTAGAGCATGCATCACAAGCAAGTATTTTTATTATCTTTGTTTTTAATTATTTACACTTATTAACACAAATATTTCGTTTCGTATTAACAAACCAATATTGTGGTTTCATTTTGCATTTACGATTTGAAACTTTTGATTTCGCTGCAAATATAATATAATAAAGCGAGTAAAACGTACAAATTTGTAAAAAATCTTTTCAAATTATCAAAAACATGGTAGGAAAACTCGTCATTTTGCATTTTTGCGTTAAAAAAATTAGGTCATTTCATAGAAATGCCTTATATTTGCGAATTATTAGTTGAATTCAAGTTGAATCGTATGAACCGAAACTTAAGAAACATATTGACAGTTATCGCATTCGCAACATCATTTGTTGCGTCAAAAGCCGTAGTTGTCACTCCCGATACCATCATTCTTGGGAGCTATCCTTATGTGAGGTTCACCGAAAAGGGAGCAGACATCCAGCTTTCGGATAATGAGTTCTACAACATCTCCCGAAAGATTGTCTTCCCTGTCAACAAACACACCCTCCCCGAAAATTCCCCATTGTTGAAGGAAATCGAGAACGATCTGATTCCATTGCTCAACAAGGACAGCCTGTCCATCCGTATGCTGATGATTCGTGGTGCCTCATCACCTGAAGGCCCCTACCACTTCAACAAGATACTGGGTGACAAGCGTGGACAATCCCTCTTCGACTTTATCAATTCCCGTCTGGCAAAGCCTGTCGACGAGAGCCACTATACACGCGAAGCCGTCGTAGAAGACTACCAATACCTCTGTATCATGATGCGTGATGCGGGTGATGCAGACTACCAGACCGTGAAAGAGCTCTGCGACAAGTACCTGCCGAACAGCCAGTACACTGCTTTGAAGGAAGCCCTTCAGAAAGCCAATGGAGGAAAACTGTGGAACCGACTGCTCAAGACCTACTTCCCAGAGCTGCGTGCCACACGCTTCGTCATCTTTGTGGACAAGCCGGAAGAGGAAAAGAAAGACGCGAACGTAGTGGGAGC
Source organism: Bacteroidaceae bacterium (assembly GCA_017616445.1). Classification (GTDB taxonomy): domain Bacteria; phylum Bacteroidota; class Bacteroidia; order Bacteroidales; family Bacteroidaceae; genus Colivivens. The sequence goes on from JAFZYE010000055.1 coordinate 12,019, forward strand.
AGGTCCCAAAATTGAGGCAGAGAAGACAGAACAGAAAGGCATCATGGTTGTGCCAGACACTCCTGAGCCAGAGAAAGAGCCAGAGCCGCTCATCCTGAAACGACGTGAGTTGCTGTCGATCAAGACCAACCTCCTGCTCGACGGAGCCTACGTACCAGGCTACGACCGCTGGTGTCCTATTCCGAACGTAGCCATCGAGTACTACCCTCTCCATGGCCACTTCACCTACGGAGCCTCCATCGACTTCCCTTGGTGGCAAGACTACTGGCATCAGAAGTACTTCCAAGTGAGGAACTACCAGTTGGAGACCCGCTATTACTTTAAGCCCAATGAGACCCATGAGACCAATGAGGCCAATGGGAAGCAGAAGCCAGCCTTTGCTGGATGGTACCTGCAAGGCTATGTGCATGGAGGTCTGTTCAACATCTGCTTCGATGCCAATCGAGGATGGGAAGGTGAAGGCATTGGTGCCGGCGTAGGTTTTGGTTATGTCCTGCCCATCAGCCGCAATGGTCATTGGCGCCTTGAGTTTGGTGCACAGGTCGGATTCTTCCGCTGCAAGTACGACCCCTATCAGTTTGAGTGCCCTGTCAACCCAGATGAGCAAGACCACTTATACTATTATAAATGGACGCTCGATGCCGACCTGTTCAAGAAGCGGCAATACAGATACAACTGGATAGGTCCTACCCGTATCGGAGTGACCCTCACCTACGACCTGCTCTACAGGAAGAACAAAACGCGTGGCGTGAGCCTCAAAAGCTGGGAGGTAAACCGATAGGGCCCAGGCCCATTAGCCCCATAAGTCCAATTAGCCCAATTAGCCCCATCAAAACAAAGAAATGAAAAGAACAACAGACATACTCAGAACAGCGATGCAGTCATTGGTGAATGGCGGCAGAGGACTGGTGTGCCTGCTGTTAATCGCCCTCACGATGATGGTCGCATGTGAGCGTGAACCAGAGCTGCACCTCCACCGAGGCGGTTCCGTCAACTTCAAGTTCCCACTCATCAACATCGAGCTGGAGACCTATTGGAATTACGAGTTCGACTACGGTATCACCTACAACTGGGAGACAGAATGGTACTACGGTTGGGATGCGATTGATGCCGAGGTATTCGGACATATCGGATATACCGAGCCCACCACGTTCAACCTGCGTCGCTACTTCACTGGCGACAAGGCATACGCCCCACACACCCAGGTGCAAGCCTTTACCATCGAAGGCCATTCGTTCCAGGGAGAGTTCGACTGGGGATTCTGGGACCTGCTCATCTGGAACGACATCCACACCCTCGACGGTGTACAGAGTCTGAACTTCGACGAGACCACCTCGCTCGATTATGTCACAGCCTACACCAACCAGACGATGGTGCCAAGCCGCTATCAGGCACCACGCTACACCCGTTCGTTCTTCGAGCCCGAAGCCCTCTTCTCTGTCTATAGTCAGGCCATCGAAGTCAACGAGAACCTCGACGGATTCGAGTTCGACCCCGAACGCAACCTCTGGATCAAACGTCTGGACATGATGCTCGAGCCTGTGACATACATCTACCTCACCCAGGTCATCCTGCATAACAACCACAATAAGATAACAGGTGTGGACGGATCAGCCAACCTGTCAGGAATGGCTCGAACCATGAACCTCAACACCCAGACAGCAGGCTCCGATGCCATCACCGTCCATTATAACGTGCGACTCAAGAACAACTGCGACATGGAAGGAGAGTCTGTGGACATCGTAGGCGGTCGACTCATGACCTTCGGTATGTGTAACATCGACCCCAACCGCATCGGTCGTAGCGAAACGGTGAACGACAACTACCACCACTACATGGATGTCACCATGCAGTTCAACAACGGTATCGACTCCACCTTCGTGTTCGATGTGACCAGCCAGGTGCGAAAGAAATATAAAGGAGGCGTGCTCACCGTCGAACTCGACATGGACACCATCCCAGTACCGTCCCGCAGCGGAGGATCAGCCTTCGATGCCATCGTGAAGGACTACGAGGACGGAGGAACGCACGAGTTTGAGATGTAAGGCCCAGGCCCACAAGCCCCACAAGCCCCATGAGTCCAATTAGCCCAATTAGCCCAATTAGCCCCATAACAAAGAAAACAAATAACGAACCAATAATTATTAACAAACAAAATTTTGAGCTTATGAAAAAGAGTTATTTAATCCTCGCAGCCATAGCAAGCATAGGACTTGCGAGCTGCTCAAGTGAAGATTTCGTAGGAGAATCCACCGGACAACCTACAGGTGAACAAACCATCAGCTTTGGATCACAATTCAAAGCAGTTACTCGTGCCGAATACACTGGTGCTACAGCAGCAGACATGTTGGGCAAACAGTTTTACGTATCTGGATTCAAAGGAGACAAATCAGATTATGTGACCGCAGATCCATCTACTGCAGACGATCCTGTAAAATCAGTCTTAACGTTCGACAACTTCCAAGTAGTTTGGGAAGAAAACACAGCCAACACCACAGAGTCCAATACCAGAAACTGGGAGTATGTAGGCAAAACACCAAAAACAGGAGCACAAGCGACATCACAGAAAGTAAAGTACTGGGACTTCGGAAAGAAGCAGTATGACTTCATTGCCTACTCTCTCGGCAACTCGACCGGAGTCACTGCTTCACTCATTGATCCAGCGAACTTGAAGACTGCTGCCTATACCCTCTCAGGTCCAGCTGCACAACTTCAGAACTGCTATATCGCAGACCTCGTAACCGTGAAGAAAGCCAACTACGAGAGTGGTCCTGTTACGATTAAATTCCGCAACCTCAGCGCAAAAGTACGTCTCGCCCTCTATGAGACAGTACCTGGCTATAAAGTTACGGGCGTGAAGTTCTACAACGCAGCAGAAGGAACGAAGTCAACAGATGCTACCTTATTCTCAGAAGTCGGTTATTTCTCGACAAACGGAACTTACACCATCTATTATCCAACTTTGGATATAACCGACCCTGCTGATCCTAAGTTTCCTGACAACAACGTAGCTCATGTTACATATAGCGGAGCTAAAGGCACAACAGGTGCATTCGGAACACTCGATTACTATTACGGCTATCTTGGCGAAACATCCAGCTCTCCAACCTATGCAGGAAATGCCTCAAATGGTTATTACACCATCGTTCTTCCAAACGAAGCCGGTGCTGCCCTCAACCTAAAGGTTGACTTCACCCTCGTATCTGATGATGGATTGGATGAAGAAATCACAGTTACAGGTGCATCTGCTCAAGTACCAGCCACCTACTCACAGTGGCAGGCAGGTACCGCATACACCTATATATTTAAGATTTCGAAGGACTTCAATGGTACGACTGGTACTCCAGGTACAGGTGTTACCCCAGGCGATCCTACAGGACTCTACCCAATCACCTTCGATGCTATGGTCGTAACAGATGAAGATATCAACGGACAGGTTCAGGAGACCATCACTACTGTAGCCACACCAAGTATCACCACTTATTCAAGAGGTGAGATTGTAACGAACTACGATGAATACTTCAAGAATAACGATATCTTCGTAACAGTATCAGAACTCAACTCCCTCGCAACCTTGACAGGTAAGGCTACCCTCTACACTATTACTCCAGGAAAGATTGAGTCAGATGTCCTTGCAGCACTCCAGATGCGTGAATTAGATCGCATTCCTGACGGAGTTACCATCAAGGGACGTAATGGTGTTGAACTGACATCTGCCACCCTCAGCCTAACCGATAAGTATGTAGGACCTGACGGTATTGACAAGACTGTCGGTACAGACGAAGTTGCTAAGTTCAAGCCAACCGCAGCTGGTACTTACGCATTTGTATACACTCAGTCAGATGCAACAACTAGCACTGATATGTTTGAAGTACAGACATTCACAACTGGAGATGCTGTGAAGGGTTACTACTGCAACTACGAGTATGTTGAACAAGCAAATATGGACGCTGTACTTGGGAAAACATACTTCACTCACGAATCTGCAACTGACACATACACAGAAGTTGCTGATGCAGATTACCCATTCGTTGGACAGAGCGCTTTCACACTCTATGTAAAATCAGGGAATAGCTACTCTCAAATTGCTACTACCACAGCAAAAGTACGTACTGGAAAAGAATATTCAAGCGGACCTGTAGCAGTAACGACAGGATATAAGATTGGAACCAGTGCAGCTGATTTGTATATTGAAGATCCAGATGATGCAGGTAAGTACATCGCAGCCACTGGAAATATCGCATCAGGAAAAACGTATTACAAGCGTTCTGGTGATGCCGAGCCATATACATACACACCCGTAACAATTGGCGATTATGATTATAGATATGGAGAATCTGCATCAGAGCTCTACACACAACTTGGCTATACATACCAACCTGCAAGTGGAAGTATTACTGAGGGCACAACCTATTACAGAATGCCAGCTGCACCAACTATCGCATACGCAAACTTCGGCACATCACTCTACAAGAAAGATGGAAGCAATTACGTAGCTGTTACAGAGACGAAACCTGATGCAGACACGGAGTACTATCAGAAGTCAGGCACCAATTACACTCGCGTGTACATCCTGCCTAAGCAGACAAATGACTATTATCTGCGCATTGGCCATGCCGCAGATGAATATTATGCTTGTCCAGCAGGTGAAACAGCTCTTGCTGGCAAGACCTACTACGACCGTTATGTAGTGAACAATGGAGTTTACGCCGTGAAGGTGATCAAGGTACAATAATCTAAACGAAACTAATCAAACGAAGAAAAGCTTACAATCATAAGCTCATGCCAGGTGGGGTTCGACTCCCCATCTGGCAACAAAGAAGCCCCCTCTGCCTGAAAGGCATCTCCCCTTCATGGGGAGAAGAAGGAAAGCGTGGAGAGAAAGGCCGTATCTCTCGGAGAGAAAGGCCGTGTTGCTGGGAGCGAGAAGTAGTGTTGCTGAAAAATGTAAAATTTAAAAAATGAAATTCCTGATGAAGAGTTAACTTGGAGTTAACTTGGAATTAACTTGGAATTGAATAGGAATTGAAGAAAATTAAAAAATTGAAGATATGAGATATAAACAAAAACAATAAAAAACAGCTTAGTCAAGGATGTAGCTCTTTGAGCTTCTGCATCTGAGGCTGTAATCCTGAGCATACGAGCGAGCTCCTATATCAGTTTTCCATCCTCACCTGCATCCCTTCGGAAAACACCCTTGTCTAAGTAAAAAACAAGAAAAACATGTTGACACGCCGCATGGTGTTTTTGAGCGTTAGCGACTGTTTTTTACTTTTGAAGATGTTGACATCCATAGGATGGATGGGGAGTTGAGAGGGTTTCTGTGGGAACTCGTTCACAAAAGAAAGCATATCAACT
>JAFZYE010000056.1 GCA_017616445.1 Bacteroidaceae bacterium
AATTATGAATCAGTACGAAACCGTTTTCATTTTAACTCCCGTTTTATCTGATCAGCAGATAAAGGAAGCGGTAGAAAAGTATCAGGCTTATCTCACTGAGAAGGGTGCTGAGATCATCAATGTAGAGAATTGGGGTCTCAAGAAGCTTGCCTACAACATTGAGAAGAAGTCAACAGGATTCTATGCCATGATTGAGTTCAAGGCAGAACCTACAGTGATTGCTAATTTCGAGTTGCAGATGCGCCGTGACGAGCGTGTGCTCCGCTATCTCACAGTCAAGAACGAGAAGTACGCTGCTCAGTATGCTGAAAAGCGTCGTAATTTAAAGAAGGAGGCATAATTATGGCTACACAGACTACATCAGAAGTACGCTTTTTGACTCCTCAGGCAGTTGACGTCAAGAAGAAAAAGTATTGTCGTTTCAAGAAGAGCGGTATCAAGTATATCGACTACAAAGACTCTGAATTCTTGAAGAAGTTCTTGAACGAGCAGGGAAAAATCCTTCCTCGTCGTATCACTGGTAACTCACTGAAGTATCAGCGCCGTGTGGCTCAGGCTGTTAAGCGTGCACGTCACCTTGCTTTGCTTCCATTCGTAACAGACTTGTTGAAATAATTAAAAGGAGGAAAGACAATGAAAATTATATTGAAGAAAGACGTCCAGGGCTTAGGCTACAAGGACGAGATCCTCACAGTGAAGGACGGATATGGTCGCAATTATCTTCTTCCTCAGCGTTTGGCAGTACTTGCTACTGACAAGGCTGTTAAGGCTCTCAACGAGGAGTTGAAGCAGCGTGCTCACAAGCTGGCTAAGATTAAGGCTGATGCAGAAGAGGAAGCTAAGAAGTTCGAAGGTGTTCACCTTACAATCGAAGCTAAGGTTTCTGAAGGACAGGCTATCTATGGTTCTGTAGGTCCAACTCAGATTGCTGAGGCTCTTGGCAAGGCTGGTATTGAACTCGATCCTAAGAAGGTACTCACCAAGGGTGTGAAGGCTCTGGGCCAGTACACTGCTCAGATTCAGCTTCATCGCGAAGTACATGTAGAAGTTCCATTCGAGGTAGTTCCTGATGAGGATTCAAAGCAGGCATTGGCTGAGATTGCTGCTCAGAAGAAGGCTGATAAGGCTAAAGAGGCAGCAAAGGCAACTGAGACTGAAGAGGACGCAGCAGTAGCTGCAGAGGCTGAAGCTGAGGCTGAGGTACTCGATGCTATGGATGCTCCTGCTGAGGCAGCAGAATAAATCCTGTACTCAAACAAAAAGAAAAGCCATTTCAATTACGAAATGGCTTTTTTTTGTTATTTTAACAAAAACATTCAAGCAAAAATAATAAAAAGTAGGTGTTCGCTTTGAAAGGAGTTCAGGAGTTACAGGAGTTGCAGGAGTTCAGACGATAGACTGCTGATGCTTACGATCTTTAACGAGAACGTCAGCTTTTTTAATATTTTTTCTTCGAGTGGTTCTTAGCTGAAAGCTTTGGATAAACATCATAGGATGTGAGTCAAGCTAGCTTGTAATCACATCCTATGAGGGTTGGACAAGAAGATGCGGATAGCATCTGAACCACGAAGAAGTATTTTTATTATATTTGTTTAAAACTATCGAGGTTATCCATGTTATTCCAGATAATTCAGTTCACGGTTGATGGCTTGCAGCTCATCGCGAATGAATTTCAGGCGGTCAATCAACTCTGTTTTCTTGTTGGGATTCCCTTTCTCGCGCTTCATGGCCTCACGGGCACCTGAGAGGGTCATGCCGCGTTCTTTGACGAAATGATACACGACACGTATGGCCTCAATATCTTCTTTGGAATATTGACGGATGCCTCGTCCTACCTTCTTGGGATGGATGGTAGGGAATTCCTTCTCCCAATAGCGAAGCAGAGATTCTGAGACATTCAGAAGCTCTGACACTTCGCGTATGGAGTAATAGAGTTTTAATGGTTTCTTGACCATGTTGTTTGATATTTAGGAAGTTATCGCCTTCGGCTCGCAGTTAGAGAAGTTATCGCCTTCGGCTCGAAGTTATCGGATTTATCGGCCTACGGCCTAGATGTTATCACTTCGTTCGACGATAGTTTGCTAAAGTCTAAAGTCTAGTGTCTAAAGTCTAGCGTCTAAAGTCTAACTCCTTTAACTTCTTATTTCTTCTCCGGGATGTTCTTCAGCAGTTCGGTCACGAAATCGTAGAACTTACCTACACTTGGGATGAAGCAACGCTCACTTGGGGTGTGGGGTGAGAGGAGTGTTGGTCCGAACGATGCCATATCCATCTCTGGATACTTTGGACCGATGATACCGCACTCGAGTCCTGCATGACAAACAAGGATTTCAGGACGTTTGCCGTACATCTTCTCATACACATCGGACATCGCAGCTACGAGTGGGCTCTTGGTGTTAGGAAGCCAACCGCTGTATCCACCCATAAATTCTACCTTCATGCCTGCCATTGAGAAGCAAGCCTTGAGACCGTTGCAGAGGTAGAGCTTCATGCTGTCCTGACTGCTTCGTGCCAGCAGGTCGATTTCCGCCTTGCCTTCTGCGACGTTGATGATGGCCAGGTTGCTGGAGGTCTCCACAATCTCAGGGATGGTTGGGATGTTGCGCATCACTCCGTTCTGTGCGGCAAGTACGGCATTGATAAGGTTGCTCTGTACCTCGTCAGGAATGGCCGTAGCAGGAATGTCGCAAGGAGTGGCAGTTAGCTTGATGCCTTCTTTCTCGATATCGCCAAACTCACGGCAGAAGGTCTCTGCACATTTCGCTACCATGTCGTTGAACGCTGCTTCCTTTGCTTTTGGTACGACTACAACAGCTTCGCCGTCGCGAGGAATCGCATTGCGCATATTACCTCCATGCCAGCTGCAGAGATGAGCCATGCCTGTGTTGACTGTGGCAAAGAGAACGCGAGCCATGAGTTTGTTGGCATTCGCACGTCCTTGATTGATTTCCAATCCTGAGTGACCGCCCAGCAGACCCTTGATGGCGATATCGTAGGCTACCATTCCTTCTGGATTGATGTCCATCTCCTGATATTCCATCGTACAAACGACATCGAGTCCACCTGCACATCCGATGGTGATTTCGCCCTCTGTCTCGCTGTCGAGGTTGAGGAGGTATTTACCTTTGAGTGTGTCTGGTGCTAATTCGAAGGCACCATACATGCCTGTCTCTTCATCGCGAGTGATGAGTACTTCGAGTGGTCCGTGTTCGAGCGTCTTATCCTCCACTACTGCCATTGCAGCAGCTACACCCATACCGTCATCGGCTCCGAGGGTGGTATTCTTTGCACGCAACCAGTCGCCATCAATCCATGTCTCGATGGGATCGGTCTCGAAGTTGTGGTTGCTCTCCTTTGTCTTCTGAGGCACCATATCCATGTGAGCTTGCAGAATGGCAATTTCACGGTTCTCATATCCAGGCGTAGCAGCTACTCGCATCACTACGTTGCCTGCGTTATCGATGAATGCATCAGCCCCGTTCTTCTTTCCGAAGTCAACGAGGAATTCAGCAACTTGTTTGGTGTGTCCTGACGGACGTGGAATCTGTGTCAACGCATGGAAACAACGCCATACATTCTGTGGTTTTAAATCTAAGATTGTCATAACGATTTGATTTATTGATGTTGATTGATATTAAACGGGAATGGCCTGTTTTGTATATGAGGCTTAAAAGGCTCATAGGGTTTACGGGGGCCGTTGGGCTTAAAGCTCTCGAATGGTTTCTGCATCATCAGGCAGATGGCTGAAAACATACCTAGAAACGGGAGGAGTCCTGTCTGGATGGAATGTACGATGAGCACAAAGGTCTCTGCATCAGCTGCTACCTTCACGCCACAAAGCAACAGGACGGTCTTGACGGCAAAATGCCATGAGCCCATTCCGTTAGGGGTAGGAACAATCACTGCAAACCCTCCGACCGTGAAGGCCAGCAGGGCGGTCATGATGCTTAATGACGAGGTGAACTCGAAGCAGAAGAACGTGATGTAGAAATGGAGAAAATAACTGCCCCAGATGGCTAAGGTGTAGAATGCAAACAACCATTTGTTCCTCACTTTGCTCAGGGAGAAGATACCGTCCTTGATGTCGTTGATGATTTTGCGCAGTTTGGCAAACAAGGTGGCCTTGCGGATGACATACCACAGGAACAACGCAGTAATCACGATACAAGATATTGTGACGATGTATCCAGTTGTCGTAAATGTCTGCAACCACCCAGTCAGACTGGTGCCTGTCTCATCGAAGAAGCGGATGAAGGTCTTGATTTGCAGGAGGAACACGATAAGTGTCATCGCAATGAGTAAGAGTGAATCGATGACACGCTCTGTCACTACGGTACCTACTGCCTTGGGGAAAGAGGTGCCGTCGTATCGGCTCAGCACACCGCAACGTACCACTTCGCCTGAGCGAGGAACGACCAGACTGGTGGTGTAGGAGATGAAGACTGCATGAATGCAGTTCATGGTCTTGGGATATTCGCCCAGCGGTTCGAGCGCTTGTTTCCATCGCAGACCACGAAAGACCTGTGCCGTCACACCAAAAACAAGGGAAAAGGCCATCCACCACCAATTGACTTCAAGGAGCGCTCCCTGCATTCGCTCGAAGTCAAATCCGCGATACATCCAATACAAGATGGCACCACCAAGTATCAGCGGCAGCAGAACATTCAGTATATTTTTAATAATTTTACGCACGTTTCGTCTAATTCAAGAGGATTCATGACTGAGGTGTCATAAATAATCCTTATCTTTGTACTGCAAATTTAGAAATAAAAAGTGAAATAGTGGCTATGATGTGGGAAGAAAATACGAAAGTGAAGCCAAAAAAGTTTCTTGGGCAACATTTCTTGACCGATTTGTCCGTCGCAAGTCGTATTGCTGACACAGTTGACATGTGTCCGGATATTCCTGTTCTCGAAGTCGGACCAGGAACGGGTGTGCTGACTCAGTTCCTGCTGAAGAAAGAGCGTGAACTCAAAGTGGTGGAGATTGACCGCGAGTCTGTTCCGTACCTCCACACACACTTCCCAGAGCTGGGCGACAACATCATAGAAGCTGATTTCCTGAAGATGGATCTCAAGACTGTGTTCGATGGACGTCCGTTTGTGCTGACAGGGAATTATCCTTACAACATCAGCAGTCAGATATTCTTCAAGATGATTGATGAGAAAGCACTGATTCCGTGTTGCACAGGCATGATTCAGAAAGAGGTTGCAGAACGCATGGCAGCAGCACCAGGCGGTAAGACTTATGGGGTGCTGAGTGTGTTTGTTCAGGCTTGGTACGATGTGGAATACCTGTTCACCGTCCACGAAAACGTGTTCAACCCACCCCCCAAGGTGAAGAGTGCCGTCATCTGTATGAAACGTAACGGACGCGAGTCGTTGGGTTGCGATGAGAAGTTGTTCCGCAGGATTGTGAAGACCGTGTTTACCATGCGTCGTAAGATGATGCGTAATGGGATGAAGCAGATTGTGGGGAAGGATGCGCCACTGCTTGAGGATGCTATCTTCAACAAACGTCCCGAACAGTTGTCTGTTCAGGACTTTATCGATTTAACCAATCAGGTGAGCGACTATCTCGCGGGCAGCACGTTGTGATGCACCAGCATCGCCCAATCGCTTCCGCATTTCTGTATAGTCGGCCAGTAGCTGACTACGGGCTTCACCACCTTTCAGTATCTTTCGTAATTCGACATCCAACCGTTTGGTGTTCATCTGGTCGCCAATCAGTTCAATGACGATTTCTCTATCTACAATGAGGTTGACCAGCGATATGTATTTGACTTTCAGGATGAGACGTTTCAGCAGGTTCATGAGTTTTCCGCATGCGGTGTAGTAGCATACCACTTGTGGCACCTCGAAGAGAGCAGTCTCCAACGTAGCTGTGCCTGATGTTACCAATGCTGCCTCTGACTGCTGTAACAGTCGATACGTCTGGTCGAACACCAGTTTCACATCCATATCCTTGGGGATAAACATTCTGTAATAGTCTTCCTCGATGGTTGACACGCCTGCTATGACAAACTGATAATCCGTAAACTGTTGAGCTGTCTGCATCATGATGCGCAGGTTGTCCTTGATTTCCTGACGGCGGCTACCTGCCAGAACGGCAATGAGGGGTTTGGACGACAATCCAAAGGCCTGACGAAATACTTCGCTTGTCTCTCTTCCGTTTTCGCTCGCCTTAAAGGCTTCCACTGCATCCACACATGGGTTTCCAACATAGTGGATGGGGTAGTGGTGGCGCTGATAGAAATCCACCTCGAACGGCAGGATGGAGAACAGTTCGTCCACATCCCTTCGTATGTTCTTGATGCGATGCTCCTTCCATGCCCATATCTTTGGTGATATATAATAATAAATAGGTATGCTGGAATGTTTGCGTATGTATTTAGCGATGTCGAGGTTGAAGCCCGGATAGTCTACCAGTATCAGCACATCGGGTTTCCATGCCATGATGTCGCGCTTACATGCTTTCATGTTCTTCAAGATGGTGCGTAGGTGTAGCAACACGGGGACGAACCCCATGTAGGCCATCTCCTTGTAGTGCTTCACGAGAGTGCCTCCCACACTCTTCATCAGATTGCCACCATAGAAACGGAATTCAGCCTTGCTGTCTGCTGACTGCAATGCTTTCATCAGGTTCGATGCGTGCAAATCGCCTGAAGCTTCACCAACTATCAGAAAATATTTCATGTTTTTGCAGTTATCGTTGTGTATTTTTAGGAGTTCAGGAGTGGCAGGAGTTCAGGAGTACAGACGATAGTTATTGGTAGTATACATCAGCACACATTCTACTCCCCGCCCTAAAGGGAGGGGTTAAGGGGGAGGGTCTCCAACTCTCTCAGTTCCTCCATCACCTCATAAGCTGTGATGTCGATTTTCGTTGGAGTCACAGTCACATATCCTTCCTTCAATCCGTTCCAATCAGAGTTTACATCTGGGGTATCGGCACTCTGGAACTCACCCACCAACCAATAATACTTGAAACCGCGTGGGCTGGTTCTCGCCTCAAGCTCTTTCGTCCATACTCCTTGACCCATTTGACACACCTTCATGCCTTTGTACGTTGGCACATCAGGTGCATTCACGTTCAGACACACCCCATTGGGAAGCCCTTGGGTCAATACATATTCCATCACGCGCCGGATGTAGGGGAGCATGGGCGTGAGGTCGGTCTCAACGTTATGAGAGCAGTGTGAGAATCCGATTGACGGGATATTCTTCAGACAACCTTCGATTACTACACCCATCGTACCTGAGTAGTGTACGTTGACAGCTGAGTTGTCACCATGATTGATGCCACCCAGCACCAAGTCGGGCTTGCGGTCGCAATACTCCGACAATCCCAGTTTCACACAATCACAAGGAGACCCATTACATGCATACACCTTCAATCCTGGTTCTTCTTTGATGAGGCGTGAGGTCAAAACGTGTTGGAACGTTACTGATAGCGCAGCACCAGAGCGGCCTCCCTCAGGAGCCACTACGATTACGTCACCATATTCACGTGCGATCGCCGCTAAGACATTGATGCCTTTTGCCTCAAATCCGTCATCGTTCGAAATCAGTATTAATGGTCGTTTCTCGTTTTCTTTCATCACTTTTCGCTTTTCGCATGCAAAGATACAAAAAAAAAGTTAATAGTTGATAGTTTATAGTTTATAGTCAGTTGAAAGTTGAAAGTTTTTGAGAATTTTATGCAAAAAGTTAGGAGTTAGAAGTTAGGAGTTAGAAGTTAGGAGTTAGAAGTTAGGGGTTTTACTTTTCCCCTACCAGAAACTCTCCATAGCGAGTGACTCCCTCTGCCGACACATCCACAGAGGTGCAGGTCGAATTGTTGTAGAACTCGATTGTTGCCTGACCGAAATTATCGGTTGTCACATTGGGATTCCAATACAGCGTTCGACGATAGTCTTTCACCTCAGGCAGACGAGCTTTGCTGTAGTCTGGATTGTAGAACTCTATTGGTTTGTTGAATCCCTGGAAGTTGTATTCACGTCCGAATGTGATATGTGGCAGGCTGTCAGGAGTAGAAACGATATTGATGTATGCATCGATGCCTACGGGAGGACTTGGAGGAGTGTAAGAGGTGGCCCAGTTGTCAACCCATCTGCTGTCGGAGGATGAGTAAGACGACGTAGACATGGTCAAGGACGGGATGCTAGGCGTGTTGTAGATGACCGACTTGTCCTGATGCACATGCTCGAATGAGGTCGGACGGCGAGGAGCATCGCTCACGATGTCGATTCGCTTGATGCGGTCCATAAACGAAACGGTCTCCATGCGTCCTGTGGTCGGGTCGGTGGCTCCGCTCTGAGATGTGTAACCGCGGTCAGTTCTTGACCAGTTATAGTAGGTCTCGCTTGTCTCGTAGTTGTTTTCCGACAGTTCGTATTGCAGTCGCACATAATCGTAGATATGCGCAAGTGTACCTTCCATTGAGAGATAATGACCGTCGAGTTTGTTGAACGCGTCATAGTAACCCAAATCCCACATGTCGTTCACGAAGTCGAGAAAATCAATCTGAGCAACTGGACGGTCTTTCTGCAGCTGTGTGTGCACTCGTTTCTTCTGTTTGATAATAACCTGCGGAATCCACTCCGATGCATAGATGTCTTTCTGCCGTTCCTCCCATGTGACATTCTTGCTTTTGATGATATCCAGTAAGTGCGTCTCGTACCATGAATACTCCTTCAATGCGGTAGGGTAGAAGCATTGCTTACGGACGAATATCTCTGGGTCGTGAGTCACGAGGTCGTATTTTTTCTTGTCCAGCTTCTTCACATACTTGGCACGAAGCTGTAGTTTGGCTTTTCCGTAGAAGGGGTCATAGACAAATTGGAAGTAACCACTTGAATCGGCTTCTGTCACTCCTCGATAGAGGAATGGTATCTCTGGTTCCATCTCGCCCTTGTCGTTGATGAGCGAACAGGTAATCTGGAGCCTACCGTTATCTTTGCTCAGCAGACTCCTGCGGAGCGGAAGTGCCTGACCGTAAACCACCATTTTCTGCTCAGGCATGTAATCAATGTTGAAGTACTCTGGATTTTCCACAAAACGCCAGTCGTAGCGTCGCCAGCCTTGAACCAACATCAGGATATCAAGTGCTTGACGATGTTGCTCGTCGTCAGCTTCGAAATAGTAGTCTGGATTCTCCACGAACCCCTTCAAGTCCGACTCCAGCAACAGGTTCGTCATGACGTTACCTGATGCAAACGAGGCATCCAGCTGGTCAGCATCGCGTACGGATACGGAGAATGTCTGGTGTTTCAGAGCACGTCCTCGTGCGTCCGTGGCAATCATGTTAAGACGGATTTTCTCCAACGGAGTATATGGACGGTTAGGGATACCTCCTATCAGCACCTTGGCTTGCGATTCGTATAACTTGTTGACAAAAAACAGGCGGTCAGCATATACGTTTCCTAATGAGTCAACCACAACTGCTTGATTCACACCTTCGTTCAAGTCCTCAATGGGGATCGCAACCCAGTCATCCGGGATTGGCGTCTTCGAAAAGCTCTTCTTTCCCCTACAATAGACATTCAGTGTCAGCTTTTTCGGTTTGTTCGATTTCTGTACTACATCAATATACACACCCTCTTCGTCTTGCTCAACCCATAGTCTCACACCTTCCTGCTCTGCTTTCGGTAAGTCAAAGTCGAATTTATGGTCTTCAAACACAAATCGTGCTTTATACTTCTTTCCATGTATAGGTGTGAGCGTAATGACACCTCGTCCTGCATGACAAGGAATGAGAGAATCAATGGGTTCACCATCTTCGAGCAGCACGCCTCGAACGTTCAAGCGCTCCAGTTGCTCGTTCATCGCCTCCCAAGCTACACGGCATTCCTCGCCCTCGAGCAGATAACCGCCCTCTGGGTAGAACTTCACGTTGAACTCAGGTGTCTTCCACTTCACGTCGTAATCGCCTGTTGTCACCTTCTTTGGCATGAGTTTTCGCATATACTGATCTGCTGTATCAGGACGGTTGTAAACAGGAATGACGCGTGAGAAGAGGTTGTGGTATTCACGGTAGTTTTTTCGCATACCTTGTGGGTCAATGGAGAAGAAGGTATTGTGTTCGTCATCTTTCTGGAACAGATTGGTTTTTATCTTTTCCAGTTGTGCCTTGAGGGAAATGTCCCTTTTCTCTGGCATCGATATTTCCAATGATTTCACCAATCGGCTAAATGCAGTGTATCCGTTTTTATATAAATGCTCAGATAATGCCTGTTTATGATTCCAGATCAGATCTTTCTCCGAAAGTATCGTTTGTGTCTGGTATTCCGATGCTCCTGTTTTTGTGTACCATGGGCGGGCGTAGTCAAATCCGAAGTTCAGCATCCACTTGGTATAGGCTCGTACCTCGTAGAATCCGGCAAAAGCCGAATCAGGGACAGCAAACTGTCCGTTTGCCTGACCATGTTTGTCAATGGTCAGTTGCTGGCGTTCTACCAAGTAACCTTGTTCGTTTAACAATTCTACGTAGAGAATCTTGCTGAGAGGTTGCGGACTGTTGTCATCGGCCAGCACCACATAGGCTTTGTACCAAATGGTGTCACCTTGGAAGTAACAGTTGTTGTCGAAATGCAGGTACACCTTCTCCTGCACTGGCAACACTTTGGATGGCTTCTTGTCAGGAACTGCTGCGAATGTGACTAACATCGTCAGCCACAATAACCATAATATGTGCAATTTCTTCCTATCCATCACAAGATTTACCATTTACTATTTTATTCTTAAGAAGTTATCGTTTCACTCGAAGTTAACGCTTCGCTAGAAGTTATCACTTCGTTCGACGATACTTTGCTGATGTTAACACCCATTGGTGTCGTCTGTCACTCCTGAACTCCTGCAACTCCTGTCACTCCTTATTTTCAACTTTAACCTATAAACTTATTCAACTGACTATAAACTATCAACTATAAACTATCAACTTTACCCCGCCTATTTCTGCGCAAAATCTGTGTCATCCCCTTTGCGAGAGTTCGATGGGTTCTCAGCCAGGTCTGTTATCTCTCCAAGATCGTCTTCCTTGTAGGATTCAATCAGTCCCTTTGCCCATGCAAAGTGATTGGCATCAGGCTCGACACGTTCCTTCACGGGCTGGTCGGGATTTGGAGAAACCTCAGTAGAATTGGAGTCTTTCTCTGTCATATCGTTAATGGCAGGGGTGCGCTCTTGTTGAGAAGGTGCTACTTGATGCTTTGATGCCGTTTCTGGCATTTCAGTATTTTTCCATTGATGGGTTCCTACAAACCATACTGCGGCGATACAAGCGGCAATTGCAGCGACAGCCGATACGATCTTGCCCAATTTGCGCATCGTGTTCTTTCGTACTACATCCTCGTACTCATCGGAATAATCAGCACTGAAGATGTCTTCATCGGATTCTTTTCTGACTCCTGTCAGCATCAGCAGCAAAGCTTGTTCCTTTGCAGAACGTGCCGAACTGGGTTTTGCTTCCAACAACTGTCTGAGCTGTTGAGCCTCTTGCGGTGTGTTCTCACCTGCCAGATATTTGTCAATTAATGATTGTTCCATTGAGCTAATTGTTTTAATAATTTGTTTCTCGCTGCGGACAGCATGGTTCGTACCGAGCGTATCTGTATTCCTGTTATGATTGATATCTCTCTTGTGTCAAGTTCCTCTTGTTGTACCATCAGCACGAGTCGGCGTTCTGAATTTGTCAGCATCCCTATTGCTTTCTCGAGCATCGCTTGGCACTCTTCTGCTTTCATCTGCGAATCGGGTTGGATACTGTCTTCAATCGATATGTTCTCGTTGATGGGGAGCACGTTTTTGCCTTTTCGTCGTCTCAGCATGCTTACACAGAGATTCTTGGTCGCTATGATAGCGAGTTTCTCTGCCCCTTCGGGGTCGAGGCTTTCTCCTCTCATCCACAACCTCATCAACACCTCTTGCTCCACGTCTTCAGCATCTTCTGTGTTTTGGAAGAATCGGTAGGCCATCTTATGTATACGCGGTCGTAAACGACGTGCGGTTTGTTCAAAATCCTCCAGTGTCATCTATTCTCTTTACTTGTCTACTCGTCTACTTGTTTTATCCATATACTTTGTATCCTTCTCGTAGTATTTCACTGTCCCATTATCGTAATCCTTGATAATCTCCCAATTCATTGGGATGAAGAGTGTTCCGTTGGTGTATAAAACCAATATGTGATAGTAGTTCTTGCTGAACACGGTAAACACCGTGAAGGCCGTTTGGGTTCCGTCTTCCCCTTGTGTATTGCAGGAGAGGAAGGGGAAGGTGCTGATGTAATCGTTCTGACGTGGGTTGAACATGTTGAATTTCTCGTTCGGATGTTTGGCGATATAACCCTTCGTCGTTTGCCTCAGTTGACTCAGTACGGACTGGGCAATATCCTCAGAGCGGATGATGTAGTGTATGCCGTATGTGTCGCCTTTTGCTGATGCGGATTCTCCTTTGACAAAGAATTCGTTGTTTTCAGCATTTTCACCATCTTGTTTGTAATGTACTTTACGCATACTGATTCCTTTCTGGTTCACTACAGTCTTTATGGCATCACAATAACCTTCTGTGTTGAAGGCCGTTGTGGCTTTTGCAAGCGTGTCGAGTACACATTTATAGGTCAGGGTGCCGCGAGCCAATCTGACAGGTTCCGTCAGCTCTTCTTCGCTGGGGTGTGTGGCTATATACTCCATGTTGATACTCTCCAATCCACCTGTTGCCCAATATTTGTCACCAATATTAATCATGTGGTTTTGATAGGGCAAATCGCCTGCCCCAGGTTTCAGGAACATCGCATAATTGATTGTGTCGTGTTTGCCGCTGTGAGTTTCCCATTTATGGATGGATTCTGCACTCTGCGACAATTCATCCAAAGTCTGACGAGTCCTTCTCAATATCTGGTTGTGACCTATTGCATTTGATGTTTCCCACGATTGTCCATCGAGGTAGAAAGTGATACGTGCTTCGAAACACAATCCGTCGTGAGCGCTGTTGTACATACTCTCAGTCATCGTCAAATCCTTATAGTCATAGGCATACTTCAGGGTATAGAACCCATTCAGTAGGTTCTCAATCTGTGGATTGATTTGTGCCCACAAATGCAAACTACAACTTAGTAAAAGTGATATGATGACTCCTTTGAGTAATGTCATACAGTTTTTTATTCGTTAATAATAAATTTACCTCCTTCCGTCATGCCTTCTGCGGAGATGAACATGGATGTGCACGAAGAGTTGTTGTAGAACTCCACTGTAGCCCTTCCTCTGTTGTCTGTCTTCAGGTTGGGTTCCCAGTAGAGCGTGCGGCGGAAGTCTTCTGCTGGAGGCATGATGGAGTAGTCCTCCATCTCGAATGCAGTAGGTACGTTGAATCCGTCGAAGTGTGTGCGCCTGAGTCCTTTCTGCTTGAATCCGAAGAGCGGATGCTGGTAGACGTAGAAGATGACAGGATTGTATCCCTGAATGTTCTCTGCCCACAGGTAGGTCTTCATCGATGAGAGGTCTTCCGATATATAGATGCTCTTGGCTAC
>JAFZYE010000057.1 GCA_017616445.1 Bacteroidaceae bacterium
AATGTAGAATGTTAACACTCCCCCTTGGGGGAGTAGGGAGGGGGCTCCCTCTCACCTCTCACCACTCACCACTAAAAAAAATCAATATGAAAAATAGCAGTTTACGAAGCACCATTGCAGTGTCTCTCACCAATTACCTCGATGCAGGAGCCATCGTAGCAGGAGCCAGTGGTCTCACCCTTTGGCAGAACTATCTGGGTCTGTCCGAAGTCCATCTCGGATGGCTTAACTTCATCAGTGCCAACTGTCTGGGTGCTGCCATCGGAGCCATCATCGGCGGATTCCTGGCCGACCGCTACGGTCGTAAGTTCATCTACACCTACAACCTCTTGGTCTATATGACAGGTGTGCTGCTTGTCATGTGTTCTGTCAATTTCCCCATGCTCCTTGCAGGATTCCTTGTGACAGGTATCTCTGTCGGCATTGGTGTACCTGCCTCTTGGACCTATATCTCTGAGAGTTCCGAAATCTACAACCGTGGACGTAACATCTGCATCTCACAGATGTCATGGGGTTTCGGACCAATGATCATCCTGTTACTTGGTATGTGCTTCGCTCCAGGCGGCTACCTCTTTGGTTGGGTCGAGTCGATTGGTCATGCCATCGGAGGAGCAGACCTCAGTGGCGATGCACTCAATGTGTTCAGTTCGCGTGTGGTATTCTTCTCGCTCTTTGTCGTAGCCTTCGTGGCCTGGAACCTGCAACGTAAGTTGGATGAAAGCAGCGAATGGAAGGAAAGTCAGAAAGCAGCAAAAGCCAAAGGTGAGGACACAGGTCTGCTCCATGCCTTCAAAGTGCTGTTCTCCAACCGTATCGCCATCAAGACCGTTTGCTTCCTCGCCACCATCTACCTCACATGGAACCTCGTAGCTTCGGTCATGGGATTCTTCCAGCCCCATATCTACGAGACTGCAGGAGGTCTCAGCAACGAATATGCCAACATGCTCTCATGTGTGGGATGGGTCATCGTGGTGGCCATCACCTTCGACCTCTCCTTCTTCATTGACCGCCTGCCACATAAGCTGTTCTACGTACTCGGTCTGATAGCGGCCTTAGCCACTTGGGTGGTCATCATCGTAGGAGTCAACGGAATGGGAAGTCTGTGGGCATTCTCCATCCTCTGGGGCATCAACGGAGGCCTCTCCGTCCAGATATTCTATGCGCTCTGGGGTTCCGAACTCTTCCCCGCCAAGTTCCGTGCAGGTGCTCAAGGACTCATGTTCTTCATCGTACGCGGTCTCTCAGCTGTATGGGGACTCGTCTTCACCTACATCTATGGTGAAAACGGCGAAGGATTCACCGTTGCAGCTTGGTGCATGATTGCCCTCCTCCTCATCTCCCTCATCGTCGGCATCATCGGATGCCCCAACACTCGCGGCAAATCACTTGAACAAATTACAAAAGAAAGGTATGGCGGCAATTATTAAACAGCCGTCATAACGATATAACGATATAACGTCATAACGAAAAATGAAATCAATTCTAGAACACCGCCCCGCCCTTGCGGCCGTCATCGACCAGGTTGCCGAAGTCACTGGCTATCTGTGGCAGAACGGATGGGCAGAACGTAATGGCGGAAACATCACCGTCAACATCACAGAGTTTGTGGACGCAGAGATGGCAGCAATGCCTGCCATCGCACCCGTACAACCAATCGGTAAAGTCCTTCCTTACCTCAAAGGCAAGTATTTCTATGCTAAAGGTACAGGCAAACGTATGCGCGACCTCGCACGATGGCCCATGCAGAACGGAGCCATCATCCGCATCTGCGATGACTGTGCCTCCTACGAAATCATCGCCGATGAACCCGTCATGCCCACCAGCGAACTGCCAAGTCATCTGGCACTGCAGAACTACCTGCTCGAAACGGGTAGCAACTATAAAGCCACACTCCACACCCATCCCATCGAACTCGTAGCCATGAGCCACATCAAGCGGCTCCTCCAACCAGGTGAGATGACCCATGTGCTGTGGAGTATGATTCCAGAGACCCTCGCCTTTGCCCCACTCGGCATCGGCATCGTTCCCTACACCCTCCCTGGTTCTGTAGCACTCGCAGATGCCACCCTCGAACAAATCCGTCACCACGACGTGGTGTTGTGGGAAAAGCACGGCACTGTAGCCGTAGGTCGTGACATCATGGATGCATTCGACCAGACCGATGTGCTCTGCAAGGCAGCGAAGATTTATATGTGTGCCAAGGCCATGGGGTCTGAACCCGAAGGCATGACCGACGAGGCCATGCAAGAGGTGCAACGGGTGTTCAACCTCCCAAAAGAAAGAATAGGCTAAATGATCATGCAGCAAGACGCTGCAATAGTGAACAGTCAACTTAAAATTAACCTCAAAAAAGAAAATGAAAATGAAAAAGTTTATGATGAGCTTTGCCACTGTAGCAGTTACCCTGCTCTTGGCTTCATGTGGAAACAAAAGTACAAACAATGCCGCTACAGAAGGAGAAACAGAGACAGAAGCTGCTCCTGCTGAGGTAGCTTATGAGACATTCACCGTCGAGAAGTACAATGCCAGCTTCGAATTGCCACAGGGCATGCGCCGTACCGATGACCCTGTAATGGATAACGGTGGTTGCTGGACTATGGTACCAGAGGACGACAACGACTTCCCTATCTACGCAGCTGTAGATTTCGGTGTGTATGAGACGATGTTCGGAGAATACGACGATGAGAGGATTCAGCGTGAGTTCGACGAGGACATCCCAGAAGAGGCTGTAAAGACACTCGACTTGGAAAAGAAGGAATACACATACTATGTTCCAAGTGAGGATGAGGATGGCATCAAGGAGTATCACCGTGTGGTATTCAAGGGCAACCAGTCTCTCAATGTCACAGTGTCATACACTGGCAGATGGGCTGACAAGCTTGGTGGCGAGGTTTGCGACCACATCCTGCAGTCCGCGAAGTTCAACGAAGAGTAATAACAGTAGATTCCTGTGTTAAGTTGAAACAAAAACAAGTAAAACAGCTTAGTCACGGCTGTAGCTCTTCGAGTTATTCATCTAAGTTTGAAAGGCAGAGATTATGAGCGAGCTCCTATCTCTGCCTTTCATTCTCATCTGCATCCCTGTGGGAGTCACCCCTGACTAAGTAAAAAACAAGAAAAACAATTATTATCACGCCGCATGGTGTTTTTGAACGAAGTGACTGTTTTTTACTTTGAATTGTTCATAAGCCATAGGCTTGTTGGAGGTTTTATCAGAGCTACGGGGAGCTCGCTCACCAGTAGGGATGAGAGAACTGACAACAGAAGTGCAAAGCACTTGAACAATGAAAAGCTGTTTTTATTGTTTTTGTAATATAATTGAAATCGGGGATTATTTCTCTGATACTTCATACTTGAAGTAATCCACATCGACGTAGCCACCCGTCTTCTTCGTAGCGTAGTTGAAGATGCCGAACTTCGAACCCATGAAGAAACGGCGGTAGTCGAACACCATACGGTAGTTCTCCGTGCCTATCTTCGTCCACTGCTCACCATCGAGACTATAATAGAAGTTAGCTGCATCACGACCACCACGCTGACCAGGACGGAACTCACCGTCGAGGCGCAACCATATCTTTGGCTGCTTAGCCTTGCTCAACTTGGTCAGGTCAACGGTCTCCACAACCTTTTCCTCTACCTTCGTCACAGCCTTCTCACGTTCTGTGAGCGTTACCTTCTGCTCACTCATCTCCAGCACATACGTCTTGCCGTTCTTCTTGACGGTCAGTACACCGCTGTCGCCATTGAAGGCAGTCAGTCCAGCACAGTCACCATCCAGCATCTTCGTCAGATCCATGCAGATGTAGCCGCTACAGGTCGGACCTTCCATACGCTGTGTCAGCGTGTTGGGAGCCAGGTATAGGTTAGGTACCACACGGCTGGTCTTCAGTCGCAGGTATCCTGGGCGTTCCGTCAGGCTCCATGCCTTATCCACAGGGTTGTGGTTCCACTGCCAATGCAGTCCCAACTTCGTATCGTCGAAGTCGTCACTCTTCACAATTGCCTTTACAGGCTGTCCGCTCTTATATGGACGCATCACGTCAGGCACCTTGTAGTTCTCGTCGCCCAACATAGGCCAACCGTCAATCCATCGTACAGGACTCAGTGTCAGCACACGTCCCACACCTCCACGGTCTTGGAACATGATGCCGTACCAATCACCCTCCTGAGTGTCCACTATCGTACCTTGAGCCAGATAGCCGAATCCACCGAAGTCACTCTCCAAGATGACATGCTTCTCCCACTTGGCGTTCAGGTCCTTCGTGCGGTAGCACACCTCACGACGATGGAGACCAGCACCATACGACTGACTGATAAGCATTGCATAGTAAGTGCCCTGATGCTTGATGACACGCGTACCTTCCAACAGTCCACGCTCTTCCTCCTCACGCTGGAAGTAATGACGAAGACTGCCCTCGACCACACCTTTCAGGTCACGAGTCAGCTGACATACCTCACCTGTTCCGAAGAACACGTATGGAGTGCCGTCATCGTCAAAGAACAACGTAGCATCGTGGAAATGACGCAGACGCGAATGGATGGTCCATGGTCCCTCTGCCTTCGGAGCCGTGAAGATGTAAGTGTCGCCCATCTTCCCCTGCTCGTTAGGAGCCAGGAGTGCCCAGAACTTACCGTCGTGATACTTCAGCGAGGTGGCCCACTGTCCACGTCCATACACCGTACCTACACCCTCACCCTTCTGCTCTTCGAGCGGTAGCGAGAAAGCCAGGTCATACTTCGGAGAATCCGTCAACTTATCGAAGATATACCCCACGGTCTCCCAGTTCTTCAAGTCCTTCGAAGCCATTACAGGAGCACCAGGCATCAGGTGCATCGTCGTAGATACCAGATAGAATGTGTCACCCACACGAATGACATCAGGATCAGGGCAGTCAGCCCATAACATCGGGTTCTTGATTGGAGGTTCTTTCGATGGCTGTGCAGCAGCGAAGGTGCACAACATACTACAAAGTAGTAAAGTAGCAAAATGTTTCATCATACGTTGAATTATTATTGATAATAGAATTTGATTCCTCTTTCCTCTCACTCCTCACCTCTCACCTCTAATTGAGTTTCTGATGCAAAATTAGTAATTATTTCCCAAACGACAATGCATAAAAGGCTCTTTTCTCACAAAAAAAGCAGATGCCGGACGACATTTGTCATTCCGGCATCTCCCAAGGGTTGGTTGCGGAGATTGGATTCGAACCAATGACCTCCAGGTTATGAGCCTGGCGAGCTACCAACTGCTACCACTCCGCGATGTTATGTAGTGCTTTCTTGAAAAGCGAGTGCAAAATTACAACATTTTTCCGAATTGACCAAACAATTTGTGCAAAAAAAATGTTTAACCCTAAAAAATTTGGCTGTTTCAAAAAAAAATCGTACCTTTGCAGTCCAAAATAAGAAATCCAGGCGTGGATAATAGTATGAAATGTTAGAGGACCTAAAAAAGGAGAATAAAGAATTGAAGTAGAGAGAGGCCCTCGTTGAATGAAATAGCTACATGAAAAGAAATTATTGTGCTAAGCTGGGCCTCGCAAACTTGTTTGCAGGTAAGCTGTTAATGATTGTTATTTTATGTTGTTTTGTTACGAATCTTGATGCTCAGACCTTAACAGGTAAGGCTTCTTACTATGGTGGTAAGTTCCATGGGCGCAAGAGTGCAAGTGGTAAGGTTTACGACATGTACAAGTACACGTGTGCACACAAAACACTGCCATTCGGAACAATGTTGAAAGTAACGAACAAGAAGAACGGTAAGACCGTGACGGTAGAAGTAACCGACAGGGGACCTTACGTAAAAGGTAGAATACTCGACTTATCTGTTGCTGCGGCAATGGATTTGGACATGATGAAAGCTGGAGTGGCAGACATTGAAGCTGAAGTCATCAAGAAAGAGAAGATTACCAAACCAAGTGCCCGCTTGATTTTGTCAGAGCCTGAACTGCTGAAGGAATTCAAGAAGGAAGTTCCTCGCCCTGACGTAACGACACAATGGGCTAGCACTGTGAAGTAAAAAAAACTGCTCCCACTGACACCCCCAAGGGGAGGAATGAAGGTAGCAAACGAATGAGAAAAGAGTGAATAGAGAATCTAATAGAACGAACATTCCTATTCACTCTTTTTTTGGTAGAGGAATACATCAGCAGACTATCGTCCAGCGATAATTAGAATAAAACAAATATATGAAAAAGAACTTAGAAACACTATGTGTACAGGCAGGATGGACTCCTAAGAAGGGTGAGCCACGTGTGCTGCCGATTTATCAGAGTACGACATTCAAGTACGAAACAAGTGAACAGATGGCGCGTCTGTTCGATTTGGAGGATTCGGGCTACTTCTATACCCGTCTGGCCAACCCGACGAACGATGCCGTAGCAGCTAAGATCAATGCTTTGGAAGGCGGTGTGGGTTGCATTCTGACCAGTAGCGGTCAAGCTGCTAACTTCTATGCAATCTTCAACATCTGTGAGGCTGGCGACCACTTCATCACAGCAAACACCATCTACGGCGGTACATACAACCTGTTTGGTGTGACCCTGAAGAAGCTGGGTATCGAATGTACTTTCATTGACCCTGAATGGGATGACGAGCGCATCGAAGCTGAGTTCCGCCCTAACACGAAGTGTTTCTTCGGCGAGACCATCTCAAACCCTGGCGGTAATGTGTTCGACATCGAGCGTTTCGCAAAGATGGCTCACAAGCATGGGGTGCCACTCATCGTGGACAACACCTTCGCCACACCAATCAACTGTCGTCCTATCGAATGGGGATGTGACATCGTGACCCACTCTACCACGAAATATATGGACGGACATGCCACTCAGGTGGGTGGCGCAGTCGTTGACAGCGGTAACTTCGACTGGGAGGCATACGGTGACAAGTTCGCTGGTCTGACCACTCCAGATGAGAGTTATCATGGTCTGACCTATACCAAGACTTTTGGCAAGCAGGCTTATATCACGAAGTTGCTGACACAACTCATGCGTGACCTCGGCAGTATTCCTTCACCTCAGAACTGCTTCCTCCTCAACCTGGGTCTGGAGACCCTGCACCTGCGCATGCCTCGCCACTGCGAGAACGCACAGCGTGTGGCTGAGTGGTTGGAGAAGAACGAGAAGGTGGCTTGGGTGAACTATTGTGGCCTGAAAGGTAATAAGTACTACGACCTGGCCCAGAAATACCTGCCCAACGGTAGTTGTGGTGTGATTGCCTTCGGACTGAAAGGCAGCAAGGAAGAGGCCATCCGCTTCATGGACAACCTCGACTTCATCGCCATCGTGACCCACGTGGCTGATGCACGCACCTGTGTGCTCCACCCTGCTTCTCACACGCATCGTCAGCTCTCTGACGAACAGCTCCTCGAAGCGGGTGTACGTCCAGACCTCATTCGCCTCAGCGTAGGTATCGAGAACTGCGACGACATCATTGCTGACCTGGAGCAGGCTATGCAGAAGATGTAAAGAACTGGTTTGTAACCAAAACCTAAAAAACCCTTGTATTCAGGTTGAGACTAACGTCTTTGATGTTGAGCTGATATGGTTTCTTTTGTGAACAAGTTCTCAAAGAAGCCCTCTCAACTCACCATCCATCCTACGGATTTCAACCTGAATACAAGAAAAACAATGAAAAACAAGGATTATGAGCATGAAAGGTGGTTCGAACTTAACCCCCGAATTGGTGAAACAGCTGAAATCGCATGTTTACGATATTTTAGGTTGCTGTCAGAATGTTCACAAAGAGTTAGGACCTTGGCTGAATGAATACATTTATCAGGAAGCCCTTAAGTTATCCTTTGAAGAGGTTCATGTTCCGTTCGAAAAGGAATACTATTTCCAAGTATCATACCATGGACATTATCTTTCGCACAAGCATTATATGGACTTTCTATGTAAGGGTAATGTTGCTTTAGAATGCAAGGCTATTTCTGCTATAGGAAGTGAGCAACGTCAGCAATTATGGAACTATCTGCGTTTGACCAATACTCCTATAGGAATTTTGTATAATTTCGCGCCAACGAAAGATCAGTGCGAAAAATATTATTACGATTCGGAGAATAAAACTATTTGCGCTTTCTGATTATCTTGTAACCAAAACAAAAAGGTGGTTCGAAAACAAGCTCGACTCTGTGCTCGGTTTTTACTGTTTTTCTTGACTATGCCGTAACGCAGCAGGCTGTTCTGGAGTATCGGACTAAGAGCTGTAAGCTTGCTTAAACAGCACTTAGAACGATGAGCTAGAACCAATGCTCAAAGAGCATGCAGCGTAGGCAAGGGTTTTCAATGTTTTTTTAACCATGATTAGGCATTTTAGCACTAAATCACGCGGGCACCTAACAATCGAGCGAGGTCTTTTTTGCGTTTGGTGAGTTCCATCTGACGTTGCAGGAGTTGCATGTACTGATCGGTATTGTTCATGACCGTTGGATTGGACAGTTGGTTCATGACACTGCTCATCTCTGCGGTGATGACAAGGTTGCGATATTCGAGCACCATACGTACCACACTCTCACGTGAGACGGCATCGTTGGGCTGGCTGTTACGGGCAGATAGTTCATAGCGGTCACTCATCAGACGTGAGGCAGTCTTGCTGAATGCCTCATCAGGATTGTTGAGGAAGAAATGGCTTGCTACGAAGTTGCCGTCACGCTGTGCATCATGCACCTCGTTCAACATACGTGCATAAAGCGGATGATGGAATGTCAACCCATCAGCATTCAATTCATTGAAGATGTAATCGATGATAGAAAGGGTCTGGATGCTATTGTCTGCCTGTTGAAATTCCAACTGCTGCTCACCCGAACGTACGATGGTTTGGATGATGACCTGCTCCATATCGTAGAAGCGCTGTTCTTCTGGAGAGACTTCGTCTGAGGACCCCCCAACCCCCTTTAGGGGGAGGTGAGAGTTAGAAGCCCCTTCCGACTCCCCCAAGGGGGAGAGATTAGAGTCTTCTTCTGCAGGGGTCTCGACCGCAACTCCATTCTCAAGGTAACGCTTACGCTGCTCCGCCTGTTCCTTCTCACGGAGTTTCTGTTCCCAGTTGCGTTTACGTGTTTTCATGACTTCACGGATGAGCATTTTCTCGTCAATCTGCAACATCTCGCTACACTTATGAATATAGACAGAGCGCTCTATCTCCTCTGGCACGACAGAGATGGACTCTACGATGCTGCGGATGAGATCGGACATCTTGTCTGGATCACCCTGAGCCTCATTGAGCAGAAGGTTGGTCTTGAAGGAGATAAAGTCGACTTGGTGCGATTCTACGTACTCACGGAACTCTGTTGCGCTATGTTTGCGCGCAAATGAATCGGGGTCGTCGTTATCGGGCAGGAGCAGAATCTTGATGCGCATACCTCGTGCCAGCAGCATATCCGTACCTCTGAGGGCTGCTTTCTGGCCTGCTGCATCACCATCGTAGAGGAGGGTGATGTTGTTCGTGAAACGATGGAGGATGCTGATCTGGTCTTCGCTAAGTGCGGTACCTGAGTTGGCCACCACATTCTCAATGCCACACTGATGCATCGAAATAACATCTGTATAGCCCTCGACCATGAAGACGTTGTGCTCCTTCGAGATGGATTTCTTCGCTTGGAAGAGTCCATAGAGCTCCTTGGCCTTGTGGTAGATTTCCGACTCAGCCGAGTTGATATACTTCTGATTCACTCCTTTGGTACGGGCATCGAGCACTCGCCCACCAAATCCCACAATCTTGCCGCTGATGCTGAACCAAGGGAAGATAACGCGTCCGTGGTATTTATCATAAAGGGTACCGTTATCACGTTTGAACGAAAGACCAGTCTTAACCAGGTACTCCTCCTTATACCCTTCCTTCAATGCTGCTTTCGACATCATATCGGACGAAGAAGGCGAAAAGCCGAGACGGAATTTCTCGATGATATCATCGCGAAAGCCACGACTGCGGAAATAAGCCAATCCGATGGTCTTTCCTTCTTCTGTATTGAGCAAGGCATCGTGGAAGTAAGTGCTGGCCCATTCGTTGACAGCAAACATACTCTCACGCTCGCTCTGTGAGCGCCGCTCTTCAGGTGTCAACTCACGATCTTCGACCTCAATACCATATTTCTTTGCCAGAAACCGCAGGGCATCGTAATAGCCCAACTGCTCCTGTTTCATGATGAAATGAACCACATCACCACCCTCTCCACAAGCGAAACACTTGCAGATGCCTCGCGCGGGCGAAACAGAAAAAGAAGGTGTGGTGTCATCATGGAACGGGCAAAGTCCACGATAACTGGACCCTGCACGACGTAGCGTGACGTATTCAGAGACTACATCTACAATGTTGGCTGCGCTACGTATGCGTTCGATGGTGATTGGGGAGATCATGAAGAAGGAAAAGGCCCCCTCTGTCCTTTGGACATCTCCCCCTTTATGGGGAGAAGAGGGGAACCGGAAATTAGGGGTTAGGATTGCTGGATTGACTGATAGAACTCGTTGCGGAGCTGCTCTTTCTGGTATTCGCCTGTAAAGGATGAAGTGACGGTAACGGCACCTTGCTTCTCTACGCCTCGCATCTGCATACACATGTGCTGCGCCTCAACAACCACCATCACGCCACGTGGGTTGAGTGCTTCCTGAATGCACTGACACAACTCACGGGTGAATCGTTCCTGCACCTGCAGACGATGCGACAGGATGTCGATAGCACGAGGAATCTTACTCAATCCTACGATGCTTCCGTTGGGTATGTAGGCAACATGCACCTTTCCGAAGAACGGCAACATGTGATGCTCGCATAATGAATAGAACTCTACATTCTTGACAATGACGGGATGAAAGCATGGCTCAGAGAACTGGGCAGAACGCAATACCGCAACAGGATCCTGCTCGTACCCGCTGGTCAGGTGAAGGATGCACTTCGCCACACGTTCAGGAGTCATCAGGAGTCCTTCGCGCTGGGTGTCTTCCCCCACGACTTCAAGGGTTTTGGTAATACACGCCTTCAGTTCCTCAATCTGTTTCTGCTTGCCTTCAAATGATGGAATGTACATGTCGGAATCGTTATTGATTGTTTTTGAGTTGGTCGGCTGAGACATAGATTTCGCTCTTCACCACCATCGCCTCAGATATACCTCTTGCTTTGATTTTATGCATATAAGCAGTTGCATCCTCATGCTTGATGAAATCGCCAACGCGACATCTCCAATGAGGTGAAGCAAAGGAGGTGTAAGCTCTCAGTTCCGGAAACATGCTCGTCACGCGAGTGCCAACCCGCTTGGCTTGCGACTCCTCAGAGCGCTGACTACCACCAAAGAATACCTGGACACGATAACCACGTACCTTCTGATGCAAGCCAGATGCTTTGCCTCTGAGGTCGTCAGCATCTTGTCGCACCTTGTTCTCGGTGGTGATGGCCGATACCTTGGACGTTGTTGCGATGGAACTTGGAACGACTTCTTCACCGTTTACGATGGCGGTGAGTCGGGGGTCTTGCTCTACCTCAAACATCCCCTGCCCTTCCACTTCGCTCTGCACCCGCTCAACGAAGGTAGTTTGAGCCTTCATGGTTGCAGTCGCAACCATGAAGACAAAAGCTATGAGTGACAGGATTCTCATCTTATTTCCAAGCGTCGATAATACCTTTGAAATCAGGAGCCTTGAGTGACGCACCACCAATCAGACCACCATCGATATCCTTCTTTGCGAAGAGTTCAGGAGCGTTTGAAGCCTTGCAAGAACCACCATAGAGGATAGAGGTGTTCTCTGCTACTTCATTACCATACTTCTCTGCGATGATGCTACGGATGTATGCGTGGATTTCCTCAGCCTGCTCAGCTGTTGCAGTCTTACCAGTACCGATAGCCCAAATTGGCTCGTAAGCGATAACGATGTTAGCAAACTCAGCTGGAGAGAGGTGGAATACGCTACCTTCGAGTTCTGCCTTTACGACTGCGTTCTGCTCATTTGCCTCACGCTGTGCAAGACTCTCACCGATACAGAAAATCACCTTCAAACCGTTTGCGAGAGCCAGGTCAACCTTCTCCTTCAGGATAGCAGGAGTCTCGTTGTAGTACTCACGACGCTCTGAGTGACCAAGAATTACATATTCAGCACCTGTAGACTTCACCATCTCAGCGCTTACTTCACCAGTATATGCGCCTGATGCCTTGTCTGCGCAGTTCTCTGCACCAAGACCAATCACGCTGTGGTCGATGATGTTTGAAACTGTTGCAAGGTGGATGAATGGAGTGCAGATGACAACATCACAGTTTGGTTTCTCTGCCTTCAATACTTCGTTGAGTTCTGTTGCGAGTGCAACACCTTCTTGCAGGTTTTTGTTCATTTTCCAGTTACCTGCTACAATTTTCTTTCTCATTTTGTTTTTGTTTTTTATTTGGGGTTATTATTATGGGTCTTATGAGGCTAATGGGGCGAATGGGGCCTATGGGAGAAATGGGACACTTGGGAAGTTCCAACGGCTCCATTTCCTGACCACCGTTCCATCGTGAAGGAGTATGAGTCCTGGATTGGAACGAACCATCGTCTTGAGGGTACGCTCGTCTGCTGTATAGAAGCCGTATTCAGCCCCTGTGTAATCAGTCCATCGGATGCGTGACGGCTCGTCAGATGCCGTCAAAGCATAGAACTCGATATCGTTTGCCTGTGCATACTCGTACATATCGTTGATCTTGTCCATGATGCTTTCGTCAGCTGTCTGCAAATCAGGTGCACAGAGCAGTAGGGTGTAGCCGTCAGATGCCAAGATGTCGTTGGTCACATCATCGTCACCATCTTCGATATAGAAGTCATTGATGATTTGCTGACTGGCTCCGCTTATCTGCTTCCGTTTCGTCTCCACGTAAGTCCATGTGGAATCAGGGTCATCGTCTTCGATGCTGAGCTCCAGGGTCTTGCCGTCCTTCTCATAGACGACCGTCACCTCGAACTGTGGACGCTGATTCTCCGGCACCTCTATCATCTTCCGCAAGTCAGTACCGACTTTGTACGGACGGAAATCGATGACAGGTAACGCATAGATGCAATAGGCCGTATAAGCCAATATGCCGAGTCCGAAGAGGGTCGACACAATCCAATACACGCGAGTACTAATAAGGTGTGGTTGGAGTCGATACCAACGGAACACCACGATTGCTGCACCCAGCAATACGATATTCTTCAAGAGCGTCTGCACGTTGGTCAGGACGATTGCATCGCCAAAACAACCGCAGTCGCTGACTGGATTCGCGATGGCGATGTAAACGGTCAGCAAGGTCATACAGGCCATGAACACCAATGTGATGCGTGACACCCATTTACGGCGCATGCCGAAAAACAGGTAAACGCCCAAGATGAACTCAAAGAGTGCAAGGGCGATAGACAGCATCAGGACGAACAGCTCAGGAATGCCTGTGATGCCCCATGCGCTGAAATAATCCTCGAGTTTATAGACCATACCCAATGGGTCGTTGGCCTTGACAAACCCTGAGAAGAGGAAGGTGGCTGCCAGCAGAAACCTGCATAGGTTCACCACAATTCTCAGCACAAGATGCAACACCCGTCTGCTCATTCGCCGAAATCCAATTTAATCAGTCCGAACACAGAGTAGTTGATCATATCGAGATAGTTGGCATCGATACCTTCCGACACACGTGTCTGACCATCATGTCCCTCAATCTCTTTCGTACGGTTGATTTTCTGCAAGATAAGGTCGGTGTACGAACTGACCCTCATCGAGCGCCAAGCCTCGTCGTAGTCGTGATTCTTCTTCAGCATCAGTTCGAGTGCCTGCTGCGCAAACCTGTCGTAATGCTTCATGGCATCATCGGCACTCATGTCAACCATATCGGCGTACCCTTGTTCCAACTGGATAAGTCCCACGATGCCGTAGTTCACGATTGCCTGGAATTCAGGATAGATGCCCTCACCTACTAACGACACACCTTTCACTTCGAGGCTCCGAATACGTTTGGCCTTGATGAGTATCTGGTCTGTGACTGAGGCTGGTCGCAAGATGCGCCATGATGCTCCATAGTCGTACAACTTGTCTGCAAACACCTCGCGGCACTTCGCCATTTCTTGTTTGAACTGTTCTTGAGTATCCATGTCTTCTATATATTTCAGGAGTGACAGGAGTGGCAGAAGTTCAGGAGTGCAGACGAAACTGCGCTAACCGCTAACCGCTAACCTATTAACCTTACTTTCAACGTTATTCGCGGTGCAAAGTTACTACATTTTATTTTGTTTACAAAATAATAACGTCCAAACAAGTATGCTTGGACGTTAAATTCTATTGTGTGAACGATGTTTGCTATCTATAACTGCCAACTTATGAGCACTTAAGCACCTGTCCGGTATAGATATTGCTTCCCGGTTTCATGCCGTTGAGTTTGTAGAGCTGATCAACCGTAATGCCGTGCTCTGTAGCGATACGCCAAGGAGTATCTTTCGCCTTCACCACATAAGTCGTCTCTTTTGTGGTCTTTCCTTCTTCCTGAGTCGGTGTTGACGATACAGGAGCCTCATTTGCGGCAGGAGCAATCACTG
Organism: Bacteroidaceae bacterium; assembly: GCA_017616445.1. Lineage (GTDB taxonomy): Bacteria > Bacteroidota > Bacteroidia > Bacteroidales > Bacteroidaceae > Colivivens. The sequence continues at coordinate 14,514 of JAFZYE010000057.1, forward strand.
GAGTCTTTGGTGTTGTCAGCGTAGCCTGTTCCAATGGATTCTTCACCTCTTCCTTAGCTGTCAACGTAGCAGCAACAGCTGTCTTCTTGGTGTTCTGCACCGTTCCGGTATTCACCACATAGTAGTCGCCTGTTACGTCTTGTGCCTCGAAGTCAAACATCAGAGCAGGATTGATGGCAGTTCCCAGGAGTCGGGTCTCGAAGTGGAGGTGCGAACCTGTGCTGGCACCAGAGTTTCCACCCAATCCGATTGGCTGTCCTGCACGTACAATCTCGTCTTCCTTCACCAACTGTTTGCTCAAGTGACCATAAAGGGTCTCAAGTCCGTTTGGATGGCGCAGTACCACGTAATATCCCCATCCACCTGCATTGTACTTCACGATACGCACTTTGCCGTCGAAAGCCGCATAGATGGTATCGCCGATATAGACTTTGATGTCCAATCCCTTGTGCTGACGTCCCCAACGAGGTCCGAATTTCGAAGTGATCTTACGGCTTGGAGTCGGCATCGCAAAATCGCGAAGATCCACTTTGAAGTTTGGAGGCAGCGCTCCAGGTGCAATCAATGCAGAAGTATGGTCCCAGGTTGAATAAATATCACCTGCAGGATTGTGCAGGTCTACCTTTGCAAATGCTGAGCTATTGTTGATTTTGATGGTTTTCAGGTCTGTGAGTTTTCTGTCCGATGGTGCTCTGTTAGCCAACAGGTCCTGAGCAGAAGCAGTCAGAGAAACTGCCGACAGGGCAACCAACGTCATTGTTTTTAGGAATCGTATCATGTTATCGGGTTTAATATTCGTCATTAGCGTACAGGAACTGGAATGTTGACTGCTTGTAGTCGAAGATCTCATCAGCATTGAAGAAGCGGTTGATCTCTGCCACAGCGTTCTCAGGTGAGTCCGATGTGTGGATGATGTTCTCTTGGAAGCTCATACCGAAGTCACCACGGATGGTGCCTGGAGCAGCCTTACGACCGTTTGTACTACCCGTCATGGTTCTCACCGTTTCCACTGCATCGACACCTTCGTAGCAGCAGCATACGACAGGAGCTGCCATCATTGAGTTCTTGATACGCTGGAAGAATGGTTTTGTTGCCAAGTGTGCATAATGCTTGTCGAGCAACTCATCTGTCAACTGCATCATTTTCATGCCACAAAGTCTCAGTCCCTTACGTTCAAATCGTGCTGTCACTTCGCCTACGATTGCTCTTTGCACTGCACTCGGTTTCAGTATTACAAGCGTTTTCTCCATTATGTTCCTTTACCTTAATTTTTGTGTTGCGTGGGTGCGCTACGTGCGCATAACCACAAATACGCTGCAAAATTACAACTTTTTTTCGAAATGGCCAAACGTCATCCCGTTTTTTTTCGATTTTTTAGTAATCCTTAGCAGTTTGAAAGGATTTGCAAGGGGAGGAAAACACATTATTAGACGCTATACTTTAAACCTTAGACTTTAGCGACATGAAAACTCTTGCACTAATTTTCTATTCGTTGACCAGACACTCCCCATGGTTCGTAACCCCTTCGGCAGAGACATCAACGGTGGTGCAGACGGAGTTGTTGTAGAACTCAATAGAGGCCTGTCCGTACTTGTCAGTCTTCACCTTGGGGTTCCAATAGAGGGTACGTCGATAGTCCTTGATTTCAGGCAGATTGGCTTTGCTGTAGTCGGGGTTGTAATACTCTGCAGGACGGGTGAATCCCTGAAGGTTGTACTCACGTCCTTGCATGACCCGCTCCTCATCTTCCTGACACATCCTGATGTTGATATAGGAATCAATACCTGTAGTAGGTGACCCTTCCTGTCGATCGAGGTGATAGTGCTCAAAGGGGGTATGCCGCCGTGGTGCATCGCTGACAACTCGTATTTTCTTGGGTGTTGCGAGGAAGGAGAACTCCCTATTGCCCCAATCGGTCCCACCCAAATGCACCTCTCGTGTGTTGTACTGTGTCTCGTACTGATGGCGCACATATCCGTCGACCAGCACACCTCCGACTGAGGGGTATTCAAGTCCACCCAGCAGGTCGAAGGTGTCGTAGTAGCCTTGATCCCACTTGTCGTTCAGGAAGTCGAGATACTCGGTCTGATAGACGTATTTCTTGAGTTGTCGCTTGGCATGCGGTCGCCGTTTCGACTTGATGTTCACTTGCGGAATCCACTCGGAGGCATAGATATCCTTCTGGAACTCCTCCCACGTGAGTTTGCGGTCCTTGAAGTTCTCTGGGGTGTGGGTCTCATACCAGCTGTAGGTCTTGACTCCCTGAGGATAGTAGTACTGCTTACGAAGGAATATTTTGGGATCGTGTTCCACCTGATCGTAGTTCTTCTTCTCGAGCTTCTTCACGAACTTGGCACGAAGGGAGAGGCGTGCTGTACCGTAGAACGGTTCGTAGGGAATCTGGAAATAACCTGCGGTATCGGCTTTCACATTCCCCTTGAACAGATAAGTATCCCCCTTTTTCAAATTGTTGGAGGTATTGAACAGCTGGCAAGTGATTTGCAGCAGTCCCTGATCCTTCGTGAAGAGACTGCGACGCAGCGGCATCGCATTACCGTAAATAATCATCTTCTGCTCTGGGAGGTACTGTAACCTGAACTGCGAAGGTGAGACGACATAGCGCCAATCGTATCGTCGCCAACCCTGTATCATCAGCAATAAGTCGAGTGCCTGCTGGTGCTTCTCGTCATTCGCTTCGAAGTAATAGTCAGGCGTTTCTACGAACCCTTTGATTTCCGACTCCAACAGGAGGTTGGTGAGGATGTTGCCCGAAGCAAACGAAGGGTCGAGCTGGTCGGCATCGCGTATGGCCACTGAGAAGGTCTGTTCCTGCAAAGGACTGCCCTTCGAATCTGTAGCGATGAGGTTGAGCTTTATCTTTTCCAATGGGCGATACGGACGGTTTGGGATGCCGCCCACAAGCACATGAGCCTTGGCTTCCTCGATGCGGTTGACGAAGAAGAGACGGTCTGCAAACACATTTCCGTCCGCATCCGTCAGTACTGCCTGATTGACGCCCTCCTGCAAGTCCTCCAGGTACATGGCATCCTCCCACACAGCCTCGTTGCCCTTGATGCTGAACGCTTTCTGCCGTCTGCCTCGACAGAGCACCATCAGCACCAGCGGATGGTCGTCCTTGAAGTGCTTGGCCACATTGAAATAAACACCTTCTTCGTCCTGCTCCACCACAAGACGGGCACCATACTTCTCTGCTTCAGGCAACTTGAACGTAAACTTATTCTTGCCGAACACGAAACGAGCCTTGTAGTTCTTACCGTGTTGGGGTGTGAAGGTGAACACGCCACGTCCTGCATGGAACGGAAGGAGGGAGTCAATCTCCTCACCATCCTCCAGCAGCACGCCACGCACATTGAGGCGTTCGAGTTCCTGATTCATGGCTTCCCACGCCACTCGGCAGGGAAATCCCTCGATGAGTGTACCACCTTCGGGGTAGAACTTCACATCGAACTTCTCTGTCAGCCAATTCACCTGATAGTCGCCCATCGTGATTTTCGTAGGCATCACTTTCCGCATGAAGTGCTGGGCACTGTCGGGACGGGAATAGACTGGAATGACACGTGAGAAGAAGTTGTTGTAGAGGCGGTAGTTCTTCTCCATGCCATCGCGGTCGATGGAGAAGTCGCTATCGTACTCGCTGTCTTTGACGAGAACGGCCCCCAATATCGTCTTTGGTTTATCCCGCTCCTCCTGCTCCCTTTGTGACTTTTCAAGATGGTCTAACTGATTACCTTCTTTGTCCATCAATACGTTGAGACTACCTGGACGAACCTTGATCTCTTGCTGCACCATAGCAGCCAATTCATCGTCGCTCACAGGATACCATCTATCATCATCACTGCTCAACCACGACTTGCTGTACCATGATACAACAGGTTCATAGCCGAAGTTCAGCATCCACTTGGTGTAGGCACGTATTTCGTAATAGCCCGCAAAGGTGGTGTCAGCGATGGCGAACTGTCCGTGGCTCTGACCTTCCTTGTCGAGCACAAGTTGCTGACGTTCCAAGATATAGCCCTGATCGTTCAACAGTTCCACATAGAGCACACGGCTCAGCGGTTGGGGGGTGTTGTCATCTGCCAAAACAACATAAGCTTTATACCAGACAGTGTCGCCAAGGAAGTAGCAGTTGTTGTCGATATGCAGATACACCTTCTCCTGTACGGGCAACACATTCTTAGGCTTTTTATCAGGCTCAGTAGCAAGGGCGGCAATTGTCAGCAACCAGCTCAAAAATAGCAAAATATTCCTACGATTTCTCATTTTTTCGGCTTGTTTTGGGAGGTATTTTGAGTAAAATAATCGATAACTTTTCACAGATATAACGCATAAAGGCAGGAAATGTCAAGTAGAAAACATCACTATTTTTATTCTTTCTTCATTTTTTGCCCATTTCATCGTGATTTTTTCAAACGAGCGTTACAGCGTTACAGTTGTTACAGTTGTTTTACCCTATTTTGAAAAAAGGTCAAAATTGAACTCTATATTTATATATATAAATATAGAAGTATTTTTAGGGGTGAAAATAGCCTATTTTGAACTGTAACAACTGTAACGCGTAACGCTAAATCCATTTTCATTCTAATGTAAAATATTTAATGTATGATTCGTAGAGCGCAAGTTTATTTTGTATCTTTGTAGTGTCTAAGAAAAGCAGGCGAGCGAGCCTGAAATTTGCTGCCCCTAGGGGAAAATATTGCAGCCCCTAAGGGAAACAAAAAAAGAGACAGGCCGTTTCGCTCATAGCAACAGGCCGTTTCACTCCCAGTAACAAGCCGTATCGCTCATAGCGAGAAGGCATAACAGCATAACCGTAAGAATTCAGCGGAATTAACGGCATAGCCAGGAAACACGGTTCCCCTGGTTATGGAGAAAGAGAATGTATTGTACAAAGCGAAAGGACCTACTGTTGGTCGGCAGAAAGAATCTGATTGACATCAGCCTCGACAGCCTGGAGCTTCTGCTTGCAGAATTCCACCAGTTCCTTTGCCTGCTTCAGTTTGGATGCAAGTTGGTCGACATCGAGTTCGCCAGAAGAGATGTTACGCGAAATCTCTTCGAGCTGCTTCATTGCTTCGGAATATGTTAAATTTGTTTCCATGTTTTTTAGAAGTTATCACCTTCGGTGAGTGAGGATTTTGAGGTGAGAGGTGAGAGGTGAGAGGTTACTTTATGACCGCCTTCGCAGTACCGTGTTCCATTGTGATTTCCACCTCATCGTCAGGACGGAGCATGGAGGCATCACGAACAGCTCGCCCATCCTTCCGCACCACGCTATAACCCAATCGATAGATGCGCACAGGGTCGGCTGCATCGAGTTGGGCGGTCACCAGCTCAAGCCGATGATGCTGACGGTCGAAGATGACGCGAATGGTGTTCTGGAGTTCGTTGAAGATGTTGTCGAGCCGATGCAGGTGATTGGTCTTGTAGAGTTCCCAAAGTGACGGAATCCGCCCTGTGACTCGTTCCAACCGCATCTGCTGCTGATGCAACAACTGCTGTGCACCTTCTGTAATAGCTGCCTTGAGGGTATCAATCCGCTGCAACTGTTCCACACCCAGATGGATGAGGAATTCAGCAGCTGCCGTAGGGGTCTTCACGCGGGTGTGACTGACAATATCGAGTACCGTATCATCACGTTCGTGTCCGATGCCTGTGATGACAGGAAGTGGGAACTGAGCCACATTCTCAGCCAACGCGAGGGTGTCGAAACCTGTGAGGTCGGAGGTAGCACCACCACCTCGGATGATGACCACCACATCCCAGCGGTCCATCTCGGCAGCAATCTGGTTCAAGGCCTCGATGATGGTCGGCTCCACACGCTCACCCTGCATGACGGCAGGGAACAGTTGGACGGTAAACGCCAACCCGTATTCGTTCTGAAGGAGCTGATTCTGGAAGTCGCCCCACCCCGCAGCACTCTCCGAGGAGATGACGGCGATACGCTGTACAGGCACAGGGAGTTCGAGTTCTTTGTTGAGGTTGATGACCCCCTCTTCCTCCAGCTGACGCAGGATTTCCTGACGACGACGGGCAATATCACCCAAGGTATAGGTAGGATTGATGTCCAACACATTGAGCGAATAGCCATAGACCTCATGGAAGGTGACTTCCACCTGCACCATGACCTGCATACCTGCACTGAGCGGCTGACCCGTAGTCTGTTCGAAATAGGGTCGTATCAGCACCCATTTGTTCGCCCATATCTGTCCCTTGGCCTTCGCAATGAAAGTATTTCCACCCTCTGCCTTCTGCACAAACTCCACATAGCAATGCGGCCCACGAGTGGACACACTGCTAAGTTCAGCCTGAATCCATACAGGCTCGCAGAGCGTATCTTCGAGGACAGAACGAACACGGAGGTTCAGTTCGTAGAGGGACAAAGACCCCCTCCCCGCTCCCCCTTTAGGGGGAGAGTAGGTACCATTGGGTGTTATGTCTATATCGTCGAACAGCATTTTTCGTTTGTGGTAACCACTCCCCGCCCTAAAGGGAGGGGCAAGGGGGAGGGTCTCCTAATACGTCAACCCAATCGTATAAGCCTTAAAGAAATCGGGGATGCCATATCCGTAGAGTTCGTCGGGGTTGTCGACACGATTGCTACTCTTGCGGACGAGTTCCATGATTTGATAAGCGTTGAGGTTAGGGAGCGCCTGCCACAGACAAGCCACCATACCGCAGAGGATAGGTGAAGCGAACGAGGTTCCAGCTGAATAAGTCGTGTTACCAGTGGTGTCGTAGACAGCAGACAGCAGTCCTGTTGCCATCACATCGGGTTTGATACGTCCATCAGCGGTATTACCCTGTGACGAGAATGACACACGTGAACCGCTTGGATCGACAGCACCAATGGTAAGCACATCGAAAGCATCGGCTGGAGCGGTGATTTTCTTCCAGGGGTCATTTCCAGAATTGCCTGCACTACAGCAGAGAATCATTCCTTTCGATGCCACCATAGAAGCGGATTTCGAGCAGATATGAGTCTTTCCGTCGAGCGATTCATGCCCCAGGTTATCGGCCTTGTTGTCGAAGTCATAATAGCCAAGCGAAGTGTTGACGACATCCGCACCTACACTATCGGCAAACTCGATGGCTGCCGACCAGTTGTCCTCCTCGATGAGCTGCTCGCTGTCACCATCTTCCGACATGATGAGCCAGTAGCTCGCTTCAGGAGCCGTACCAATCATATAATTTGGAATGTTGGCACCCATGCACGAGAGCACCATCATACCGTGACTACCCGTTGCATAGAAGTCCTCCTTAGGATCGACAAAGTCTTTCGTGCCCAGAATCTTCGTGTTTTCGAAACCACGGATGACATCTGCGTTGAAGAATCCGCCATCGATGACTGCGATGGTCATACCCTGACCACGGAAACCTGCTCCATGAAGAGCAACACCATTCAGCTGATTGATCTGATCAAAGGCCATCGTACCATAACTGACACCTTCTGTCAGACCGAATCCCTTAGCTACTCGGTCTTTACGCTCCGGACCAGGCTGACGGGTTGGTTTGGTGTAATGAGCCACACGACGTGTGCCTGACACGAATGGCAGCTGAGCGATACGACTGATGACCGTAGTATCCGTACAGCTTACCACAACGGTATTGTTCCACTTGCTGGTATGTGCAACCTTCACTCCCAGATCGCGAATCTGATTGACGTAGGTCTCACAAACAGGGATGTCGGTCTCGTCGATCTTGATTCCCTGACGCTTACGCCGTTCGAGCGCTTTCTGCGAGAGGAAAGCCTCAGGATGGTGGATTGAAAACTCTGTCTGTTTCTTGTCGGTCAGATACACCCTATATTTATAATAAGGTGTAAACGCTTGCGAGAAAGCCTGCATGCTTATCGCCAGCAAAATACTTGTTAATAGTTGCTTCATAATTTTGGTCGTTTGCCTTTTAATATATGTTCAAAATTATCGTATGATTGTTCGATGTAACTCAGCTCGTAGGGTTCAATCTGCAAGGAGAAGGTACTCTTGATGTCGTTTAAGTCAAAATAACTCCGAAGCAGACTCGCCATATTGAACGACATGTCGTCGTTCTTCTTCATGATGGCCAGACAGGCAGAACGCAACAACGGTTGGTTATCGGCTGCATGACGCAACACATTGAACAGGGCGTAGTACGCATACGGGGTGGATTCCTTCACCAACACCGCCACACACTCACGCTCATCGTGAAACTCAAACAGACGCAAGAAACCCTCAATCTGACCTGCTGTCGTCAGCAATGGGACAGCCATCCGGACAATCTTCACAACAGATTCCGGTGAGTTGTCGTGAAGCCATCGAGACACTTCCTGAGCCTCCTTACAACTCGTATCGAGCGTACCTGCTTTAGCCAAACCTACTATCGCAAGGATACAAGGCAGGAAAGCCTGACGACGATACTGCAAGAGGTGCAGATAGGCCACCCAGAACTCCTCGTTCGTCAACTGAGGCATCACTCGCTCGCGTACCATCGTCTCCATCTTACGGAATTCCGCATTCGATGCCGATTGGAACAAACGCGTAAGTTCGTTCCAATCTTTTGAACGGATGATTGCGAGTATGATGTCAGACTTGATCATAAGCCCCCTTCTTATCCCCCCAAAAGGGGGAAGACTTTATCTTTCTTTATTCTTAACTCTTAATTTCTAACTCCTAACTTCTAACTTCTAACTCCTAACTTCTAACTCCTAACTCCTAACTTCTAACTTCTAACTCCTAACTTCTAACTCCTAACTCCTAACTCCTAACTTTCATCGTGTCAGCATAAACTTACAACTGATACCGAAATCGGCAGTCGTGGTAGGATATGAAGACGCAGACACAAGCGGCACATTCTTCTGCCAATCGAGGAATCCGCTGAGGGTCAGCAGTCGGCTGAAGGTGTAGTCGGCAGTCAACGAAACCTTATAAGCCGTACTTCCGTTCGTAGCCGTAGCTACCTGTGTCTGGATATTGCGGTTCAACGCATTCTGCATACGATATGAGAAGTTGAACGTCAGGTTCAAGTCGTGGCTCACACCTCCCACACGTGTATTCGTCGTGGTGGTCTTCGACTTGTCGTCTGCTTCTTTCTTCGAGTTCTTCTTTTTCGACTTCGGTTCACCCGACTGGATACGTTTTGCACCAAAGAGGTTCAGGTCTTTCACCTTATAGCTCATGCCCACCACGATATCGTTCGAATAGTTCTCCGTCAAGGCTACAGAGGTGAGACTGAGGTTCAGCATACGGTTCTTCTTGTACTCCAGCTTAGCCGTCATACCATTGTTGAACGTCATATCCACACCAATCAGCGGCGAGAACGACTCGTTGATAGATACCGTACTGATGTTGTACATGCTGCTTGGGATTGGGTTGCCCGAAGTGACATCGAGGATGAATCCCATATCGTTCATGATACCCATGTAGTTCGTGAATGAGTTATACGCACCCACCGAATAGACACTCCTATAGGCGTGGTTGATGTTGAAGCTCTTGAAGTGCTTTGCAAACCAACTGAGTTTGGAGAGTCCTGAATAGGAGAACGACCAGTTAGGCAATATCTTCAGGAGAGACGGGAAGATGTCCAAGCTGCAATTCGATGCTTTCTTACCGGTATATGCAGCCAGGAAGGCAGGTATCATGACGTCAGCCGAATACTTGTCCACACTTCCGTTCTCTGGGTTGTAGGCCTTTCCTTCGTACATCGCACCTGTTCCCACAGGATAAGTTGTTCCCTGATACTTCTGCTCCAAACGTGCACGCACGATATCGAGGTTCTTCAGGAACTCATTAAACGGCTCTGAGTTGTAGTTGTTGTTGATGTTTCCACTACTTGCAAACGCAGTCGAAGCTGAGATGATGGTCATGTTGAAACTACCGCTCTGGGTGGTTGGCATACCTGCATACATGAATTGCACACTCTTCGACTTGTTCGCATTACGGGAGGCAGTCAAGTCAATCTTCAGGTCGCGTATCGGTTCGAGTGTAGCACGGACTTGCAAGTCCTCTGTCGCGTTGGTCGATACTGGGGTCGTGATATTCGAATCGTTATCCATCAACCATCCGTTCCGGACAGCCTTCTCCACGAAGTCGTCTCCTACCGCACCAAACGCAAAGTCCAGACCTGGCGACAGCACACCATTCACCGTCTTCTGTCCGAATGCATCTCCGATTTCGTTACGCAGTCCAGGAAGGGTCATCGCATAGGTGTTACGATAGGTCACGTTGAAGTTGCGCAGCATCATCAGACCACGTGCTACGGTCTGCATGGTCTTGTACCAACCCTTATCATCCAACGGATCTTTGGCAGTTACCGTAATCTTCACAGGGATGGTGTCACGATTCTTCACACGGATGGTGTTTTCGTCCACCTTCTTGTATTTCAGGTTATAGGTCTTACCCTCCTTGGTGGTCGCCTTCACAATCAGTCGTTTCGACTTCTGGCCGTGTGCGACATCTGTGTACGTCGTGTCGTTCAGCGTCACTTCCTTCGAGAAGTTCTTCTTGGTTGGCTTTGACTTGTCGTCCTGAGCCGTTTTCTTGTCTGCTGATGCGTTCTTGTCTGCTGCTGCATTCTTAGCATCCGCAGCAGTTGTGGTCTTCTTAGGTGTTGTGGTCTTAGTCGTTGTCTTCTTGGCATTTCCTGAGAAACGCTTGTTGGCCTCGTCAAGGAACTTCCATTTCTTGTACAACGTCTCCATGTTCACCCTCGCATTGATATTGATGGTACGCTGCATGTTGGCCGTATGTCCAAGTGATGATCCGTCCTCGAGTTCTGTTCCACGGTTCCAACCGTATGTGCTGGCATAGCTTCCATCGACTGACATCCAGTCGAAGAGAGGAATCTTGTCGAGTGGCACCTTATACGAACCGTTGAACGAAGATGAATAGGTCAGCGGACGACCGAAGTGTGCGAGACTGGTCTTCACGGAGTCTTTCCAAGCCTCGTATGCGTCTGGATACAAATCCTTATTGATGACGGTATATGGCTCTTCAATCTCGGCATGTGTAGCAGAGGTATATTGCAACGAGAGCGACTTGAAGATATCCCAACGCAGGGAGAGCTGACGGTTCCAGAGGAACTGCTCCGAGAAGGTGACAGGCAACTGTACACCATAATCTATATCGCGCTCCTGAAGCTCGTAATAGTTACGGGTGATATCGGTATTGAACGAGACACTCTGTGGCAGATAGTTCAGGTTCTGTGCCTTGATGATGTCCAACCACTTCGACTTGCCTTTCAGGTTCTTGAACGGCTCCCAGGTCTTATACTTAGGCGAGTAAGCATAATTCATGTTGAACTTCCAGTTCTCATCGTTCTCATACACGATGGTCTGTCCGGTCTTGTATCGCTGGCTATACGAGTAGCTGAAGGTAAAGTTTGAGGGGTCGAACGGCATCGGAACACGGCTGGCGTATCTCGACTTCCAGTTGCTCAGCGAGAAGTTCTTGTTCTTGACAATCGATTCTGTGAGGTTGCTCAGCGAGTCACGTGCGGCTTTTGTCTCACACTCGTCGAGTGCGTCTTTCAGCAGCATATCGGTATCGAACGGATTGTACTTGGGTGATATCTTCTGATAAGAATATGAATAATAGACAGGCAGATTCATCTTCCACTTCTCTGGGAACATACGACCCAGGTCGAAGTTGGTGGTGAGATTCCATTCGTAGAGGTTATCGTCACGACGGCTCGACACACCTTCTTCCAGTCCACCATAGCCGGCGGTCTCCAGATGACCTGCTACGTTGATGCTTCCCAAGTCGGCGAGCTGGACACTCAGGTTACCCTGAGCAGCCACACCACCATCGTTGTTATAGTCTTGCAGACGTAATTCATTCACCCATACTTCAACCGATCCTGTGCTGCGTCCGTTGTTTCTCACACCAATCATCATGGTCTTCACCTCACCCAACGAAGGATTACCCATCACGCTGATTTTGTTGTTCGGGTTACTTGGGTCGTATTCGTAATACAGCTGGGTAAAGGAGGCTTCTCCGTTGGCTTTCGCCTTGTTGCGTGAATGCTTGACCGATGTCAGGAGGTCGAAGTCGATATCAAGCATGTTCTCGACAGGCCAAACGGCCTCACATCCCTTCGTGGTGTAGGTATCGTAGTGACCTTCAGGTGTCAGGACAAGCGGAATTTCATATTCGTAGTAGTTGTTCTTGTAGTCGCTTCCCAGACGGATGAACATACTCATCTGGTTATCCTGTAGCTGATTGTCGCCCTGCATAGCGTTCGCATGGACGAACATCTGCATGTGCTTGTACTTACGCAGGTCTTTGGAGATATTCTTATAGACCGCACGTGCATCACCTGGCGACAGGTTCTCTACGGTAATCGCCAATGCCTGCTCGTTCGCTTGCGACAGCTGTGGCTCGCTGGGGTCAACCACACGTGTCACTCCAGGAGGCAGCACATAGTTCACAGGAGTCTTGTCGTTGTTTTCCTCGATATTGACCGCTGAGGTAAGCAGCGAACCGCTCACGCTTGGTTTCGAACCCGTGAACAGCGGCTTTGAATAGTTGCGCCATTCGCCCTTCACCAAGTCGAACGAAGCAAAACGCAACACAATCGGCTCCTCGAAATCGGTCAGATATACTCGCATGAAGCGGATACTGCTCATATCGCCGATACTTCCCACCTTACGCTCGTAGTCTTCAAGTGGAATACGGAACTGATACCATGTAGCCTCTTCCGTCTTGCCGTTTCTCAGCTTCACATTGGTTCTGCGCTCGTCGATGATATAGTTACGGCCCACTACCAGGTCTTCAGGTCGGATGCTGACCTTATACTGGTAGTAGTTCTCATATTCGTTCATCGTATAGTCCTGGTTTGAGTCCTCCACATCTGGGGTGGTCTTATACGCCGTGCTATACGACTCTGAGCTTTCACTCGTGTTAGGAGAGTTGCCTTCAGGACTGTTGATGAGTTTATATCGGTCCAGAATCGAGGTCTTCCGGCTGTCGAAGTCCGAACCGCGGAAGTAATGGTAGTCGTCGCCTGCTGGGTCATTATAGATGGAATCGTACACTTCCTGACGCACCTTACCCTTCAAGGCATTCAGGTAATCGGCGTATGCACCGTAGGTACGTTCCTCCTCCGACGAGAGTCCGTTCATTCCCACATCCTGCTTCTGACGTGCTCCGCTTTCGTTACTGAACGAATAGACCACACTCTTCTCGTTGGGCACCCTACCCCATACGGTCTCCAGATACGATGAAGCACCACTGACCGACATACCGCTCTCATAGAATTTCTTTCCGTCTTTCAGCACATCTTCGCTCACCTCTCCCAGGTTCAGGTAGAAGTCGCCTCCGTAACGCTTGCCGTCTGCCTTGTCGCGGGTATAGATGAATGGGTCGAGCATCCAGAACTCCACATACTGGATGTTGGTTGACTCGAAATTGCTGACATCAATCTTACGGGTCATACCACCCCAACGCTTCCTTGGGTTGTTCAGATGACCGTTTGCATCGACATCTGTATCGAGGTTATACGGACCTCGTTCGTTTGGATAATAAGCCAGGTTGAGAATCGACAGGGTGTTTGCTTCCCCTTGGTTCACATCTTTGTTCGGATAGACCTCACGCACATACACCTCACGAACATAATGGTTTGACAGCTGATCCAAATCGCCCTTGATATGTCCTGGAGTCAGCGAAGAACTGCGGCGAGTGAACAATGGGTCGATATAGTACCAAGCCAGTCGTGCACGGTTGTATCCGTTCTTCACATCGTTGCCCAGCGTTCCGTAATCCAAGGTCGAAGGAGTAGAACTCAGCGTCCATGCTGTTGGTGTTGTGTAGTTATAGTTCTGCTTGGTATTCTCGAAGTCGTCGAGGTAGGATGCGTTGGCCTGCACACCCTTCACTTTTCCTGCGATGAGTTGTGCGAACTCTCCACTGAAATTGATGCTCGACGGCTGACTGACCTCGATAAACGGCAGCTTGTCGATGAGGTTCGTCAACCATTGAGAGTTCTTCTTCCAATTGAGGTTCAAACCCCACACCATGTTGTTCAGCGGTTCCGTTCCCATCGACACCTTATTCGTCACAGGTTGTTCAGAGAGTTTCATCCACGTACCACCGAACTGCAGGTCTTTCGAGAAGTCGTAGTTCCAGTTCACACCCAGCATCGTCTTTCGCATCAGCTGATAATCGGTCTGACTCTCCAGACTCACGTTCACGTTCGTACCTGCATCGATGATGCTCTGGTTGATGATGGTCACCTCACCACGGTCGTAATCCACCGTATAGTCCGTGTTCTCAGTCAGGGTCACACCTCCTGCAGTCACTACGACCGAACCTTTTGGAATATCTGTATTACCCAACGAAATCACGTTCTGCGACGAACCCTTGTATTCTCCCTGCATAGAGAACTTGTTCTTCTCTGCTATCTGGTTGGCAACCGTCTTGGTCGAATCGTACAGCTCATCGAAACAGTACTTGGCAGCCAAGGCCTCGTCGGCCAGCTGGTCTCTGAGCCAGTCGCCAAACGGTTCGACAACAGGGAAGATGATTTTCGCATGCTGGGTGTTGACGGTATAGCCGTCGATGAAGTCGAACCGTCCGTTCGGATTGGTCTTCATGTTATCGTCCAAGCGGTCGAGGTTCATCATCTTCAGGATGGTTGTCTGCTTGAAATCTCCTTCTGGGATATATGAGAGCGATACACCTGTGGTGTCGCTGAGGTACTTGATATCGAGTCTGAACTTATCACGTTGCATCGACTGGGCATTCAGCGAATACACGTTCTTCATCATCAGGTCCCAGTTACCCATCTTCGGGGAGTTGCTGGTATTCTTCAGCAGTTTCACATACAGCGACTGGTCGTTGTCCTTGATATCCGACGAGAACTCACCCACCTGATAGGTCTGCCCACCATACGTATATTCGTATGCAATCGCCAGCACACTGTTCACGTTCAACTTACTATGGAGCGACACATACCCCAGATGCTTGTTCAGCGTATATTCCGACGACGACAACAGACGGGCATTCTCCACCTTCTCGAAATCCACACCACCCACCAGCAAGTCGCCGAGCACCGTGCTCGACTGATCCACATAACGGGCCTGCGGATAGTTGGTCACGATTTCCGAATACAGGTTGTTTGCCCCGTTCTGAGGTATCAGCTGACCGATACCCTGCCAGATAGGATTGCTGATCTTCGTCCGCTCACCCAAATCCACGAAACCGATGATGTCGCGTGTGTTTTCCGTGATACCCGATGTGTTCGTCACCCAAATCTCCACACGGTTGATTGTCACACCCGAAGTGATGGTAGGCAATGTCGAGCAGGCCTTGTTATAGTTGTCGCGGAAGAACTGAGCAAGGAAGAAGTGTATGTTCTCATCGTAGTTGCTGGCGTCAATCATGAACGTATCAATCTGTGCGCCACCACGAGAGGATACCGACGACGACTGCGACTTCTTCTGCGAGATGACCGTCTGCAGATTTAACTTACCGAATTGTAAGTCAGCACGGATACCGAACAACGAATGAGCACCCTGAACCAACGAGTTGTTCGTGGGGAAATCCACGTTACCCGCATCCAGATGCTTCACGATCTCATCCTCCTTACCCTCGTAGGTCAACGTCAGTTTCTTTGCGTCATAATTGAACGTTGCATCGGTACCGTAACCCAGGTCGAAGTTCATCTTGTCACCCACGCTGGCACTTACATGCAGGTCCACCGTCTCGTCGAAGTCGAAGTTCGTCTGCTTTCTGTTACGCTCTGAAATCGAAGGATTATCTGTGAATCGATAGTTGAAACCCATCTTCAGACCCGCACTACCGTTCGTACGGATTCTCACACCACCCGGCCCGAATATCTTCTCAGCAGGACCAAGGTCGAAATGCATGTCCGAGAAGTCGAACTTCTCCTTGCCCTTATGCACGAAGAGCGAGTCGTTACGCATCTTGAAATAGTCGTTCAGCAACTTACGCGTGTTCCATGTGGCATACTCCTCTGGAGTCATCAGGGTCGGTGTGCTGAGGAAGTTATCACCCAACTTCGTACCCACCTTGTACATACCACTCTTCTCGTCATACTCACCCACATCATATTTCAAGTTCTCAGGATCCACCAAGTCCAGCGAAGTCTCCACCTGCTGCTCATTCGTCGGATTATCCGTCTTCTTCACCCTCACATGCGGCACCGTATCCTCCGGCACTCCTTGAACTCCTTGAACCTTGAACCTTGAACCTTGAACCTCTTGAGCCTCTGGAACCTCTTCATTCCCCCTAAAGGGGGTTAGGGGGTCTAAGGGGGCTGGACTTAACGCAGCAAAGCCCACCGCAAACACGATGAGCCACACAACTATACTCGCAGATATTTTATTTTTTGTCTTCAATTCAAATCATCTTAAGAAGTTATCGCTTCGCTCGAAGTTAAAGAAGTTATCGGCCTATAGCCTAGGAGTTAACGCTTCGCTAGACGATACTCTGCTAACCTATAACCTATTAACCTACTAAACTTTAAACTCTTTCAACTGACTTTAAACTTTGAACTTTAAACTTTGAACTTTACCCTCATTCCCCCTAAAGGGGGTTAGGGGGTCTTTACAGCGCTTTCAGCGCCAACTTTATCACCCTCTCTACCGGAGCCTCAGGCTCTTCTGCCAGGATGGCCTTCACCACCTTGCTTGTAGGAGCAGGAGGGAATCCCAACATCTTGAGAGCCTCCACAGCCTCGTCGTGCACCTCCTTGTTAATGGGCGAAGCCGTCGGAGCATCTCCGCCTACCGACTGAGGTTCAATACCCAAGGCAGCCACCTTGTCCTTCAGTTCAAGGATGATTTTCTGAGCCGTCTTCTTGCCCAACCCCTTCACGGTAGCCAGCAGACGGTCGTTGTTCTCGGTGATGATGGCAGCCATCTCAGACACAGAGAACGATGAGAGAATCATCCTGGCCGTGTTGCCACCTACGCCTGAGACGGTGAGGAGCAACAGGAACAGCTCACGTTCCGCCTTGGTGGCGAAGCCGAAGAGCACCCATGCATCCTCGCGGATGGCCTCATAGACATATAGTTTTGCCTCAGGTTTACCCTGGATGGCAGAGAAAGTGTTGAGAGATATATTAAGAGCATAACCCACACCACCCGCACATTCGATGACAGCAGAGGCAGGAGTCAGCTCGTCTATTTTTCCTTTGATGAAATCTATCATGTATATTTACTTTTACGAATATCGATTTACTTGTTTCGCATTGGCTCAACTTAAGGAGTTAACGCTTCGCGTAGGAGTTATCACCTGCGGCTCGAAGTTAACGCTTCGCTAGGAGTTATCGCCTTTGGCTTGACGATAGTCTGCAGATGTGTACATCCGTTGGTTCCGTCGGAGCGCAGCGGTAACTTCTTGGCTGAAGGCCATTAACTTCTAGGCCGTAGGCCGTTAACTTCGCTAACTCCTTTCAACTTGCGAAAGTTGAGCTTATTATTTTACATAATAACGTAACTTCTCCCTTTTTATTGCCCACGACATCAAAAAAAGTCAAAAAAGATGGATTACGTGCTTTTCATGTGAATCTCATCCGTAGCAAACTGGACAGCACTGAGTCGATGGGTGACAAAGATGATGGTGGTGTCGGCATAGTGTTCACGGATGGCCATCAGCACGGCACGCTCGGTATCGACATCAAGGGCTGAGGTGGCTTCGTCGAGCAGTAGGATGCTGCACGGGCGCAGGATGGCTCTCGCTATCGCTACCCTCTGTGCCTGTCCTTCGGACAATCCCCCACCGCCTTCACCACACATGGTGTCGAGTCCTCGTGGCAAATCACGCACAAAATCGGCCTGAGCCACATGCAGGGCCTCAAACATCTGCTGGCTGGTCGCCTCCGGATTTCCTATCCTCAGATTCTCACGGATGCTGCCTGAGAACAGAGTGTTCCCCTGTGGCACATACGAGAAGGCTCGCAACGGGGGTGCTTCCACCTCTCCCGCCTGTGGCTCAACAAGTCGTAGCATAATCCTCAACAGGGTGGTCTTCCCCGCTCCCGTCTCTCCCAGCACAGCCGTGAACGAACCAGGAAGGAACTCATGCGAGAAATGATCGAGCACCTTCTTGCCTTCTGCGGAATATTGATAGCTGACGTTCGAAAGACGAACGGACCCCCTAACCCCCTTTAGGGGGA
>JAFZYE010000058.1 GCA_017616445.1 Bacteroidaceae bacterium
AGCTGTACATCTACTTCTTGAGGAACGACGATTTCCTTGGCATCGCTTTTGAAGCGCTCCCTGAGTTCGATGATACCCAACTGGAGCAGTTCTTCGTCTGTCTCATTCAGCTTCTTTTTATATTCGATCGTAAAGCTTTGGTTGACACTTCCGTTTGATACGTGAACGTAGTTGATAAAGGCCATCTTTTCGTCTGAAGTAATCGAGAATACATCGACATTATTGATCGAGTGGCTAACTACTTCGCTCTTGCTGACAAAGGTGTCGAGTGCGATGTATTTCCTTTTCACTTCTTCTGCTTCCTCGAACCTAAGCTCTTCTGAAAGTTGCATCATTTCTTCTCTCAGATCTTTCAGCACCTCACGCGTGTTGCCTTTGAGAATCTCACGAGCCTGTTGAATGTTTTTCTGATAGTCTTCGTAGGACTGTTTTCCTACGCAAGGACCCATGCATTTTTTGATATGATAGTCGAGACAGACCTTGTATTTTCCAGTTTCAACGCCTTCCTTTGTAATCGGTTGCCTGCAAGTTCTAGGTTTATACAGTTCCTTGATAAGATTCAGGACATCATACATGGCCCCTACATGGGCATAAGGACCATAGTATGAGCCCCATTTCTTATTGATGTTTCTGGTCTTAAAGATGCGTGGGAAGTAATCGTTGGTAATGCAAATGCTAGGGTATGTTTTACCATCTTTCAAGAGTACGTTATATCGTGGATTGTATTTCTTGATGAGGGCATTTTCCAGCAGCAATGCATCTTCTTCTGTGTTAACAACCGTGTAGCTGATATCGTAGATCTTACTAACGAGAACTTTCGTCTTAAAACGGTCCACTTCAGAATGAAAGTAAGACGAGACTCTCGATTTGAGATTCTTCGCCTTACCTACATATATAATGGTATGATTCTCGTCGTAATATTGATAGCTGCCAGGTTTCTCAGGCAATCTACTGACGATACCTTTCAGATACGCTAAACGCTTTTCGTTTTCTTCCTTTGTCATCTTGAATGTTTCACGTGGAACGTCCTTAAATCGAAACGAGTGTCGTTAGGTCGATACCTTCAAAGAGGTCGCGTCCGTGTAAGCCTTCGTCTTTGATTTCAATGATAAAGTTCATGTAAGTTTTCTTAGGATGGAAGTGCTGCACAAGTTTGTAAGCAGCCATTGCTGTACCTCCTGTTGCAAGTAGGTCATCGTGGATGAGAACAATATCGTTTTCATCGATGGAGTCGATATGCATCTCGATGGTATCGACACCATATTCTTTTGAGAATGATTCCTTGATAACAGTAGCAGGTAGCTTACCAGGTTTACGAGCCATGACGATACCACAACCCAGACGTCCTGCCAATGCAGATGCCATGATGAATCCACGACTCTCGATTCCAACGATCTTAGTGAGTCCCTTGTCTTTGTAAAGCTCTTCGAGTTCGTCGAGCATAATCTGAACGCATTCTGCATTCTTGTAAAGTGTCGTTACGTCTCTGAAGTTAATGCCCTTCTTTGGAAAATCCGGTATGCTACGCAGATTGTCAATTAATGTTTTGTTGTTCATAATCAGTGAGTTATAATGTTGTTGTTTTCTATTTGTTTCACGTGGAACGTTACCGGCCCATGAGTACCAGCAGGACATTAATGTCGCTGGGAGACACGCCAGGGATACGACTGGCCTGGGCCAAAGTCTCGGGCTGGATCTTCATCAGCTTCTGTCTGCACTCGGTAGATAGGCCTTGCAACTCTTCGTAGTTGAAATGGCCACGAATCTTGATATTTTCCAGTCGATGCATTTTATCAGCAATCACGCGTTCGCGTTCGATGTATCCTTTATATTTCATCCGGATCTCTGCAGCCTCTGCAATTTCCTCCTTTCGATTATTTGGACGATTTAGTACCTCTTTTAATTGAGGAATGATTTCAGAGAGATTCGTCAGATTCAGTTGGGGACGGTTTACCAGATCGATAAGCTTACAACCAAATTGGAGTGGGGTAGTACCAAGTGCTTCCAGCGCAGAATTAATCAGTCGCGGTTTAATCGCAAAGTTCTGGCAGAAAGTTTCGATTTCTTCGATATGCTGTTTCTTCTCCAACCACCAATCAAAACGGTCTCTTTTGGCTAATCCCAGTTCATATGCCTTCTCCGTCAAACGGGCATCTGCATCATCTTGTCTGAGTAGGATGCGATATTCGGCACGAGAGGTAAACATACGATAAGGTTCGTCGACGCCCTTTGTAACCAGGTCATCTATTAACACACCTATATAGGCTTCATCACGATGGAGGATGAATGGTTCTGCTGTTTTCGTTTCGCTGGCAACAGCTCCAGCCTTGATGGCAGCATTGATACCAGCAATGGTTCCCTGACCTCCAGCTTCTTCATAACCCGTTGTACCATTTACTTGCCCTGCCATGAAGAGATTGGCAATAATCTTCGATTCCAACGAATGATAGAGCTGGGTAGGATCGAAGAAATCGTATTCGATGGCATAGCCAGGACGATAGACCTTCATGTCTCTGAAGGCAGGCATTTTCTTCAGTGCCTCTATCTGAACATTCATGGGGAGTGAAGATGAAAAGCCATTCAAGTACATTTCGTTCGTGTCTTCACCCTCAGGCTCTAAGAAGAGAGGATGTTTGTCTCGATCAGGGAAGGTGACCAGTTTGGTTTCAATCGAAGGACAGTAACGAGGACCAATCGATTGTATCTGTCCATTGTAGAGTGGTGAGTCTGCTAAACCACTACGAAGCACTTCATGAACAGCTGCGTTGGTATTCACCGTCCAACAAGGCAACTGCTTCAGAGTGCCCGCTTGGTTCATGTAGCTGAACTGATAAGATCTGTTTTCTCCTGGCTGAATCTCCATTTCATCGAAATGAACAGAACGTTTATCAATTCTTACAGGGGTACCTGTCTTCATGCGGGCTGAGGTGACTCCATGACGAACGATGCTTTCGGTGAAATGGGGCACTGCGGGTTCGGCAATGCGACCACCAGGCACCATCTTGCGACCAATGTGCATCAATCCGTTTAGGAAGGTACCAGCCGTGATGATTATACACTTGGCATAGAGTTCTGCTCCCCATATGGTGTGAACACCAATGGCGCTAACGACAGAATCGCTAGTATCAGATGCCGTCTGATTCTCTACCAAGAGCTCATCAGCTTGGTCCTGCCAGATATCCAAATTCTCCGTTTCATCGAGATGTTTGCGCCACTCCCAAATGAATTTTCCTCGATCGCATTGCGCTCTTGGACTCCACATAGCAGGGCCCTTACCAACATTGAGCATACGGAATTGTATAGAGGTCGCATCTGTCACCAGACCCATCTGACCTCCTAACGCATCAATCTCACGAACGATCTGGCCTTTGGCAATACCACCAATAGCTGGGTTGCACGACATCTGCGCAATCTTGTTCATGTCCATAGTCACCAGACAGGTCTTGGCACCCATATTGGCAGAAGCACAGGCCGCTTCACAACCTGCATGACCACCTCCGATGACGATGACATCATACTTCAGAACCATTGTTTCTAAAACTTTTTTCTTTTTTTGATATTCTGGTTGCAAAGATACGAATATTTTTGTATATTTGCACCATTAATCACAAAAATGTAGTATGACACCAAAAGAACTTAGAAACGAGCGATTGGCTGATCGGATGATCAAGAATCTCCAGCGACGCAACATGGAGGCTTTCTATTGCCCTACGGCAGCAGAAGCAGTAAAGAAGGTATCGGAACTCATTGCTGATGGGAGCAGTGTGACCTGGGGTGGTTCAATGACTATCCGTGATATGGGTATCCCTCAGGCATTAAAGGAACGTGGGACACTCGAAGTGCTCGATCGCGACGAGGTCTCTGATCGTGAGGAAGTGGTCAAGATCTATGAGCATGCTTTTACCGCAGATGTCTACCTTTCAAGTGCCAATGCCATCAGTGAGGACGGAGTTATCGTGAATATCGATGGAAACGGCAATCGTGTGGCTGCGATTACCTGGGGACCTAAGAAGGTTATATTTATAATAGGTGTGAATAAGGTGGCGCAGACGGTAGAGGCTGCTTTGCAAAGAGCTCGTTCTACAGCCTCACCTACCAATGCCGCTCGTTTTGAAATCAAGACACCTTGTCAGGTTGATGGTGTCTGCCACAACTGTAACTCTCCAGAGAGCATCTGTAACTATGTTCACTTCCTGCGCAACTCGCCTCGAGGAAGACATACAGTCATTCTTGTAGGCGAAGACCTGGGCTACTAATTCAAATCCATCAATCTATGAAGAAATTGACATTGTTGCTGCTGTTGGCACTGCCTCTGATGGGCTGGGCAGCTGAGCAGACGTTGAAACCACGACTTGTTGTATGTACGGACATTGCACCAGCTGACGTAGAGCCTGATGATATGGAGTCGATGGTGCGTCTGATGGCCTATGCTGACTTCTTTGAGGTGGAGGCACTGATAACCTCTGTTGGTTGGAACTGTGATCCATATCCGAAGGAGTGGGCTGAGTATCTTCAACGTGTCATAGAGGCTTATCGGAAGGATGTTCCCAAGCTGATGAAGCGCTCTGGGCAAACGACGTTTTTACCTGTTAGTGAAGAAGAAAAGAGCCAATTCATCGGTTATTGGCCGAGTGCA
>JAFZYE010000059.1 GCA_017616445.1 Bacteroidaceae bacterium
AATTAGCAACACAAATTGCTTTTACATTTACATCTGCAAATTCAATGAAATTCGTTTCATCTACATCTTTTATTCCACCCTTGAATACTTCGTCTGTCCATCCAGCTGCAATGTATGCATCTTTTTTGCCTGCTGGAACGACAAGAACACATTCATCAGAAATGCCCTTAAAGGTGTGGCTCCCTCCAAATGCAAATGGTTGTTCTATCCGAGAAAGCACAGTTGTCAAGCCAGAGCAGTTCTCGAATGCACCATTACCAATGCTTGTAACACTATTCGGTATTGTTATGGTGGTCAGGCCTGAACATTCTGCGAATGCATCTTTTCCTATACTCGTCACGCTATTCGGGATGGTGATGGAGGTCAATCCCAAACAGTGCTGGAAAGCTTGTACTCCTATGCTGGTGACGCTATTTGGGATGGTTATGGAAGTCAGACCTCCACAATTCCAAAACGCATACACTCCTATTCTTGTGACATAGAGAGTCCTATTATTAAAGGTTACTACCTTTGGTATAACTACAGAACCACTATATCCGTCACCTTTGGTAACCTCTAATTCGGTTCCATTATTGATGTAATTATAGTAAATAGTCACACCATCAGCATTAGTTACTGCAATGTCATATGCCCAAGAAGCAAGGGTAGAAACCATGAATGTAATAAAGAAAAATACTCGTTTCATGTCAATATGTTTTTTACTGCTTATTTCAATTGTATATACAAAAAAACGTGGACAAATTACTTCGTCTACGCCTCCGAGGTATTGGGGAAAACCTTCTATCTTAAACGAGTAAATGCCCACGCCAACCGGCGTGAACTCCTACTTCAGTTCTTGATAGATGTTTTTTGAAATTGGCGATTTCGAACAACAAGAAACAAAAGCGGATGTTCATCCTATATGTCCTTGATGCTATAGCATCGTATCTATCTTAGCCCATAGGCGGTCAGTTTAACAATGTATAATGTATAATGTATAATAATTTAGTCAGTTGTGGGCTGGGCTCACAGAATCAAAGTTATCCAAACAAGTCGGAATGAGTGCCTGTTCCTGTAAACAAAAGTATCAATTCTGTGTCATTCTGTTCCCATATTAACAGCCAATCAGGCTTTAGGTGACACTCCCAACAACCAACATAGTCTCCTGTTAATTTATGCGGATGATAAGATGGTGGCAGCTGTCCATCCCGCTCAAGCAGTTTGATTGCTGTCTTGAGGAGCTCCATATTTAACCCTCGCTTGCGACACCGTTCTGTGTCTTTACGGAAGGTACGGGTCATTTGAACTGTGTACATATCGCTTAAATCCCTAAAGATTGAAACATCTCTTCTGCTGAATCAAATTTCTCTATGCGTCCAGCACGTTTGTCTGCTTGAGAGCGCAAATAGCTGTTTTGTTTTGAAGGGGTTAGCTTCTGTACAAGGACACCCAGTTCCTGCAAATAGCTCATCAAAGCCTTGCCACTACGGGTACTTTCATTCAATGTAATTGCGTATGTTGCCATTCTAATTGTATTTTGATTTTCTTTCGCTGCAAATATACAACAATAATTAATAACTTCCAAATTTTGGAGCAGCGAATGCAGAGAAAAGTTCATTTTCTTTGCTGAGTCGCGTCAAAATTCAGCTAAAGCTAAATAATTTGAAGAGAAAGTTTAAAGTTTATGGCTGAAAGTTGATAGTCAGTTGATAAAGTTGATAGTTGAAACACAGTTAGGAGTTAGGAGTTAGAAGTTAGGAGTTGAGATGAATCTCTAACAGCAACAAGGCTTATCGCCAGTAGAGAAAGGCCGTATCGCTCATAGAGAAAGGCCATATCTCCGAAAAGGCACAAACGTTGCAATAATTCTGTGAAATGTATTCCCTTGCATTTCTCTATCTTTCCTCATGTTCCTCTCAGGCTTCCCTCATATTCTTCTCTATTCTTGCTCTAATTATAGGAATTGGAGATGTCCTTGAGTTAACATAGAGTTAACCATGAGGAATCATAGGGTTGACATAGCGTTGATATAGAGTTGACATAGAGTTGACATAGAGTTGGTATAGCGTTGATTTTCCTTGTCCTTTCAGAATTTCACGTGGAAAAGAGAAGTGAAACTCCTGTGCTTTTCGTTGGTGCAAAGTTACGAAAAATATTGTTATCCTCCAAATATTTTCTGATATTTTTTAGACTCACCTGCATATTCCTGTGTCAATTTTTAACAAAAACATTGAAAAACCCTTTTGCTCTGGTTAAGACTGTCGTCTTTGATGCCACGTCTGTGAATCCGGTCATGCGAACAAGCTCACAGTCTCAGCTTCACATCCGCACCATCAATCCCGATGGGATAACAACCAGACCAAAAGAAAAACACCGCTTACGCTAAAAAACACCATGCAGCATGTTAACATTAACAATTGTTTTTATTGTTTTTTCAGTTCCTGCAAAACAGGCGGCACCTCAGCATAGATCAAACAAGTTTGTCTCTGCACTCGGTTTGCACTGTTTTTTACTTTTAAAGATGTTGACATCCGTAGGATGGATGGTGAGATGAGAGGATTTCTTTGGGAACTCGTTCACAAAAGAAAGCATATCAGCTCGACATCAAGGACGTAAGTCCCAACATCTAAAAAAGCTGTTTTGAAATGTTTTTGTTTAAAATGCCTATTGTTAACAATCAACTGTCAATTATCAATTGTGTCAATTATCAATCATCAATTGTCCAATTGACAAGTGCAGTTATCAATTTGCATAATTTGTGAATAATTAGTTGATGGGATTGGGACAATAATTATAAATAATGAGTTGGGAGTTGGGAATTTTTACTACCTTTGCATGGTGATTGCGTACGCACCCGCGAGGGACGTCAAATCACGATGACTACAGTCACAAACTAATTAAAAACTCTTATACAATTTTTATTTCAAATTATGGCAAAAAAAGAAAAACTCTTCTCGGAGTTTCAAGCCCCTACGCGTCAAGAATGGATAGACAAGATCATTGTTGACTTGAAGGGTGCGGACTTCGACAAGAAAATGGTTTGGAGAACCAACGAAGGATTCAACGTCCAGCCGTTCTACCGCAAGGAGGACCTGGAGGGTCTGAAGACTGTTGACTCGCTCCCTGGAGAATTTCCATTTGTTCGTGGTAACAAGAAGGACAACAACCTGTGGTTTGTTCGTCAGAACATCGAGGTGACTGATGTGAAGGAGGCAAACGCCAAGGCGCTCGACATCCTGATGAAGGGTATCGACTCGCTGGGCTTCCACTTCCCTGGCGACATGGTCAGCAAGGAAACTGTTGAAGGACTGCTCGAAGGTATTGAGCCTCAGTATGTGGAACTGAACTTCCGCACTTGTCAGGGCAAATGCGTAGAGCTGGCTCAGATTCTCGTCGACTGGTTCAAGTCAAAGAACGTAGACCTCACAAAGTGTGTAGGAAGCATCAACTTCGACCCTATCGAGAAGATCGTGAAGGCAGGTAAGCCTGCAGCTGGTAAGATTGCGATGGGTAAGGAACTCATCGAGGTACTTGCAGAACTTCCTAAGTTCCGCTGCATCTGTGTCGACTCTGTTGACCTCTGCAACGCAGGTGCTTACATCTATCAGGAGTTGGGTTACGCACTGGCTTGGGGTAACGAATACATGCAGCAGATGGTAGACGCAGGTGTACCTGCTGACGTCGTTGCAAAGAAGATCAAGTTCAACATGGGCATCAGCGGCAACTACTTCATGGAGATTGCCAAGTTCCGTGCAGCTCGTCTGCTGTGGGCTCAGATCGTCAGTCAGTACAAGCCTATGTGTCAGCATGCCGACAAATGTCCGAACCACACTCCAGAAGGCGAATGCCGTTGTGCATGTAAGATGAACGTGTGTGCTACCACCACGACTTACAACATGACAATGTTCGACAGCTACGTGAACCTGCTCCGCAGCCAGACTGAAGCAATGTCAGCTGCCCTTGCAAACGTAGATTCTATCGTTGTCACTCCATTCGACAAACCATACGAGACTCCTAACGACTTCTCTGAGCGTATGGCTCGCAACCAGCAGCTGCTGCTGAAGGAAGAGGCTCACTTCGACAAAATTGTCGACGTAGCTGGAGGCTCATACTACATTGAGCATCTCACAGTAGCTATCGCTGAGCAGGCTTGGAAGTTGTTCCTCGACGTAGAGAACGACGGTGGATTCCTGGCTCAGGCACTCGCAAGCAAGGTACAAGACACCATCAACGCTACCAACGTTGCTCGTCATGGTAACGCAGCTAAGCGCAAGGAGTTCATCCTCGGAACCAACCAGTTCCCTAACTTCACAGAGACAAGCGAAGGCAAGAAGCCAGTCAGCGGATGCTGTCATTGCTGCTCAGACGAACCTACTGAAATCCACAAGTTGGAAGGCAGCCGTCTGGCAAGCGAGTTCGAAGCTCTTCGTCTGGCAACAGAGGGTGCAAAGAAGCAACCTATCGCCTTCATGCTCACTATCGGTAACCTGGCTATGCGTCAGGCTCGTGCTCAGTTCTCATGTAACTTCCTCGCAGCTGCAGGCTACAAGGTGATCGACAATCTGGGCTTCCCAACTGTAGAAGAAGGTGTTGAAGCAGCTATGAAGGCAAATGCCGACATCGTAGTGCTCTGCTCAAGCGACGACGAGTATGCAGAATATGCTATCCCAGCATTCAAGGCACTCAACGGTCGTGCCCTCTACATCGTAGCAGGTGCTCCTGCTTGTATGGAAGACCTGAAGGCTGCAGGCATCGAGAACTTTATCCATGTTCGCAGCAACCAGCTTGAGACATTGAAACAGTTTAATCAAATGTTGAATATCTAAATTGCAGGAAGTTTATGAGACAGACATTTAACAACATCGATATTTATGCTGGCATTCAGGCAAAGAACGGTCAGCAATGGCAGAAAGACAATGAGATTACTGCCAACTGGAGAACTCCTGAACAGATAGATATTCAGCCAGTTTATACCAAGGAAGACCTGGAAGGTATGGAGCACCTTGACTTTGCAGCAGGTATCCCACCTTTCCTCCGCGGTCCATATTCAATGATGTATCCGTTCCGCCCATGGACCATCCGTCAGTACGCAGGTTTCTCTACAGCAGAAGAGAGTAACGCCTTCTATCGCCGTAACCTGGCATCAGGACAGAAAGGTCTTTCAGTGGCATTCGACCTCCCAACCCACCGTGGCTACGACCCAGATAACGAGCGTGTAGTTGGTGACGTAGGTAAGGCAGGTGTGAGCATCTGTAACCTGGAAAACATGAAACGACTCTTCGAGGGTATTCCACTCGCTAAGATGTCCGTATCAATGACCATGAACGGTGCCGTACTTCCTATCCTCGCCTTCTACATCAACGCAGGTTTGGAGCAAGGAGCACAACTCGAAGAGATGGCTGGTACCATCCAGAACGATATTCTGAAGGAATTCATGGTGCGTAACACTTACATCTACCCACCAGCATTCTCTATGAAGATCATCGCAGATATCTTCGAGTACACTTCACAGAAGATGCCTAAGTTCAACAGCATCTCTATCTCAGGTTACCACATGCAGGAAGCAGGTGCAACAGCCGATATCGAGTTGGCTTACACCCTCGCCGACGGTATGGATTACCTCCGTGCAGGTGTGAACGCAGGAATCGACATCGATGCCTTCGCACCACGTCTTTCCTTCTTCTGGGCAATCGGTATGAACCACTTCATGGAAATCGCCAAGATGCGTGCAGGTCGTCTGTTGTGGGCCAAGATCGTGAAGAGCTTTGGAGCCAAGAATCCAAAGTCAATGGCGCTGCGTACCCACTCACAGACATCAGGATGGTCGCTCACTGAGCAAGACCCATTCAACAACGTAGGTCGTACCTGTATCGAGGCAATGGCAGCTGTATTGGGACACACCCAGTCACTCCACACCAACGCACTCGACGAGGCAATCGCCCTGCCAACCGACTTCTCGGCACGTATTGCACGTAACACCCAGATCTATATCCAGAACGAGACTATGGTCTGCAAGCAGATCGACCCTTGGGCAGGCAGCTACTACGTAGAAACCCTGACCAACGAACTCGTGGAGAAGGCATGGGCACACATCCAGGAAATCGAGAAGCTCGGCGGTATGGCTAAGGCCATCGAGACCGGTCTGCCAAAGATGCGTATCGAAGAGGCTGCAGCACGCACCCAGGCACGTATCGACTCAGGTACACAGACCATCGTGGGTATCAACAAGTATCGTCTTGACCACGAAGACCCAATCGACATCCTCGAAATCGACAACACAGCCGTTCGTAAGCAGCAGGAAGAGTCGCTTGCAAAGGTTCGTGCCAATCGTGACGAGGCAGCTTGTAAGGCTG
>JAFZYE010000060.1 GCA_017616445.1 Bacteroidaceae bacterium
CGTGCACCAGCAAATTTGATGCTTTATAAAGGTGAAAGTAGAAAAAAGTAAGGCAAAACACAATTTTTCTATCAAAATGTTTGGCTGTTTCGTGGAAATGTTATACTTTTGCAAGCGAAAAATAAAAAACAGAGAACAATGAACATGTTGAATCAGTATTTTTACGGCTATTATTTTTACTTTGCAAGCAATTGTGAAGCGGTTAGTCGTATGTAAGATGAAACATGAAAATGGAAATAATAAGGCTCCGCTTCACAAACCAGTGAAAGCGGAGTTTTTAGTTGAAACGAGAATATGAAAAGAATAGCAATACAAGGAATTGAGGGGTCGTTCCACGATATAGCGGCACATCTATATTTCGAAGGTGAGCAGATACAACTGATTTGCTGCTCTACGTTCGAACAGGTCTTTCAGAACATGAAGCAAGACCCTACAGCTATTGGTATGCTGGCTATCGAGAATACCATTGCGGGCTCTTTGCTGCATAACTACGAGCTGTTGCGCGATTCAGGCGCTACAATCGTTGGCGAGCATAAGTTGCATATTACGCATTGTATTTGTTGTTTGCCTGAAGATGACTGGGACACCATTACTGAGGTTCATTCCCATCCTGTGGCTCTTATGCAGTGTCGTCAGTTTTTGGCTCAGCACCCACAGCTGAAGAACGTCGAAGCAGAGGATACCGCTGGTTCTGCAAAGATGATTGCCGAGGGACAACACAAGGGATGGGCAGCCATCTGTCATGCGGAGGCTGCACGACTCTATGGTCTGAAGGTGTTGGAGGACCATATTGAGGACAACAAGCACAACTTCACCCGTTTCCTTGTCGTGTCGAACCCCAACAAAGCTGATTTGCTGCGTCCGCTGATGGAGACCAATAAGTCAAGCATCGTCTTTTCTTTACCTCACGAAGAAGGTTCATTAAGTCATGTGTTGGCCATTCTCTCGTTCTACAAGATTAACTTGACCAAAATACAGTCGCTGCCCATTATCGGACACGAGTGGGAGTATCTGTTCTATGTCGATTTGATGTACGACGACCTGACACGCTATCGCCAGTCGATAGATGCAATTATCCCATTGACAAAAGATTTTAAGATATTAGGAGAATATAAAGACGGAAAGCAAACTAATTAAGAGTTAAGAATTAAGAGTTTAGAAAATATGATACAACCAGCAGACAGACTCAGTTTGGTACAGGAATACTACTTCAGCCGTAAGTTGAAGGAAGTGGCACAGATGAATGCCGAAGGCAAGGATATTATCAGCTTGGCTATTGGCAGTCCTGACATGCCTCCTTCTAAACAGACTATCAATAAGTTATGCGAGGTGGCTCATCAGCCCAATGCTCATGGTTATCAACCCACACAGGGAACACCCGAGTTACGTGAAGCGATGGCAGGGTTCTATAAGCGTTGGTACAATGTCGATTTGGATGCCAAGAGTGAACTTTTGCCACTCATTGGCTCTAAAGAGGGAATCCTTCATGTCACGCTGGCCTTTGTGAATCCAGGCGACGAAGTGTTGGTTCCCAATCCTGGCTATCCCACGTATACGTCGTTGAGTAAGATTCTTGGTGCTAAGATTGTGAACTACGATCTGCGCGAGGACAATGGTTGGCAACCAGATTTTGACGAACTGGAGAAGATGGATCTCTCACGCGTAAAGCTGATGTGGACCAACTATCCTAATATGCCGACTGGTGGACGTGCTTGCATGGAGACTTACGAACGCTTGGTGAAGTTTGCTCAAGAGCATGGTATCGTGGTGGTGAACGACAACCCGTACAGCTTTATTCTCAGCGAGGAACATCTGAGTATTCTTCAGGTACCTGGTGCAAAAGACTGCTGTATCGAGTTCAACTCAATGTCGAAATCACACAATATGCCAGGTTGGCGTGTGGGCCTCTGTGCCTCGAATGCGCAGTTTATTCAGTGGATTCTGAAAGTGCAGTCGAATATTGAGAGTGGAACCTTCCGTGGTATCCAGTTAGCTGCTGCCGAGGCATACAAAAATGATGAAACTTGGCATCGTGAGTTCAATATCGAAACCTATGCCCGCCGTCGTCAATGGGCAGAGAAGATAATGGATGTTTTAGGGTGTACGTATGACAAGAACCAAGTGGGCATGTTCCTGTGGGGTAAGATCCCTGCTGATATTCAAAACGTTGAAGACTTGACAGAAAAAGTACTGCACGAGGCTCGCGTCTTCATCACTCCTGGTTTCATCTTTGGATCGAATGGTGAGCGCTATATTCGCATTTCGCTTTGCGCAAAAGAAGAAAAAATACAACAAGCATTAGAACGCATTAAAAAAATAATATAACTATGGAATTAGAGTTAGAAAAACTGAATCTTCCGAGTGACAACGAACGCCCCTTTGTCATTGCAGGTCCATGCAGCGCTGAGACTGAGGAGCAAGTGATGGAAACAGCTCGCCAACTGGCAATGAAAGGCTGTCATAACTTCCGTGCTGGTGTGTGGAAACCACGTACCAAACCTGGTGGTTTCGAGGGTAATGGCGAGAAGGCACTGCCTTGGATGAAGCAGGTGAAAGACGAAACTCACATGCTGGTGTCTACTGAGGTGGCCACGCCTGAGCATGTCGAGTTGGCGCTGAAGTACGATATGGATATCCTGTGGATTGGTGCTCGTACAACTGCTAATCCCTTTGCCATGCAGGCTTTGGCTGATGCTATGAAAGGTGTGGATGTCCCTGTGTTCGTGAAGAACCCTGTGAACCCCGATTTGGAGCTTTGGATTGGTGCTTTGCAGCGTTTGAATCAGGCTGGCGTGAAGCGTTTGGGAGCTATTCATCGTGGCTTCTCAAGCTATGAACAGAAAATTTATCGTAATGCACCTATGTGGCAGATACCCATCGAGTTACATCGTCGAATTCCAGAGTTGCCCATCATCTCTGACCCTTCGCATATCGGAGGTCGTCGTGAGCTGATAGCTCCTCTGTGTCAACAGGCTATGGACTTAGGTTTCGATGGCTTAATAGTTGAGAGTCATTGCGATCCCGATAAGGCTTGGAGCGATGCTAAGCAGCAGGTGACGCCAGATGTTCTTGATTACATTTTGTCATTGCTGATTATCCGCGATGAGCATGTGACGACAGAGGGTATCCAACAGTTGCGTAAGCAGATTGATGACTTGGATAACCAGTTGATGGATCTGTTGGCTAAGCGCATGCAGGTATGTCGTCAGATTGGTGAATACAAGAAGGAACACAACATGACTGTATTGCAGGCATCACGCTACAACGAGATTCTTGAGAAGCGTGGTGTGCAGGGAACGCTCACAGGTATGGCTGCTGAGTTTGTTGCCAAGGTGTTCGAGAGCATTCACGAGGAGTCAGTACGTCAACAAATAGAAATCGTCAACAAATGAAAATATTAGTCATGGGAGCAGGCAAGATGGGTTCGTTCTTCATCGACCTGCTGAGTTTTGAACATGAGGTGGCAGTTTTTGAACGTGATGCCCAACGCATGCGTTTTACGTATAATTGCCAGCGCTTTACGACCTACGAGGAGATTCAGGAATTTAAGCCTGAACTGTTAATCAATGCCGTTACGCTGAAATATACTATTCCTGTATTCAAAGAGGTGATTCCATATTTGCCCAAGGAGTGCATCATCAGCGATATTGCAAGCGTAAAGACTGATATGAAGGAGTTTTACGAATCTACAGGGATGCGTTATGTTTCTACCCACCCGATGTTCGGCCCTACTTTTGCCAATCTGCAACAACTTAGTGAGGAGAATGCCATCATTATCAGCGAGGGCGACTACATGGGTCGTATCTTCTTCAAAGATCTCTATCAGAAGCTGGGCTTGAACATCTATGAGTACACTTTCGAGGAGCACGACAAGACTGTAGCATATTCATTGTCAATCCCTTTTGTGTCAACATTTGTGTTCGCAGCTGTCATGAAACATCAGGACGCACCTGGTACCACTTTCAAGCGCCACATGCGCATTGCCAAGGGTGTGCTCAATGAGGATGACTATTTGTTACAGGAAATTCTGTTTAATCCATATACACACGATCAAGTTGCACAGATTCGTACAGAGCTCAAAGAACTCTTGGAGATAATAGACGAGAAGAATGCCGATGGTATGAAGGGTTATCTGACGAAGATACGAAACAACGTTTTTAATGAGTCATAGATTCATAAAAACAGTTCATATCGATGAAAGTCTGAATTATGAAAAAAGACTGGCAGTCATACTTCTGAAGCTGCCAGTCTCTTTTTTGTGTATAGTTTTTAAATTTCGTCGCTCATATAGCCTTGTGGCAAACGGCGGCAGTTGTATTGCGAAGCCATAATCTCACCATAGGCACCAGCTGAACGGATGGCCAACAGGTCGCCACGATGCGTGCGATTCAGGTCAATCTGCTTGGCAAATACATCGGTCGACTCACAGATAGGACCAACTACATCGTATGTGTCTGGTTCCTCATCGCTGCTCAGGTTCTCTATCTTATGATAGGCTTGATAGAGGGCAGGACGGATGAGGTCGGTAAAGCCGGCATCGACAATGGCAAACTTCTTGACTGAACCTTCTTTAATATATAAGGTACGCGTAATGAGGCTGCCACACTGAGCCACAACGGCACGTCCCAATTCAAAGTGGAGTGTCTGTCCTGGGCGCAACTTCAGTTTCTTGGCGTATGTGTCGAAGTAAGCCTTGAAATCTGGAATGCAGACACGATTGGGGTGCTGATAGTCGACGCCTAATCCTCCACCGACATTGATGTGTTCAAGCATTATCTGATGACGTTCCAATTCCATCTGTAGCTCATTGACACGGTTGCAGAGAGCTTCGAAATCACTCATATCAAGAATCTGAGAGCCAATATGAAAGTGTAATCCTACCACTTTGACATTCGCCATCTGTCTTGCTTCTTCAATGACCTTCAGCATGTCGCGCATGTCGATACCAAACTTGTTTTCTGCCAAACCTGTGGTGATGTTGGCATGGGTGTGAGCACCAACGTTAGGATTCAGTCGGAACGCTACACGGGCTATCTTGCCTTTAGCAGCAGCCAACTCATTGATAACCTCAAGTTCAGGAATGCTCTCCACATTGAAACAGAAAATATCATTATCCAGTCCGAGGTTAATCTCCCAGTCGCTTTTGCCAACACCTGCAAACACGATTTTGTTGCTTGCGTAGCCAGCACGGATGCAGACTTCAATCTCGCCACCGCTCACGCAGTCGGCACCCAATCCTGCCTCGCGGATGATACGAACGATGCGTGGGTTGGCATTAGCCTTTATTGCATAGTGTACACAGAAGCCCTCATGCTTCTGTGCTTCGCTATTAATGGCACGGAGCGTCTCGTGCAGAAGTTCCGTGTCATAGTAGTAGAACGGCGTCTGTATATCCTGAAACTTCGCCGTTGGGAATTGTCCTTTTGTCATTGTGTTGGTGTTGGTTTAATTAAAGAGCATGTCACTCAGACTCTGCAGTGCACGTTTCTTGTCTTCCTCACGAATCAGGAACGAGATGTTGTAGTTTGAGCCGCCGTAAGAAATCATACGTACAGGGATGTTCTTCAAGGCATCCATGACCTGTGTCTCGAAACCGATGTTCGACCAGTCGAGGTCGCCAACGACACAGATGATGCACATGCCAGTATCAACAGTCACCGTACCATACTTCTTCAGCTCGTCAACAATCTCGCCAAGATGGGCTGAGTTGTCAATAGACATAGAAACACCAACCTCAGAGGTGCACACCATGTCGATAGGTGTCTGATAGCTCTCAAAGATTTCGAATACCTTACGCAGGAAACCAGTAGCCAGCAACATACGTGATGACTTAATCTTGATGGCGATGATGTTATCCTTAGCGGCTACAGCCTTAATCTTGCCATACTCAGTCTGATTGGAGATGGTCGTACCCTCGGCATCAGGTTCCATTGTGTTCAAGAGACGAACAGGGATACCACTGTACTTAGCAGGCTGAACACAGGTGGGGTGCAGAATTTTGGCACCAAAGTAAGCCAACTCGGCAGCCTCCTCGAAGTGAAGCTGATGAACGGGCTGTGTCTTGTCTACCACACGTGGGTCGTTGTTATGCATGCCGTCGATGTCAGTCCATATCTGAATTTCCTCAGCGTTGATGGCTGCACCAATCAGCGAGGCTGTATAGTCAGAACCACCACGCTGCAGATTGTCAATTTCGCCATATGCATTGCGGCATATGAAGCCCTGGGTGATGTACACCTGCTGACCTTCATTCTTTTCCATGATAGCTCCAAGTTTTTCCTTGATATACACAGGATCAGGCTCAGAATTCTTGTCAGTACGCATAAAGTCAAGCGCATTGAGTAAAACAGCCTTGATGCCCAGTTCCTGCATGTAGGCTACTACCATATTAGTAGAAATCAGCTCGCCCTGAGCCACAATGCTTTTCTCTTCAAATGATGTGAACAGCTCTTTTGTAAACGAACGCAGATAGTTCATCTCTGAAGACAAAAACTCGCGCATCTGAGTCTTCTTTTCATCAGTCTGATAGAGTTCGTCGATGTGCTTCAGATACTTGCGCTCCAACTGATTGATAACCTCGTTGGCACCCTCAGGATTTTTCTTGTAGAGGTAGTTTGAGATTTCTACCAGCGAATTAGTGGTGCCAGACATCGCTGAGAGTACGACGAATACGGGCTCGCCAGACTTGGTTACTAACTTTGTTACTTCCTTCATGCGGGCCGGTGATCCTACCGATGTACCGCCAAATTTCATTACTTTCATTGTATCTTTGTTTTTAATTTTTAATCTTTCATGTTTAATCTTCTACATCGAGAGGTCTTCACGTGTAGAATAGTCGACACCCTGTTGTGCAGAAACCTCTTCTTCCTCCTCGGCAAGAGCCAATTTATTATAGTCGTTGGTGATTTCTTCCAACTGATGGTCAACGCAACGATATACAATGCCAGGATACTCATCGAGTAAAGGAATATTGTGCGTAGTCATTACCACAGCAGTACCCGATTGTGTGATCTGACGTAACAGGCTAATGATATGATTAGCCGTGTCCGCATCAAGATTACCTGTAGGCTCATCTGCAATGATAATCTTAGGATTGTTCAACATAGAGCGGGCAATGGCTACACGCTGCTGTTCGCCACCTGACAATTCATGTGGAAAGCGATTGGCATATTCTTTCAATTCCACGTCCTCAAGGACATCGTTGATTCGTTCCTCTATCTCGTTATTATCCTTCCAACCAGTTGCTTTCAGGACGAAAGCCAGGTTGTCATGAACCGTACGGTCGCTCAGCAATTGGAAATCCTGGAAAATGATACCCATCTGACGACGCAATGCAGGTACATACTTACGCTTCATGCCACGTAGGTCATGATTCAATACGACGGCATTTTCTGCCTCGTCGATATCAAGTTCGAAGTATAACGTCTTCAACAGCGAGCTCTTTCCAGAACCCACACGACCGATTATGTAGATAAATTCGCCTTCATTCACATGGAAGTCTACATCGTGCAAAACGGGTGTGCCATCTTGCTGATAAATGTTTGCTTTCTTATAGTCAATTAACATAATACTTTGTATTTATTGCAGAAGCAAATTTTTCACTTTTCACTCTTCACTTCATCTTGCCTGCAGCCTTGGCCTCACGACGCTGTTTGTCCCATTCTGGATCGTGACGCTTGTGCAATTCCGTTGCAACATCCTCAATTCGCAGTCCTTTCTCCGTGAGCATGACAATGAGGTGATAGAGTAGGTCACTGGCTTCATATATCAAGTGTTCTGATGTGCCATCGGTAGCCTCAATGACTGTTTCCAAGGCCTCTTCTCCCACCTTCTGAGCTATTTTGTTGATGCCTTTGTTGAACAGGCTCGTGGTGTATGAACCCTCAGGCATCTCTTGTTTGCGCTTGTCTATGAAAGATTGAAGTTCGCTGAGGAAGAGTAGGGGATTACCATCATTCTCTTCTCCCCAGCAGGTGTCAGTGCCAGTATGACAGGTCGGACCATTGGGGTTTACACGAACCAGCAAGGTGTCTTCGTCGCAGTCAATCTTCATGTCTACAAGGTTCAGATAATGACCACTGGTTTCTCCCTTAGTCCACAGAGTCTTGCGGGTACGGCTCCAAAAGGTGACGTGCTTAGTTTCGAGTGTCTTCTGATAGGCCTCTTCGTTCATGAAGCCTAACATCAGCACGTTCTTCGTTGTCGCATCCTGTATGATGGCAGGCACCAAGCCGCCCATCTTCTCAAAATCTATCTTCATATTCTTACGTTTATTCCTTCTTGTCTTAAGTATTGTTTTAATTCTGGAACGGGTATCTCGCCAAAGTGAAACACAGAGGCTGCTAATGCTGCATCAGCGTGTCCTTCTGTAAACACATCA
>JAFZYE010000061.1 GCA_017616445.1 Bacteroidaceae bacterium
AAGGGTGAAGCTGACGCTATCTTCGCTAAGATGGAGGCTGAGGCTAAGGGTTACTTCGAGATGCTGACCAAGCAGGCAGCTGGTTACGACAAGATGGTTCAGGCAGCTGGTGGTGATGCCGACAAGGCTTATCAGTTGTTGCTCATCGAGAAACTCCCAGAACTTGTTCGTACACAGGTAGATGCCATCAAGGGTATCAATATCGACCACGTAACCGTTTGGGATAGTGGAAACGGAGCAGACGGAAAAGGCTCGACGGCTAACTTCATCTCAGGATTGATGAAGAGCGTTCCTCCTCTCAACGATCTGTTCAACCAGGCAGGACTGAACCTTCCTGAATACCTCGCAAAGAAGAAGGAAGAGACTCCTGCAGAGCCAGCCGAAGAAGAGTAAAGACCCTCCCCCCCAAGCCCCCTCCCTTCTCTCCCCATAGAGGGGGAGATGTCTGAAAGACAGAGGGGGTCTGAATAGTTAAAAGTATGAGAAGTCTGACGACCATATTACTGATGATTGTAGCGATGGGGCTGAATGCCAAATCGCTACAATTTCATGTGTCTGTCACCAATTCGTGGAATCAGGAGAAGCGCTACGAGCCTGTCGTCATCAAACTGAAAGATGTGCCAGGATTGAATTTCGAGGTGCAGTCGGCTACCGTCTTTTGTGGAAACCATTCAGGGCAGATAGACAAGGTGGAAGTGCTTCAGAAAGCTTGCCAACTTGACGATTGGAATGGTGACCAACGTGCTGATGAATTGGTGTTTTTGACTGGCGTCAAAGCGAATGCGTCTGCCGATTTCACCATCGAGCTGTTCGATGATCAGTCTGGTAACGATAAGTTTGGCACGCCTACAAGTGGTGGCGATCGTAGATGGATGTATGCCGACATGATGCTGGAGGACAAGAAAGACAAGCATCCGCTTATCACAGCCCTTGAGGCTCCTGGCGACAGCTACCTCTACAACGACCTCTACCATCATGGAGCAGCCTTCGAGAACGAACTCTGTGGCTTCCGCATCTATTTCGACCAACGTCAGAACATCGATATCTATGGTAAGAAGACGCGTCAGTTGGAACTGGAGAAGACCAACTTCTACACCACTTCTGAGCAGATGAAGCAAGGCTTCGGCAACGATGTGCTGTGGGCAGGAAACTCAGTAGGATGCGGCTCATTCAAGGGTTGGGACGGTACGGCTCCTACCAATATAGAACCCGTCAAGACGCGTGGACAACGTATCGTGGCAGCAGGTCCGCTTCGCACCATCGTGGAGGTGAAAGATATCGGATGGAACGGCCTCAACATGCGTCAGTATTACATTCTTTATGCTTGGCGCAGGGAATGTGAGGTCAGGATTGAGTTCGACCGTCCGCTTACGAGTGAGACCTTTGCTACTGGTGTGCAGAAGATAGGGGAACATCCTGCTGGATATATGCACAAGGAGGGTGAGGGCATTATTTGGGCATCGTGGGGAAGTGATTACCCGGAGATGGGTAAGAAGGAGCAGTTCCCGCCTGAAGCTGTAGGATTGGCCGTATATGTCCCCAAGCAATACATCAAGGCGACTCCAGAGTCGGATCTCAACTATCTGTTTGTGTTGGGTGCGCGAGGTAAAACCTCGCTACACTACTATGTCGCTTTCTGTGCTGATAAGGAGAAGCCTGTCGACCTCTATATCGCCCATCGATTCGCTACACTCGATGCACCGGAAGGCTATCATGATGGTCCAGCGTGGTTTAATGCGATGGCTGGGTGGAAGGAAAACTTGGAACACCCAGTAAAAGTTAAGATTAAGAAATAGGCCATAGGCCCCATAGGCCACATGAGCCTCATAAGCCCAATAAGCAAGAGTTATGCACAACCCTCATCAACATCAGTCGCCCACCTTTGTGATTCATCCGCTCAACACGAATGGGTATGTGGTTGCTCCTCCTATTCCGCAGGCGGTCAGGCAGTCGTATTCATTCCTGTACCTGAAGAAAGGCGAGGTGTTGGTGGAGATGGGAGACGATTCCTGCCTGTTGGATGGAGGAACCTTCTTACTGATACCTCCTCGGATGCCATACGGGGTGAAGTGGTACGACTCAACAGAAGGGTATATGGGTGGCTTCGATGAGGACTTCCTGTTGAATCCCTCGAACGAAATCCTGCTGACGAAGCATTTCGTGAAAGTGAAGATTGCAGACGAGAATGCCGATTTGTTCCGTGCAACGATGGAGAAGCTGTTCCATTCGTCTCTACAGCCTCATACAGCACAACTCACGCTTGATTTCGTCATCAGTCTGCTGAGTGAAGATTATACAGCAGATGACGAGATAAGTAATAAGGTGGTGTCGAAGTTTGTGGATGATGTGTTCGACCGCTCACAACCTATATTACCTATTGCTGATTACGCAGCACGCTATGGAGTAACTCCCAACCACCTGAATAAAGTCGTTCGTACGAAGACGGGCAAGACGGCTTCTGATTGGGTGAGGATATCGCGAGTGAACTACGCCAAATACCTCCTTCATGAGACGAATCTCTCCATTGTAGAAGTGGCAGAGCGAGTGGGCATGCTCGATCAGTCGTACTTCGCACGTTTCTTCCGCCAGTATGTAGGTGTCACTCCTTCTGCCTATAAAGCACAGGCAAATCGATAAGGATGATTGATTTGTCCTAATCTTTTTTCCGATAGTCCTATTCTTTTCATTGAAAAAGTGCTACCTTTGCACCCGATTTTCAAAAGGATTGATAGGATATGCACAAGTTCTTGCTATTGTTGATGATGGGTTTGTTGCCAACCTTATCTGTCTCGGCTGAGGATATCGATACCTCACGAGTGATAGGGTTGCAGGAAATCGTTATCTCTACCCCCAAGGAGACGGGCGATATGCGTCTGCTTCCTTCTTCTGTTTCGCTGATTGGGGCGCAACAGATGGCGGACAACCGTATCAACTCGTTGAAAAACATATCAGCCTTGGTGCCAAACTTCTTTGTTCCTGATTATGGAAGCAGGTTGACGAGTGCGGTCTATATCCGTGGAGTAGGGTCGCGCATCAATACCCCAGCAGTTGGATTGTATGTGGATAATATCCCTTATGTTGACAAGTCTGCTTTTGACTTTCGATTCTATGATATCGAACGTGTGGATGTGTTGCGAGGCCCTCAAGGAACACTCTATGGACGTAACACGATGGGTGGACTGATTAAGGTACACACCAAGAATCCTTTCTCTGGAGACGGAACAGATATCAAGATGGGTTTTGCTACGAAGGACAACCACCATAACATCTCCCTGACTCATTATCATCGCATCAACGAATTGTTTGCATTCTCAGCAGGAGGTTATTACGAAGGAAGCCGAGGTTTCTTTACGAACGATTTTACAGATAAGCGTGTTGATGCATCGAAATCGGGAGGGGGACGTCTGCGTGGCATCTGGTTACCGACTGATCGTTGGAAACTCGATTTGAGTCTCAACTACGACTACAGCGACGAAGGGGCTTATCCTTATTATTATAAAGGTGTAGTAAGTGGGGAAGAGCAATATCCTGATTTGATAGGTAAGATTTCGAATAATCGTGAGCATCGTTATCGTCGAGGATTGTTCAATACGGGACTGAATGCCGAATATCAAGCCGACAAGTGGCAGATGAATGCCGTTACAGGCTATCAAAACCTAGCAGACCGTATGTTCCTTGATCAGGATTTCCTCACGCCTGACATCTATTCGTTGGAGCAGCAACAGCGTATCAATACCCTCACGGAGGAAGTGACTTTCAAATCTAAACTTTCATCTTTCAACTCTCAACTTTCAACTTTCAATTGGGATTGGCTCTTTGGTTTGAACTTCATGTATCAGTGGCTTCATACCGAAGCCCCGGTTCATTTCTACAATGATGGTCTGCGATGGTTGGAAGGCAATATCAATCGCAACCTTCCCGAAGTCAAAAACATCAATATGCTGCAATCGATGGGATTCACGTCAATGGGTGTTAATTTCCGAGGCGACAATCTGTTGATGGGCAACAATTTTGAGACACCTACCCTTGGCCTTGCTGCATTCCATCAGTCAACGTTGAATCTCTCCGATTATTTGAGTGCTACGCTGGGACTGCGTCTAGACTATGAGCACCTTTCGATGGACTATGACGCACCAGCTGATGTCGATTACGGTTTCCGTATGCCGAATCCTGCCAATCCAAAGATGGCAGTTGATTTGCAGCAGTTGTCGTCGCATCTGGATTTATATAATGGTGAGCTTCAACACGATTATGTGCGACTCCTGCCTAAATTCACTTTGCAATATGCTCTTTCTCCCCATAGAGGAGGAGATGCTCGGATGGCAGAGGGGGTCTTTTATCTCTCAGTTGCCCAAGGCCAACGTTCTGGAGGTTACAACCTGCAGATGTTCTCAGATTTGTTACAGGGAGCCTTACGTGTGGATATGATGGACGGCGTCAAGGATGGTGTGAAAGGCTATCTTGCAGAACTTGTTGCGACCACCACCATGCCATCTTTCGTTCCCGATAAGGTGGGAGGAATCATGGACGAAAAGATGCCGCAATTCTCGACTCCTACGACAGAACAAGTCGTGTACCGTCCAGAGTACTCATGGAACTACGAACTAGGAACCCATCTTACGTTATTCAACAATACACTTTTGATTGACGCGGCAGTTTACCTCATGCTAACCAAAGACCAACAGATTGCACGTTTTGCCGATTCTGGTTTTGGACGTAAGATGGTAAACGCAGGAAGAAGTCGCAGCTATGGATTTGAAACATCGCTGCGATGGACTCCTGTATCACGATTGTCATTTATCGGTAATTATGGCTATACACACGCTACCTTTACCGACTACGATGGAGGAGTTGATGAAGACTACACGGGTAATTACATCCCCTTCGTCCCCATGCACACCTTCAACCTTGATGCTGCTTACAGCTTTCCTATCACTTTATTCCCCCTAAAGGGGGCTAGGGGGTCCATGGGTCTCAACTACACTGGTGCTGGTCGCATCTATTGGACTGAAAGCAACAGCTACCACCAACCCTTCTATGCCCAGTTGGGCGCACGACTTTCGTTTGAAACCCAACGCTTCTCTGTAATGCTATGGGGGAAGAACCTCACAGACAAACGCTTCAATACCTTCTATTTTGAGAGCGCAGGGCGAGGATTCGAACAACATGGCAAACCATTACAGTTGGGAATTGATATAAAGTGTAATTTATAATGTATAATGTAAAATGTATAATAGATAGTATGGTTATGAAGAAATTTTTACTTACCAGTTTAATGATTGTTTTTAGTGTTTTAGCGATACATGCCCAGTCGCATGGTGTGATGAAATTCGCAGGTCCTTCCACCTTTGGTGTTTCTGCTATGGATGCCTGGCAGGACAATGAAAGCGACACCATCCTGTTTCTGATGAATAGTGTAAGTGATGCCGACATTACCATTCCTGCTATGTTCTACAAGGCCATGCAACTCACCATCCCTTCGTTCACCATTCATGGTGCGACATTCTCTATGGATTACACTACTCGCAATGCAACCTTCGTAGAACAGACTTTTCAGGAGACTGCAATTGTGGACGGGGAGGAGAAACAAATCACAGGTATCAGTTTCTCAGCCTTCTACAATCATGCTGAGAAAGCGTTTGAACTCCAGATGGTGTTCTCGTATGGCAAGATGCCTTTCCCTGTGACTTACAGCATCAAAGCAGCATACGTATCACCTGAGATGGGTATTGTAGACGTAAGAAGTCAGAAGGAAAATGTAAGAGGTAATTATAATCTTTCTGGCCTTTCTCTCCCCCTTGGGGGAGTTGGAAGGAACTCCTCTCAAATACTCATCCGAGGTGGCAAAAAGATGTTGATGCGATAGCCTTTTTGATTTTCCGCATAAAAACAGTTTTTTTCCTGTAAAAAATTTGGTTATTCAGTAAAGATGCTGTATATTTGCAACATTAAAATGTTGTGAGTATGCAG
The DNA here is from genome assembly GCA_017616445.1 of Bacteroidaceae bacterium. Taxonomy (GTDB): domain Bacteria; phylum Bacteroidota; class Bacteroidia; order Bacteroidales; family Bacteroidaceae; genus Colivivens. Next base: position 5,971 of record JAFZYE010000061.1, read on the forward strand.
CATCGCAGTTTCTTTTACCGAGCTTACGACCTATATCGCGACGGATTCCGACACATGACCATAGGGAAGATGTTGTGGTTGATTGTCCTTGTGAAACTCTTTTTGATATTCGTGGTGCTGAAAATCTTTTTCTTTCCCAACTTCCTCAGCCAGCATGCGGAGAAAGGTGAGGAAGCTGAATATGTTGCAACCCAACTACTGAATCCCTAATTTCTAACTCCTAACTCCTAACTTCTAACTAAATATACTATGCAAGAATTCTTTTCAACAATCGACGCAGGTACCATAGAGTGGTCGAGAGCGCAATTTGCACTTACCGCCATCTATCATTGGCTGTTTGTTCCGTTAACCTTAGGACTTGCAGTCATCATGGGTATCATGGAAACCTGCTATTACCGCACCAAAAACGTCTTTTGGCGCGATGTGGCCAAGTTCTGGCAGAAACTCTTTGGTATAAACTTCGCCATGGGAGTAGCTACGGGTATCATTCTGGAATTTGAGTTTGGTACCAACTGGTCGAACTACTCATGGTTCGTAGGTGATATCTTTGGTGCTCCACTCGCCATTGAGGGTATCGTTGCGTTCTTTATGGAGAGTACCTTTGTTGCCGTGATGTTTTTCGGATGGAAGAAAGTGTCTGCTGGATTCCATCTGGCTGCTACATGGCTCACAGGTCTGGGTGCTACCATCTCGGCGTGGTGGATTTTGGTGGCGAACGCATGGATGCAGAACCCTGTAGGCTGCGAATTCAATCCCGACACGATGCGCAACGAGATGGTTTCGTTTGCCGATGTGGCACTCTCTCCGTTTGCTGTCGATAAGTTCTGTCACACAGTTATCTCAGCATGGATTATCGGAGCCGTTTTCACTGTAGCTGTAAGTGGCTGGTATCTGATGAAACGTCGCGAGATACCTCTGGCGAAAGCCAGCATGAAGATAGGTGCTATCGTGGGTATCGTCGCAGCAATGGGTGCAGCTATCACAGGACACCATTCTGCCTTTAGTGTGGCTCAGGTACAACCCATGAAGCTGGCTGCGATGGAAGCGCTCTATAATGGAGGTACGGATCAAAGTCTGACAGGTATCGCACTCATCAATCCGTTTGAACAGCCAGACTATGCAAACCTGGAGGAGCCTGAACTGAAGATAGCAGCTCCGTATGCATTGTCGTTCCTTGCTACGAACGACCTGCATGGATATGTTCCTGGTATCAACGACATCATCAAGGGTGGGTATACGAATGCAAAGGGCGAAGTAGAGCCGTCGCTCGAAGAGAAAATCGAACGTGGTCAGCAAGCCATCAGTGCTTTGGCAGCTTATCGTCAGACGAAGAAGGATGGTGCAGATGAGGCAACTCTCTCCTCTTACCTTGCTACGCTCACCTCAAACATGCAGTACTTCGGTTATGGGTATATCAAATCGGCCGATCAAGTTGTGCCTTTCATCCCGATTAATTTCTATGCTTTCCGCATGATGGTAGGAATGGGTTGTCTGCTCATCCTGTTCTTTGCCGTCATTCTGTTCTTTGTCTATCGGAAAGACATCACACGTGCACCAAAGTGGTTGTATCTCTCCGCCCTTGCGATGATTCCTCTTTCGTATATCGCATCTGAGTGCGGATGGCTGGTTGCGGAATTCGGACGTCAGCCTTGGACCATTCAGGACATGTTGCCCACATGGGTGTCTGTCAGCAATATACAGTCATCAAGTGTGATGATTACCTTCTTCATCTTCCTGGTACTTTTCTCCACATTACTTGCTGTCGAACTCAGCATACTTATCAAACAGATTAAGAAAGGACCTGAGTATGATAAAGTTGAAAGTTTATAGTTTAAAGTTTAAAGTAATATCTTTATGTCATACATATTTCTTCAACAATACTGGTGGTTCCTCGTTTCGCTTTTGGGAGCGCTCTTAGTGTTTCTCATGTTTGTGCAAGGAGCGAACTCTTTGGTTTGGTCGTTAGGTACTAACGAGACCGAACGTCGTCTGATTGTGAACTCTACGGGTCGTAAATGGGAATTCTCCTTCACTACACTTGTTACCTTTGGAGGAGCGTTCTTTGCATCCTTCCCATTGTTCTATTCTACAAGTTTTGGCGGAGCCTATTGGTTGTGGATGCTGATTCTGCTCTCGTTTGTGTTGCAAGCAGTAAGCTATGAGTTCCAGAACAAACTAGGCAACCTGCTGGGGACACGTGCTTTTCAACTGATGCTCATCATCAACGGTTTTATGGGACCGTTGTTGCTGGGAGGAGCTGTTGCCACCTTCTTTGAAGGGTCGAACTTCATCGTACAGAAGGATAACATCACCGACATCGCACAACCAGTTATCAGCCAGTGGGCAAATGCCTCTCATGGTTTGGATGCGTTGCTCAATCCTTGGGTACTTGTTTTGGGCATTGCAGTGTTCTTCCTCGCAAGGATTCTTGGCATACTCTATGTGATGAACAATGTGAACGATGAGAATATCCGAGCAAGGGCTTCTGTCCGATTGGTGTGGGTCACCATCTGTTTCCTTGTGCTCTTTGTGTCATATATAGTTCATCTGCTTTTGATTGATGGATATGCGTACACTGATGATGGACTTATTCTCTTAGAACCCAACAAATACCTACACAACTTTCTTGAGATGTGGTATCTGCTTGTACTGCTGATCGTTGGAGTTGTCCTCGTGCTTTATGGCATCGTACGAACCATCCTCAGCAAGACCTATATCAAAGGAATATGGCCAGTTGGGGTTGGGGTGGTGTTGACTGTCTTGGCGTTGTTGCTTTGTGCAGGTTGGAACCATACGGTCTACTATCCGTCTACGGCTGATCTGCAGAGCTCGCTAACGATAGCTAACTCATGCTCAAGTGAGTTCACCCTTCGTACCATGGCGATTGTCAGTCTGCTCATCCCGTTTGTTTTGGCTTATATCATTGTCGCTTGGCGTAAAATCGACAAGAAAAAGCTTGATAAGGACGAGATAGCGAACGACGAAGCATATTAAAGGGTATTTATTTTGTCATTTCAAATATTTGTTGTACTTTTGCAACTCAAAGAAAAAATGATAATAAAATGGTTGCATATAATGTCAGTTTGGAAGGAAAGACGATACTTGTTACAGGTGCTGCCGGTTTTATCGGCAGCAATCTGGTCAAGCGTCTTTTCAAAGATGTGAAGCATGTTCACGTGGTAGGCATAGATAATGTATCTGATTATTACGATGTGAACATCAAGTATGAACGTCTGAAGGAGATTGAGAACATGCTGAAAGCGGACGGAAGTGGACAGCAGACATGGCAGTTCGTGAAAGGAAATATTGCTGATAAAGCGGTCATCGAACAGTTGTTTACCGATCATCAGTTTGCAGTTGTGGTAAACTTAGCTGCTCAGGCAGGTGTCCGATATAGCATCACGAATCCTGATGCATACATAGAGAGCAACTTGATTGGTTTCTACAACATACTTGAGGCGTGCCGTCATCATGAAGTGGAACACCTGGTTTACGCCAGCAGTTCGTCAGTCTACGGAAGCAATAAGAAGATTCCGTATTCAACGGATGATAAGGTTGATAATCCAGTCTCGCTTTATGCTGCCACGAAGAAGAGCAATGAGTTGTTGGCACATGCCTATAGCAAACTCTATAATATCCCTTCTACAGGTTTACGATTCTTCACCGTTTATGGTCCTGCAGGTCGTCCCGATATGGCGTATTTCGGTTTTACCGATAAACTGCGTGCAGGGAAGACCATCCAGATTTTCAACTATGGTAATTGCAAGCGCGATTTCACCTATGTGGACGATATCGTAGAGGGTGTTGTGCGCATCATGCAGCATGCTCCAGAGAAGGCTGTGGGTGATGATGGACTCCCTGTACCACCTTATAAGGTATACAATATTGGAAACAACTCACCGGAGAACCTTTTGGACTTCGTCACCATCCTGCAAGAGGAGTTGATACGTGCCAAAGTGTTACCTGCCGACTATGACTTCGAGTCTCATAAGCAACTCGTGCCCATGCAGCCAGGCGATGTGCCTATCACCTTTGCTGATACTACTCCGTTGGAACAAGACTTCGGTTATAAGCCAAGTACAAGCTTACGTACTGGTCTTCGTGCCTTTGCTGAGTGGTATGCCAAGTATTATGGTGAGAATCAATGAAGAGAAAAAGGCTTTTTTAGGAGTTACAGGAGTTCAGTTGTGCAGACGATACTCCGCTGATGTCTATTTTTCTTAACTCTTAATTCTTAATTATAAGTTTTACATTATACATTTTACATTTAATATTATGGCGTTGCTTTGTCAAGAAAAATTCTTTGAACTCTATCATAAGGAGGCCGAACGTCTAGCCTTCTGTCCTTACCGCATCTGTCCGATAGGTGCCCACTCCGACCATAATCTCGGAAAGATAACAGGTATAGCCATCGATAAAGGTATACATATCGCCTATCGTCCCAAGCAAAACGGAGTCGTGGAACTCAGTTCACTCCAGTTCGACAAACGTGCACAATGGCATATCCGAGAGGTGCCTAAGACCAAGGAGAACGACTGGGCCGACTATTTGCGAGGAGCCACTTTGCAACTTGCCGAACGCTATCCTCTGTCGAAAGGACTGAGTGGTGTCATCGAAGGAAGTCTGCCAATCGGTGGTCTCTCATCTTCAGCAGCTGTGGTGCTTGTCTTCCTGAAAGCGCTATGTGATGTGAATGACATTCATCCCGATCCGATTGAGATGATAATGATGTCGGTACATGCGGAGAACGAATATGTAGGGGTCAGCAGTGGAAAGCTTGACCAGAGTTGCGAGATGTATTCTAAAAAGGATCACTTGCTATATCTGGATACGAAGGACGACAGCTATGAACTGATTCCTACCAATCCTGCAATGAAACCATACAAGATTGCAATCTTCTTCAGTGGTGTCGAGCGAACTCTTGCAGGGAGTAAGTTCAATATGCGAGTTGATGAACTCCGCAGTGCAGCTTATGCCCTTGCTGCATACGCAGGAATGGAGTATGGCAAGTTTAAGGAAACCAACATGCGCGACATTCCACGTGAGGTATATGAGCAATACAAGGATCGGCTTCCAGAAAACTGGCGTAAACGTGCAGAGCATTGGGTGACAGAGTTTGATAGGGTGGAGCGAGGTGCTGAAGCATGGCGCCGAGGAGACATAGATGAGTATGGACGACTCAGCTTTGAGAGCGGACACTCATCAATCTATAGTTGGGAGACAGGTTCCCCAGAACTCAAGACCCTCTACGAAATCATGACCCACACCGATGGAATCTACGGAGGACGATTCAGTGGTGCAGGATTTAAAGGGTGTTGCATGTCACTCATCGATCCAGCATTCGAGGAGAGTATTATTCATAAAGTATCAGCTGAATATCTCAAAGCTTTCCCGCAACTCGAAGGAAAGTATATGGTCAAGATTTGCCAGTCGGCAGATGGCATCATGTATTAAGAGCCCCCGACCCCCGATGGGAAAATGTAAAAATAAAAAAAATACGTTTAAGGGTTAGCGGTTAGCGAGGCATTAGACGTGAGAATAAGGAATATGTAAATTGTAAATCGTAAAATTGTTAATAAGAAAGTGAAGTGTTTAATTTTGGCAGCGGGGTACGCCACACGACTCTACCCCTTGACAGAGAATTTTCCGAAGCCTTTGCTTAAGGTGGTCGATAAGACCATCTTGGATTGGTTGGTTGATGATATTGACGGAGCAAAGCTCGTCGATGAGTTCGTAGTTATCAGTAATCATAAGTTTGCAAAACACTTTGAAGAGTGGGCTGCTACGAAGGAGCAGAAGATAACGGTTGTTGATGATGGGACATCTACCAACGAGACCCGTCTTGGAGCCGTGAAGGATATACAGTTTGCGATTGAGCAACTCGGGCTGGACGATGATATGCTGGTCATTGCAGGAGATAATGTACTCGATTTCAGTCTCCAGAAGTTTGTGAGGTATGCAGTCGAGAAACAGACCAGTTGCATACTGCGTTACTATGAGCCCGAAGAGAAGAAACTTCTCAAGAGTGGGGTGGTGACCATTGATGAAGACGATAGAGTGTTGAGGATGACAGAAAAGTCGCCTAATCCAGAGACCCACTGGTGCTGTCCACCTTTTTATTATTATACGCGCGAGGATGCACGATTGGTGCAGGCAGGCATCGATGCCGGATGTGGGACCGATGCACCAGGTAGTTATTTCGCTTGGTTGTGCACACAGGTGCCAGTACATGCGATGGAGATGCCAGGACAACGCTACGACATAGGCGACATCAACAGCTACAAAGAGGTGCAGGAAACCTATCATGGAATAAAAAAGGAGTTTTGAAAACTCCTTTTTTATTTATTAGAAGTGTTAATGACTGTAGCGGTTTTGTTAAACATTATCAAAACGAATGAAAAAGTGGCAGAATAATTTTGTCAGTTTTAAACTTAATGCTAAATTTGGCATCGATTTTGTAAGCAATTAGTTAAAAGGACCGATAATTAACATAAAACGATGCTCAAAAATAACATATCAACCGCTCGATGATTAACAATTTAATATTAAGATAATTATGAAACAGACAATGAAAAGACTTTATGGAACAATTGCCCTTGTGGCATTAGTATCTGGAGTTACAGGTGCAGTAACTTTCTCTTTCTTACACAATCGTTTTAGCACCATGGATAATGAGCCAGTCGTAAATGGTCAGTTGACGGACAGCAAATCTAATGACGATGGGTTCTTGACCCTTGCCAGCAAGGACGACACACCTAAGTCGCATTCTTATATTGATCTTACAGAGGCTGCGGAGAAAGGGTGTGCTGCAGTAGTATATATTAAGGTGACCCAGAACGGGTCGACTCGTATCCAGGAGTATTACGATCCGTTCGATGATATGTTCAGCCAGTTCTTCGGTCGTGGAAACGGTGGTACTCAACGCCGTCAGATTCAGACACCAAAGCGTCAAGGTGCCGGCTCTGGTGTCATCATCTCCAGTGATGGTTATATCGTAACGAACAACCACGTGGTTGAAGGCGCAGATGATATCGAAATTACCTTGAACGACAACCGTGAGTTCAAGGCAACAGTCGTGGGTTTGGATGCTAACACTGACTTGGCTTTACTGAAGATTGATGGTAAGGATCTCCCAACACTCGTAATTGGCGACAGCGATGAACTGAAAGTAGGGGAGTGGGTATTAGCTGTTGGAAACCCATTTAACCTGAAGTCGACCGTGACAGCTGGTATTGTAAGTGCGAAGGCTCGTAAGATTGCTGAAGGTAGCCGATCGGGTACAGGTAATGAGATTGAGTCGTATATCCAGACCGATGCTGCTATCAACGCAGGAAACAGTGGTGGTGCACTTGTTAATTCACGTGGTGAACTGGTAGGTATCAACGCAGCTCTTTATAGTCAGACGGGTAGCTTCACAGGTTATGGATTTGCGATTCCTACAACTATCATGAAGAAAGTGGTGACCGACCTCAAGGAGTACGGTGCTGTACAACGTGCCTTAATTGGTATCAGCGGAAGCGACCTTAGCGCTTATATCGATGACCAAAAGGCGAAGGACGAGACGTGGAACAAGGACTTCGGAACGAACGATGGTGTGTATGTAGCTGATCTGATTGAAAACGGTGCTGCCAAAGAGGCAGGTCTGAAGGAAGGAGATGTCATTGTGTCAATCAACGATAAGAAGGTATCTAAGATGTCAGAACTGCAGGAAATCATCACTCGTTATAGTCCTGGTGATAAGGTGAGTGTGGGTATCATTCGTGACAAGAAACCGAAGACGATTGACGTGACACTGAAGAACGGACAAGGCAACACGAAAGTGGTGAAGGCGCAGAACCTGTCAGCTCTCGGTGCAGAGTTCAAGGAGATAACGGATGATCAGAAGAAGTCGCTCAACCTGACGAACGGCGTACAGATTACTAAACTCAATAATGACAGTCCTTTGCGCAAAATGGGTGTAGGTAATAACTTCATCATCATGCTGGCCAATAACGTGAAGATTTCTTCGGTAGCTGACCTTGAGCGTGTCTACAAGTCTGCATGCGAGTCAGAGGCAAAGACGCTGTTCGTCTGGGGTAAGTATCCTTCTGGAAGGACAGGAAGTTATGCGATAGAGTTGGAATAAAAGCAGGGCTAAAGTTAAAGAAAGAGGACTCGATTGAGTCCTCTTTCCTTATCTGTTCTTGTACATCCCTTCGTAGTACTTTTGGTAATCGCCTGAGGTGACGTTGTCCATCCAGTCCTGATTGTCGAGATACCAGCGGACGGTACGTTCGATGCCTTCCTCGAACTGAAGTGATGGTTCCCATCCGAGTTCACGCTGTAGTTTCGTAGAGTCAATAGCATAGCGGGCATCGTGTCCGAGGCGGTCGGTTACATAAGTAATGAGGTTCATATCCTCGCCTTCAGCTCTGCCGAGCAGACGATCTACGGTCTTGATGACTACCTTGATGATGTCAATGTTCTTCCACTCGTTGAATCCTCCGATGTTGTAGGTCTCAGCAATCTTTCCTTGATGGAAGATGACATCGATGGCACGTGCATGATCCTCAACGAACAGCCAGTCACGTACGTTCTCACCCTTTCCGTATACAGGAAGTGGTTTCTTGTGGCGTATGTTATTAATAAACAACGGGATGAGTTTCTCTGGGAACTGATAAGGTCCGTAGTTGTTTGAGCAGTTGGTTACAATAGTAGGCATTCCGTAGGTGTCGTGGAAAGCACGTACGAAATGGTCGCTCGATGCCTTGCTGGCACTATAGGGTGAGTGTGGATTGTACTTAGTGGTCTCATAGAAGAAATCTTCTCCATAAGCCAGATGATGCTCACCGCTCGATGCTGTGGTTGTGAACGGAGGTTCGATGCCTTCGGGATGTGTCATCTCAAGTGCGCCGTATACCTCATCAGTAGAGATGTGATAGAATCGCTTGCCTTCGTACTTCTCAGGAAGGCTCTCCCAATAGAGTTTTGCTGCCTGAAGGAGCGACAGGGTACCTATCACATTCGTACGTGCAAAGGTGAATGGGTCTTTGATACTACGATCCACATGGCTCTCTGCTGCCAGATGAATGATGCCGTCGACCTGCTCGTCTTGCATCAGTTGGAAGAAGGCTTCGAAATCGCAGATGTCCATCTTGACAAACTTGTAGTTGGGACGGTCCTCGATATCCTTTAAGTTGGCCAAGTTACCTGCATAGGTCAACTTGTCGAGGTTGATGATGTTGTACTCCGGGTACTTGTTTACAAACAGGCGTACTACGTGGCTTCCTATAAAGCCGGCTCCGCCAGTAATGATAATGCTTCGTTTCATAGGGTCTTTTTCTTTATATTATTTATACATGTTCTGAGTGAATCTGTCCAATATGGAACAGTAATGTCATAAGTAGCCTTGATTTTGCTCTTATCAAGGACAGAATAGGAAGGGCGGGTGACAGGAGAGGGGAACTCATCGCTGTGGCAAGGTTGAATGTCGCACGAGTTTTGTCCGCTATACTCTGCGATCATTTTCGTGAAGTCGTACCATGAACAGACGCCTTCGTTACTGAAATGGTAAATTCCAGAATGGGAATAGTTTAGCGTTGAGCGATTGGCGGTTAGCGATTGTTTGTAGTCTTCGATTATCACAAAGATGGCTTTCGCTAAATCAAGTGCGTAGGTGGGGGTACCTACCTGGTCGAAAACAACCTTGAGCTGTGGACGGGTTGCTGTGAGGTTGAGCATGGTTTTCACGAAGTTCTTTCCAAACTCAGAATACAGCCAGGCGGTACGGATAATGATATAATCGCATCCTGACTGGATAATGTTTTGTTCACCATGCAGTTTTGTTAAGCCATACACACCTGTCGGGGTTCCTTTCTGGTCTTCATGACATGGTGTGTTATATGGATCACCTCCAAATACATAATCCGTACTGATATGAATGAGTAATCCACCCACCTCTTTCATTGCCAGCGCCAGGTTTTCAGGTGCTTTTGCGTTAAGCTGCTCACACAAGGCTTGGTCTGTTTCTGCTTTATCTACATTGGTATATGCCGCACAGTTGACAATCACCTGTACGTCTTGAGCCTTCACCAGACTTCTTATATCATCGAGGTTGGTGATGTCGAGTATCGTGGTTTCTTGTCCTTCTGCCTCAACAATATCAGTAAATATGTATCTGTCTGTTGAGCCTTGGCTCACAATCCTCATCTCGTTGCCGAGTTGGCCATTCGCTCCTGTTACGAGTATAGTCACTTTAAAAATTGATAATTGACAGTTGATAATTGACAGTTGAAATTAGTATAGAGGAATATTGATGTCGAAGGGACTATCAAAGTCACGTAAGTGTGCATGCTTTGTGTCTTTCTCGCTCAAGATGACTTTGTCTGCCGGAATTCTCCAGTCGATACCTAATGAGTTGTCAAGTATACTGAGACCTCTATCTACTTCCGGATGATAGAACTCGTCGCATTTATATTGGAAGACGGCTGTCTCACTCAATACCGCAAATCCATGTGCAAATCCTTTGGAGATGAAGAACTGCCGATGATTCTCCTCTGTCAGTTCCACTGCGACATGTTGACCATAAGTGGATGAGCCTTTGCGGATGTCTACTGCTACATCGAGTACTGCTCCCTTCACACAACGAACAATCTTGCTTTGTGTGAATGGTGGTGCTTGGAAATGTAGTCCACGCATTACTCCGTAGTTGCTCATACTTTCGTTGTCCTGTACAAACATGATTGACCTGCCAAATAGGGGCAATGCCACCTTTTCATCAAACTCCCGTTGTGAAAAGCTTTCAAAGAAATAGCCTCTCTTATCACCAAAAACCTTAGGTTCTATTATATACAGCCCTTCAATTCCTGTCTTTATTACTTCCATATTCTATTCCAAGTTAGTCAACCTAGTATCCTTAAACTCGTCAATCACTTTCAGCAGATACTGGCCGTATTGGTTCTTGAGCATAGGTTGGGCGAGCTCACGCATCCGCTCTGCTGTTATCCAACCCTGACGGTAAGCAATTCCTTCCAAGCATGCAATCTTCAGGCCCTGACGCTTCTCTAAAACTTCAATATAAGTGCTGGCCTCGCTCAGCGAATCGTGTGTACCTGTATCCAACCAAGCAAATCCGCGTCCGAGGGTCTGTACTTTCAACTCTCCATCTTCGAGGAACTTTTGATTTACTGTCGTAATCTCATACTCTCCACGTGCAGACGGTTTGATGTTTCTGGCCACTTCAACCACCTTATTAGGATAGAAATACAATCCAACAACAGCATAGTTGCTCTTTGGATGCTCTGGTTTTTCTTCGATGCTGAGACAGTTTCCTTCCTTATCGAACTCTGCTACACCATATCGTTCAGGATCGTTCACCCAATAGCCGAATACAGTTGCTTTGTTCTCTTTCTCTGCGGTATCAACAGCTTCTCTCAACATCTTGGTAAAACCAGGTCCTTGGAAGATGTTATCACCCAATACCAAGCATGCACAATCATTACCAATGAAATCGGCTCCTATTGTAAATGCTTGCGCCAAACCGTCGGGACTTGGTTGCTCTGCATATTCGAAATGCACTCCATAGTCGCTTCCATCACCAAGCAATCGCTTGAAACCAGGAAGGTCGAATGGGGTAGAGATAATCAGTATATCGCGTATCCCTGCCAGCATCAGCACGCTGATAGGGTAGTACACCATGGGTTTGTCATAGATGGGCATTAGCTGCTTACTGATTCCTTTAGTGATGGGGTAGAGACGGGTTCCTGAACCTCCAGCTAATACAATTCCTTTCATTTCACGAAAATCTTATAATTCTTGATACTTCCTGGTGCTCCTTGCTCAGCACGTGGAAGATATTCTATTCCTGTGATGGTTTGCTCACCTCCAAGGTCGATCACCAACAGATGTGGGAATCCTGCCCCCTTGATGGTCTTCCAATAGGTTGATTCCTGCAGGTCGAACACCTTGTCACCTGTATGGTTGCCGTTTTCGTCTTCACTATTGGCATACTTGGTAGTCCATGGTTCACGACTGATACGTTTTCCGTCTGCACCAAGTGCATAGATTTCTGCGATTGCTACAACATCATCACCACTCTGGGTGCTACTTGCCTCAATGCAAAGCAGACGACCTTTCTTCTGACTTGCGAACTTGATGGTTTGCCAACCATTTCCGCTCTTGAACTGTCCCTGTGCTGCAGGGGGGTCGCTATTGAGGTCTGGCTTATCACCAATGTTGTTATGCTTGTTCGACTTCTCTAACTGGAGCTTGTTCAGTTCTGGTTCAGCCTGTCCCCATACGACAGCCTCACGAGGTCCAACCACATCAAGGACGATGATCTCGTTCTTGCCTTTCTTGAGCCAACAGCCAGGTACATAGAGTGTCTGCTGAGGACCAATTGACCAGATACGACCCATAGCATGACCGTTCACATAGACCTGTCCCTTGCCCCATGTTTCGAAGTTGAGGAACGTGTCGCCTACCTTCTTCAGGTTGAAGTATCCGCGATAGTAGCCACGTACTCCCCATACATGGTTCTTGTTTGTTTTCGCAGAGAGTGCCTTCAATGCTGTCTCGTAGTCATCAGGAATAGTGGCGAGATTCCAACGTTTGGGCTTAATGGTCATTTCTGTATCTGGCGTTTTGGTGACCAAATCTGTTGAGATATCAGCTGTAATTGTCACATCACCCACGATTCCTTTGAAGTCCTTGATGGCTCGTCCGAAGTTGATTCTTCCCATACCCTCTACGAGGATGGTGAGTGCATCGCCTCTCTTGACGGGAGGTAGGGTGATTGATTTCTCATTCTTAACACGGTCAATCTTACCGATATATTTGCTGCCAATGAATACTTGAGCGAAGTCGTGGAAGTCGGCAGTGAGCTGGCTTTCTGTTGGGATTTCAGGCAGACTGGCTGCATAAATCATGGTTCCCCAACCCATGTCCATCTCCTCGAACGTCTTCAGTGCACCTACTTCTGTCTTATCAATACCTTCACTGATAGGAGCAAATTCCGTCAGCTCGAACTTCGGAACTGTGATGATAGGCATCGGAGCCTTGGGAACAGCAGGGAGTTTCTTGTCTGAGTACTTCTGCATCATCTTGCGCAGTTCGTCAAACTTCGGTGTAGCGAGACCATACTCGTTGATAGGGGCATCGTAGTCATAAGAGGTGACATCAGGCGCGAAGCCTGGAGAGTTAGCACCTGCCCAATGACCGAATGACGTTCCTCCGTGGGTCATATAGAGTGAGAATGAGATACCTTTCGAGAGCATTTCGTCCATACCATCCACCATATCCTTTGCTGGGCGCGTCTCGTGGCGCGCTCCCCACTTGTCGAACCAACCGCTCCAAAACTCAGAGCACATCTTTGGCGCTTCTGGACGCAGTTCGCCAAGACGGCGGAATTGGTCGTTGATGTTTGCACCCGTACCGAAGTTCATGGTCCATACGAGGTCATCAAGGCCGTTCTGTTCGAAGTTGCTTGACCAATCACATTGGAAGAGTGCCATTTGATTTCCATAGATAGAACGCAGGCAGTCGCGGATTTCAGATACGTATGGCTTGTCTGTTCCGTATGAACCATATTCGTTCTCTACCTGAATCATGATGATAGGACCTCCGTTCTGGATGGTGAGGGGTTTGAGTTGCTCGCCCACCTTCTCCTCGAATATCTTCACACGCTCCATGAAGTAAGGGTCACGTTCACGGAGTTTTATGTCTTTCTTCTTCAGCAACCACCAAGGTAGACCACCCATCTCCCATTCGGCACAGACATATGGTCCCGGGCGTACGATGACGTACATACCATTATTCTGCGCAAGACGGCAGAATCGGGCGATATCTCCGTTACCAGTGAAGTCAAACACTCCCTCCTTTTGTTCATGGAAGTTCCAGAAAATGTATATACACATGGTGTTCATCCCCAACGATTTACACATCTGGATACGATGTTCCCAGTATTGTTCCGGAATACGTGCATAGTGTATTTCTGCCGCTTTCACGATGAACGGCTTACCGTTAAGCAGGAAAGTACCCTTACCCGCCTCAAAAGTTCCCTTTTGTGCCCAGGCCACACAAGTGGTGAGTGCCAAGACGAATGTCAACAATAGTTTTCTCATGATTCGTTGTTAGTTAGTTTCCGACTACAAAGCTACGATAAAGTTTTGACATGACAAAACGAAAGTACAAAAAAAGCACATGACGCATAGTCATGTGCCGTTGAAACAGTCAGAAAGGACTTTATTTTATATAAACAGCATTGTTATGTAGTGGGTAATGAATAAAACGGTCAATATGCAGATTGTGACATTGAGCTTCTTGAAATTTCCAGCCAATAGGTTGATGAATACATATATAATCAATCCCAGCATGATACCGTCACTGATGCTATAAGCAAGCGGCATGAGCAGCATAGTGAAGAATGCAGGAATTGCTTCAGAGTAATCCTTCCAGTTTATTTCGCTTACTGGCGAACACATCACCACACCTACGATGGCCAGCACAGGTCCTGTAGCGGCTGATGGAACGGCAAGGAATACAGGTGAGAAGAACAATGCCAGAATGAAGCAGACTGCGATGGTGAAGGCTGTAAGACCTGTGCGTCCACCTTCTGCCACACCTGCAGAACTCTCGATGTAGGTTGTGGTGGTATTGGTGCCGAAACAAGCTCCTGCTGTTGTTGCAACAGCATCTGCCATGAATATTTTCGACAGTCCGTCTACCTTTCCTTCCTTGTCAATCATACCTGCTTTCACACTCACGCCCACTACGGTTCCCATGGTGTCGAACATATCCATAAAAAGGAAGGTGAACACCACGATGAGCATGTCGATACTGAACACCTGTTTCCAATCGAACTGCCAGCAGATGGGTGCAATTGATGGTGGCAGGTCAGCAAATCCGTTTATGTGTGTGATTCCCATTGGGATACCGATAATGGTGGTAATCAGGATGCCAATCAGCATTCCGCCTTTCACTTTTTTTAATACGAGGGCGCTTGTGATGAGCAGTCCTATGACGGCAAGAAGCACTTTAGGATCATTGAATTTTCCCAATGCCACAGATGTAGTTGCGTTAGGAACAATGATGCCTGAATTCTGCAAACCGATGAAAGCAATGTAGAGACCGATTCCGACTCCGATTGCTTGTTTCAGTCCGATAGGGAAGGCATTCACGATGTAGTCACGCACATTCGTTGCTGAGAGGATGATGAAGACAATACCTTCAATCAGAATGGCTGTGAGTGCAAACTGCCATGAATAGCCCATTCCGATACATACGTTGTAAACAAAGAACGCATTCAATCCCATACCAGGAGCTAAGCCGAATGGCTTCTTTGCATAAATCGCCATAATCAGGGTACCTACGATAGCAGCCAGTGCAGTCGCTGTGAATACTGCATCTTTGGGCATTCCGTACTCTTCGCCAAGTATTTTGCCCAGATCTGCGAACATATCAGGGTTGATTGCCAGGATATATGCCATTGTAAGGAACGTGGTGATACCTGCTATAATCTCTGTTTTTATACTGTGCTTTGACGAATCAAAGCCGAATAAAGTATTTAACATATCTCTTGTTGTTTAGCGGTTAGCGTTGAGCGGTTAGCGAACCTTTAAAAATTCCATTTAATACCCAGACATGGGTTACATTTGAACCCATCGTATGTTCCGAAGTCGTTAGAGAGTTCCACCTCGCCTCCAATGTTCAGGTTCTCACATCCGAAATGGCGTCCCACATTATACCATATTTGTGGCTCAGAAATGAACGTGGTTGATTTTGCTACCCATGAACCGTTATCCTTGAGGGCAGAATGGTCCTCCCACCAGAAGTCTGCAAAACCAGAGAAGGTCAGACCCTGAACCCCAAACAGGTCGTTCATGCCCCATACTACAGTGAATTGCATTGGGAGGTCACTTTTCCCATGGGCAATATTCTTGTTAAGCACTTCTAATGTGAGGGTGTTCTTGAAGTCTGGACTATGCATGAAGTAGTTCACACCAAACAACCATGCGTTTTTAATGTCGAATCCATTATAAACACCACCGTTATACTCCACATGAAGACTGAATGGAGCCAACTTGGTGTCCTGCCAGAAGTTAAGCCCGCGTGCAATTTCGAAATATGTACCGCATGGGGCATCTGTTGCACCATCCTTAGTGCGTGTTTTGAAGTCGTGATCGATGAAGAAGAACGTGTCACCCCACTTGTCCTGCTTGAACATTTCGAAAGTGGTAGTAATCTGCTTACGATCCTTTCCAAAGTCGTAGAACACCTGTAAGTTTGTCTGTGCCATTGCTCCCAAAGTCATCCAAGATGCAACGGCTAATGCAAGAACTTTTTTCATTTGGTATATCGATTAATTGAGTGAATAATACATGAATTAATTCCAATGCAAAAATACGAATATTTTTACTAACTTGTATCTTTTAATTATGTTTTTTTTACAGAAAGGAAGTTTTTTTATGATTTTGTGTTGAATATGAAAAAATAATAGTAAATTTGCAACCAGAATACAAATCACAGTTTATGAGTAACGAATACAATTACCCAGCCATTCACGATGCACGTCAGTTAGGCTATCCCAAAACCATTCTTCTTGGTGCTCAGCACATGTTTGCCATGTTCGGTTCAACCGTGTTAGTCCCTGTCCTTACAGGACTGTCGGTCTCTACTACTTTGTTGTTTGCCGGTATAGGAACCTTGATATTCCATTTCATCACCAAACTGAAGGTCCCTGCATTCCTGGGATCGTCCTTTGCTTTTATCGGTGGCTACCTTTCTGTGAAGGCATCCGGAGCAGAACTAGGAATGACCGATGAGATGGCGCTCGATTATGCCTGTATAGGTGTGTTCTGTGCCGGACTTGTGTATTTTGTGATTGCGGTTATAGTGAAACTGTTTGGTGTACAGAAAGTGTTGCGTTTCTTTCCTCCAATCGTCACAGGTCCTATTGTGATTGCCATCGGATTGGTCCTCTCAGGATCAGCAGTTGAGAATTGCGGCAAAAATTGGTGGGTAGCAATGACTGCGTTGACCACAGTGGTTATTGCCAATATATGGGGAAAAGGATTCATAAAGATCATTCCGATATTCTTAGGGGTGATAGGTTCGTACGTGATGGCCATTTGTCTTGGCGAAGTCGATTTCTCAACGCTGAATGATGCACCTTGGATTGGTTTGCCGTTCACTTACGAATCTACGGTGTTCTCCATTTTTGAGAATCCTGACTATACGTTTATGGCTTCCGCTATATTGACCATAATGCCTATTGCCGTAGCCACAATCGTAGAACATATAGGTGATATGTGTGCAATCTCATCTACAATCGGAAAAGATTGTCTGAAAGATCCTGGACTGCATCGTACTCTTACGGGTGACGGTATCGCAACTGCCGTTGCATCACTTTTTGGTGCACCAGCCAACACAACTTATGGCGAGAACACTGGAGTGCTGAATCTCACCCGCGTGTTCGATCCAATGGTCATCCGTCTCGCAGCTGTTTTTGCCATTGTCATCTCGTTCTGCCCTAAATTTGCCGAACTCATTCACCTCATGCCAGCGGCTACTGTCGGTGGAGTTTCACTCATCCTTTATGGAATGATTTCAGCAGTAGGTGTACGCAACCTTGTTGAATCGAAGACCGACCTCTCGCTCTCACGCAATTTCATTGTTGTTGCAGGCATCTTGGTATTAGCCATCGGTATCAAATACGGTCTCAATGATGCGGTCGATTGTTTCGGCATCAAACTTTCTGGTCTTGCTGTCGCTGCCATCGTAGGTGTCTTCCTGAATGCCGTATTGCCAGACGAAAAGAATGCCTAAACCGCTTGTATAATCGTTGATAATTCAAAAATCTCGTCAATAGGTCTCCCTTTTGACGAGATTTTTGTTGATGCTATTTGTTTTTCCCCAGCTTTCTGGGTTCGCTTCATTCCTTTTTAATTAATTGATGATTTCGAATCCTGTGTAAGGTACGAGCGCCTTAGGAATACGGATACCTTCTGGTGTTTGGTTGTCTTCGAGAATTGATGCTACGATACGAGGAAGTGCAAGCGCAGAACCATTGAGGGTGTGGCACAACTGTACTTTCTTGTCTGCATTACGATAGCGACATTTCAAACGGTTGGCCTGATAGGTGTCGAAATTAGAAACTGACGATACCTCGAGCCAGCGACCCTGAGCCTCTGAATAGACTTCGAAGTCGTAGCAGATAGCGCTTGTGAAGCTCTGGTCTCCTCCACACAGACGCAGGATGCGGTAGGGAAGTTCCAACTTCTTCAGGAGTCCTTCCACATGGTCAAGCATTTCCTTGTGGCTCTCTGCAGAGTGTTCAGGGGTGTCGATACGTACAATCTCGATTTTGCTGAACTCGTGCAGACGGTTCAGACCGCGTACATCCTTTCCATAGCTGCCTGCCTCACGACGGAAACACTGGGTGTATGCGCAGTTCTTGATAGGGAGGTCTTTCTCATCAAGGATGACATCTCTGTATATGTTCGTTACTGGTACCTCGGCTGTAGGGATGAGGTAGAGGTCATCGACTTCACAGTGATACATCTGTCCTTCCTTGTCGGGCAACTGACCTGTTCCGTAACCAGATGCAGCATTCACTACTGTAGGAGGCATAATCTCCGTATATCCGGCTTTGTTTGCCTCTGCCAGGAAAAAGTTGATGAGCGCACGTTGCAGCTGTGCACCTTTTCCTATATATACAGGGAATCCGGCTCCTGTAATCTTCACGCCGAGGTCGAAGTCGATGAGGTTGTATTTCTTGGCGAGCTCCCAGTGTGGCAGCTTGGCATTTCCGTTCGAAGGTATTGTGTCCCAGTTGCCTACAGTGTCTCCGGGTTTACATTCGCGCAAACTGGATTTTACCACTACGTTGTCTTCTGCGCATGAGCCTTCAGGCACCTCATCGTAGGGAATATTCGGAATGGTGCAGAGGTGTGCAGTCAGTTCCTGTTCTGCTTCACCCATCTTGGCTTGCAACTGTGCAGATTCTTCTTTTAGCTTTGCTACTTCTGCTTTTGCAGCTTCTGCTTCGTCGCGTTTTCCTTGTTTCATAAGTGCACCAATCTGTGCTGCATATTTCTTCTGCTCAGCCAGACATGCATCGAGTTTTGTTTGTGTCTCACGACGTGTCTTATCGATAGCAATAGCTTTGTCGATTGCGCCTTTTGCATCGGCAAAGTGTTTCTTTTCCAGACCTTTGATGACTCGTTCGGTCTCTTCTGTTATGAGTTTGAGTGTTAACATCGTTTCATTTACTATTTGACAATTTACGATTTACAATTTATTTAAAATTTAGCTATTTAGTTATTTTCTACTAACCAATTAACCAAATAACCTTCTCAACTATTTCCTTCGTTGCGACTTGCGCGCACGAACTTTTTGTTTGATATCTGCTTTATGGCGTGCAGCACCTGAACCATGAGCACCGGTCTTATAGCTTTTACTCCGTGCTTTGGTTTTCACTTTGTCGTCAGTCTTTTCTTTCTTCTTGCCTCCAAAGTTGATGCCATTCATCATGGCGTACATGATTTCGCTATCGCTTGCCATAAAAGGGGGTATTTAATGATGGAAGAGGCGGATGCCAGTGAAGGCCATCGTGATTCCGTACTTGTCGCAGGTATCGATGACGTGATCATCGCGAACAGAACCGCCTGCCTGAGCTATATATTCAACACCACTTTTATGAGCACGCTCGATGTTGTCGTCGAATGGGAAGAACGCATCGCTACCGAGGCTCACCTTCGTGTTTTGAGCCAACCACGCTTTCTTCTCCTCGCGGGTGAGTGGTTCTGGTTTCTCGGTGAAGAAGTTCTGCCATGTGCCTTCTGCAAGTACATCCTCGTATTCATCGCCCATATATACATCGATGGTGTTGTCGCGATCTGCACGTTTGATATCTGCCTTGAAGGGAAGTGCCATGACTTTCGGACATTGACGTAACCACCAGAGGTCGGCTTTCTGACCTGCCAAACGCGTACAATGTATACGGCTTTGCTGACCAGCTCCGATTCCAATTGCCTGTCCGTCTTTAACGTAGCAGACAGAGTTACTCTGGGTATATTTCAGGGTGATGAGCGCAATCTTCAGGTCGCGCTTTGCTTCTTCCGTTAGGTTTTTGTTGGCTGTGGGAATGTTGCTGAAGAGTTCGTCACTCGTCAGGTCGATCTCGTTACGTCCCTGTTCGAACGTGATGCCAAACACCTGCTTGCGTTCCACTGGGTTGGGACGGTAATCGGTTGACATCTTGAGCACGCAGTAGGTACCTTTGCGTTTCGCTTTCAGTATATCGAGTGCCTCGGGCGTGTAGTCTGGTGCGATGATTCCATCGCTCACCTCACGCTTGATGAGCAAGGCTGTAGTTTCGTCGCATGTGTCGCTCAACGCAATGAAGTCACCAAAGCTCGACATACGGTCAGCACCTCTGGCACGTGCATAAGCTGTTGCGATAGGGGAGAGGGGTACTGCAATGTCGTCGACAAAGTAAATCTTCTTCAACGTGTCACTCATTGGAACACCTACAGCAGCACCTGCAGGACTCACGTGTTTGAACGATGCGGCAGCAGGCAGACCTGTAGCAGCTCGCAGTTCACGTACCAATTGCCAACTGTTGAAGGCGTCAAGCAGGTTGATATACCCCGGACGTCCACACAACACCTCAAACGGGAGGTCTCCCTCCTCCATAAATACTCGCGATGGCTTCTGATTTGGATTGCAGCCATACTTCAGCTCTAGTTCAGTCATTTGTCTCTTTTATACCTTTAATTAATAATAATTTCTTTAACAAGTTGCAAAGTTACAAAAAAAGTCAAAACTATCAGCTAAAAACACGAAAGATTTCTACTATTATTTGTGATTTTTATTGTCATATCAAATTAAATTTGTAATTTTGTGGCCAAATTGAAAGAGTGTGCATTTTTATTATCGATTGAAATTAGTGACGATATTCATAAACTGATATAGAATGAAGAATAAATCATCTAAAGAAACGATAGTTGTTGACCACGATGTGGTTGACGCTGAACCTAAACCTAAGAAAAGAAAAATCAAAAAATCAGAGAAAGTGATGACGCAAGAGCCAGCCAAAGATACGGCAGAGGAAATCGCAAAGAAACTTGCAGAAGAGGATGCTGTATCAATGGCAGTACTAGATAAGGTAGAACAATTTGGAAAGACATCAGCGGTTCTGGAAACGATAGAGCCTCAGAACGACGACGATGATGACGACCAGTCGGTGCGTAATGCTGCGTTTGCGAAGTATGATGCGATGATGGAAGAGGATGACGACGACGATGATGACGCTCCACGTCCTATCAAACGACAGATGCCTGTGAGCCGTTCGGACTCGGGAGCATCTCCTTCTCCAAGAGGAAGAGGTGCTAAAAACAAAAGGAGAGAGACGGAAGAAGGCGAGTTTGTGATTGATGACGACAGCGCATCGATATCGTCGCTTACGAAAGGTAATGTGTGGGCCTCGAATGTTGATGAGATCTACCAGATGTTGATTGAAGGACGTCGTACAGAACATTGGGCAGAGAATCGTGTGCATTACATGAATATCATCGCACCAGTGTTTGATGTTCAGTTTATTGACAACACAAACAAACAGTTGGTTGCTTCTTTGGAGGAGGCAAACTACAAGGTTTTCCCATATCCCAAATCACATGATGACAAGAAGAACAGTATTGCCATTCGTAAGCATCAAATCAAGAAGATTACTGATTTGACGATGGAGAATATTCTTCATTTGTCAGCCGCAGAAGTGTTGAAACTGATTGATGAGAATATGGGTACAGGATGGAAGGGTCTTCCACTTGCCATTCAGGATATCATCGAAACAGCATTCTACGTAGACTGCAGTGTGTTGCCTGAAGCTGCAATGCATCGTGTCGGTGGTTTGATTGACCGTCGTAAAGACGATGGTTATGAAGTGCTGGAGATTGCACGAGGCACATGGATTGAAGCCGTATTCATGAAGTTTAAACCAAGACAGGAGAAACGTCGTTTCGAGGTTATCACAGATACTTCCCGTAAGTCAATCGACGATCTTGATGATGACGAAGATGATGATGACGACGATGAGGAAGATGACTTGAGAGATGAGACCGATGAGGATCGTGAGGAGGAAGATGAAGATGAGTCTTTGGAGGATCAGACCCCTCAGATTGAGGAGTTTGAAGAACTGCCTGATGACGATGATGAAGATGAGTAAGACTATCTGAGAATGATGCCGGAAAACAACCGTCCGGATTGAATGCCCAACTTTCGGGCAGAAAAGAAACGGTCGGATGACTGATAAGTACAGATGCCTGCAACATGAATGTTGTGGGCATCAATTTTTTTGTTCATTAGCTGCTGGCGGTTACATTCCCATAGATCAATATGCCATTTCCCATTGAGGGTTGAGTAGAGCTGTTCGTTTTCGAACCCTTGGGCACGAAACGTTTCGTAGACTTCGTCGCCTACTTCAAAACTCTCTTTGCTGATGCTCGGTCCTATGATGGCTTTGCAATCGCATCCTGTTGTTCCATAATATTTCCCCATCTCTTCGAAGGCTTTTTCTGCAATGCGTTGTACGGTTCCTCTCCATCCGGCATGGATGGCCGCTGCTACGTGATGACGAGTATCATAAATGAGGATGGGAACGCAGTCTGCAGTAGATACTCCAATAGCGATTCCTTTCATGTCTGTCATGAGGGCATCGATACCTTCCAGATAGGCAGTCTGTTGCTCTTGTGTGTATTCAAAGAATTGTGGTGTTATCGTTGCTACTTTTGTTTGGTGGGTTTGGTGAGGCATCACGAGGTGATGGGGCAGGATATTCAGCTCGTGACATAATCGACGTCTGTTTTCTGCAATATGTTCAGGAGCGTCTCCACAATAGGGGTTCACGTTCATGCTGGCATAATTGCCGATACTGCAACCGCCTTCACGTGTAGTCGTGAAAGCGGTTACATTGTTTGCTATGTCGTAATAGAGCATCATTTGATGGACGTTGTTATTCGTCGTCTTCCTCGTATTCAAAATCCTCCAGCTCTTCTACGTCCTCGAAGTCTTCTTCGTATTCGTCTGATTCGTCTTCATCGGCAAAGTCCTCACGCAATTTCAGGTAGTCCTTGTCGTGATGAACGATACTCTCTTGAGTAGCGATGGCTGCAATCTTATTGCTCTCGCTATTCATTTCTTCCCAGAGCACATCTTTCAGTTCATCGAGACCGAATCCTGTGACGGCTGAGATAAACACTGTCCGTATACCTTCTGGAAGGGTGGTGCGTAGCATGTCAATCAGTTCTTCATCAAGCAAATCGCACTTCGTGACAGCTAACACCTTGCCTTTGTCTAACAATTCCGGATTGAAGGTTGTCAGTTCGTTGAGCAGAATCTCATATTCTCGCTTGATGTCGTCCGTATCGCCTGGCACCATGAACAGCAGCAGACTGTTACGTTCGATATGACGCAGGAATCGCAGTCCTAATCCTTTTCCCTGACTGGCACCTTCGATGATACCAGGTATGTCGGCCATCACGAATGATTTCCCGTCGCGATAGGATACGATACCTAAGGAAGGTTCAAGGGTGGTGAAGGGGTAGTTGGCAATCTTCGGTTTGGCAGATGAGAGCGACGAAACCAACGTTGACTTTCCTGCGTTGGGGAATCCAACCAGTCCTACGTCGGCAAGGAGCTTCAATTCCAGAATCACCTCCATCTCCTGCATCGGTTCGCCTGGTTGGGCATAACGAGGTGCCTGATTGGTTGGTGTGCAGAAATTGAAATTCCCCAGTCCGCCTCGGCCTCCTCGCAGTAACACAACTTCCTGTCCATGTTCAGTTACGTCACAGATGTATTCTCCGGTTTCTGCATTGTATGCAACAGTACCACAGGGCACTTCCAATATCTTGTCGGCACCCTTCTGCCCTGTGCTCTTGTTCTTCGAACCGTTACCTCCGTGTTCGGCATACGCATGACGGTCATAACGGAGATGAAGTAGGGTCCAGTAGTTGCGGTTTCCTCGTAACACCACGCTACCTCCATTACCTCCATTACCTCCATCAGGTCCTCCCTTCGGCATGTATTTGGCACGATGCATGTGGGCAGAACCTCTTCCGCCTTTACCCGAACGGCAATAGATTTTGACGTAATCGATGAAGTTGGTTTCCATGCTTATTCTTACCTCTTACCTCTTACTTCTTACCTCTAACCTCTTACCTCTAACCTATTTGAGCGTATCGAGGAATGCAAATATGTTTGCCAGCATCTGTTCTTTGCTGCCTTCCCAAGTGAAAGTGTGACGGATGCCTTCCTTCTCGAACCATGCAGCAAGAGGTTCGGTCTGACTGTGATATACTTCAAAACGTTTCTTGATGGTTTCTTCGTTGTCGTCTGCACGTCCCTGCTCAATAGCACGGTTCAAGAGACGACTCATCAGGGTCTCTTCGTCGACAATCAATTCAACCATCACGCCCAAATCGTGCTTTCTTTCTGCAAGCATCTTCTTCAGGGCTTCTGCCTGAGCGATTGTACGTGGGAACCCGTCGAAGATGACACCCTTACCTGCAGGCAGGCTGTCGTAGGTCTTCGCCAGGATGTCAATCATCAGCTCGTCAGGAATCAACTGACCATTGCTGATGTAACCCTGGGCTATCTTACCAAGTTCTGAACCTTGTTTGATTTCTGCGCGGAGCACATCTCCTGTTGAAATATGTCCCATTCCGTAACGAGCGACGATTTCATCGCTATAAGTGCCTTTTCCTGAGCCAGGAGCACCGAAGATAATGATATTCTTCATGTTCTTGTTGATTTTATTTTGCTAATGTGTAAATATCCTTGTAGTTGCGTCCGAAGCCGTCGTAGTCCAAACCATAGCCGACAATGAAGTCATTAGGAATCTCTAACGCACAATAGTCAACAGTCAGGTCTACCTGCAGTTTCTCCGGCTTCTGCAGCAGACAGGCAATCTTGATTGACGATGCACCTTTGTTGCGTAGCAGGGGAAGTACGTTATACATCGTGATACCAGTGTCGACAATGTCCTCTACGACGATAACGTCACGTCCTGCCAGACTGGTAGTCACTCCCATGACTTCTGTCACCTTGCCAGTTGTTTCCGTTCCTTCATAGGATGCGAAACGAGCGAAAACAATTTCAGGCTGGAAGCTTAGGTAACGTACCAAATCAGCAGCAAACATGAATGCCCCGTTGAGGATGCAAATCATGATTGGGTTCTTGCCTTCGTAGTCATGGTTGATACGCTCAGCTAATGCTTTCACCTTCTCTTGTATGGTCTCGTTTTTCAGCGAAACCTCGAAGTCCTTGTCAAGAATGCGAATTCTGTCCATTATCTGTGAGTCTATTAAAATAGACTGCAAAGTTACAAAAAAAAGTGAAAA
>JAFZYE010000062.1 GCA_017616445.1 Bacteroidaceae bacterium
AAGTGAAAAATGAAATTATTATACATTATACATTATACATTATTCATTTTTTAGTATCTTTGCAAGAGAAAATACAGTCAACATGAAACTGAGACAGAATCGGAAAGCACGTACCAAGTTACAACAACAGAAGGACCATGCGATGAATATCCTGTTGTTGAAAGCGGCAATCGTCGTGGTTGCAACAGCAATCGTCGTGTATTTTCTGCCGAGAACCGGTGAGTTCAACTACTCGTACGAACTGAACCAACCTTGGCACTACGGTACCATGATATCGACACAGAAGTTCAATATCCAAATGAGCGATTCGACGTTAGGGATGAAGCGCGACAGTCTCGCCCGCTCGTTTATGCCGTATTTCACACGCAACACACAACTGGAGTCGAACGTGAAAGAACGACTAAGACGACTCAATGCAGACGAACGGCTGGAGAAGCATATCATTGCGATGATTGACAGCGCCTATCAACAAGGTGTGATGCTTGGGACAACATACGACAGCTTACAGAATCTTGGAACGGCCTACATACGAGTCATTCAGGGCAACGAAGCCAAAATTGTCCCATTTGATCGTGTTTTATCGTTACATGAAGCCTACCAATTCATCGTTGGCCATAGCCTTACAGGCTTTACCAATCGTGACATCCGAGCACTTAACATCAATACGTTCTTAGCTGAAAACCTAACGTACGAACCGATGAAATCGGAGGAAGAACTGCAAGCCGCCTATGAATCGATGAATTCGAGTTTGGGCTTTGTTCGTGTGAATGAGAAAATCGTAGATCGAGGTGAACTGGTGACAGAAGAGATCTATCAGAAACTGAAATCGTATGAGGCGGTTATCAATCATCATGCAGAAGAAACTGGGCGCTCGGGCATCCTCTTATGGGGTCAGATAGCAATTGTGGCCTTTATCTTCCTGCTACTTATCGGTTACTTGTCGATATTCCGGACAGACTACATCGAAAACCCACGAAGTGCTATCCTGATTTTCTCTTTGGTGGTATTCTTCTGTGTGGTCTCGTATGTCTTGGTTTCTCGTCATCTATTCCATGTGTTTGTGATTCCTTGCTGTATGGCACCAATCATCATCCGCGTATTCATGGATTCACGAACCGCTTTCTTCGCTCATATAGCGATGGTGCTCCTGATTTCCTTGTCGCTCAACAGCCCATACGAGTTTATCCTCTATCAAACGATTGCAGGCGTAGTCGTGGTACTCGGTTTACGTGAGTTGACACAGCGATCCCAGATAGTTCAGACAGCGATTATGGCCACACTGACCTATTATGTGTTCTATACAGCCTATGAATTTTCGATTGGCGCAGGTATCAGCGACTTGGATCGCCGGATTTTCATGTATTTCGGTATTAACGGTCTTTTGTTGCTCTTCACCTATCCATTCCTGTGGGTGATGGAGAAGACGTTCGGTTTCGTCAGCGATGTGACGCTGGTCGAGCTGTCGAACATCAACCATCCATTGCTTCAG
This sequence comes from Bacteroidaceae bacterium, assembly GCA_017616445.1. GTDB lineage: Bacteria > Bacteroidota > Bacteroidia > Bacteroidales > Bacteroidaceae > Colivivens. Next base: position 1,490 of record JAFZYE010000062.1, read on the forward strand.
AAAATGTCGGAGGAGGCACCAGGAACCTTCCAGCATTCCATGCAAGTAGCGAACCTGGCTTCTGAAGTAGCAAAGAAAATTGGGGCTAAATCACAATTGGTACGTACAGGAGCTCTGTATCATGATATCGGTAAATTGGAGCGTCCTGTGTTCTTTACCGAGAATCAGGCAGGAGGTAACCCTCACAAGCACCTCAGCGCAATGAAAAGTGCGGAAGTCATCATCTCACATGTGACCTTAGGTCTGGCTTTGGCTGATAAATATAACCTACCAGAACAAATCAAAGGATTCATCTCTACCCATCATGGACTTGGAAAGGCCAAGTACTTCCTGATTTCTTATAAGAACGAGCATCCTGATGAAGTAGTTGATGAAAACCGATTCCAGTATCCTGGACCAAATCCACGTACCAAAGAGGAAGCTATCCTGATGATGGCCGACTCGGTAGAGGCAGCCTCTCGTAGCCTCACAGAGTATACTGAAGAGACCATCAGTGAAAAGGTCGAATCCATCGTCGATACACAAGTGCGTGAGGGCTATTTTAAGTTCTGCCCTATCACATTCAAGGATATTGAAGATGCGAAAGAAGTCATGAAAGAGAAGCTGAAAATCATGTATCATACAAGAATTTCCTACCCCGAACTAAATAAAAACGCATAGGAGGGCAATAAAAACGGCAAAATTGAGTTAATATAGTCAAATGAGCAAAAAGTATTTGATCATCATAGCAGTACTATCAGCCGCGGTGCAGGGAGTACGTGCTCAGTGGGATGTGCAGTTTACCGACTTCACAACCCTCCGTGCGTATTATAACCCTGCTGTATCTGGAACTGACGGTTTGCTTGATGTATCAATTGCTTACTCGTTGCAGATGGCTGGTTATGACGGAGCACCTAAAACGATGTATGCCGGAGCTCAAATGCCTATCTATTTCTTCGGACCTCGTCATGGTGGAGGAGTCAGTCTTTTCAGCGATGAAATCGGTATTTTCAAGAGTTCAAAACTCGCTGCACAGTATTCGTTCAACATGAAGTTAGGAGAGAAAGGACGACTCGCAGTGGGTGTTCAAGGTGGTATGCTGAACGAGAAGATTGAACCAGGTAACATGATTCTTGCTGATGCCAACGACCCTGCTTTCCCAACATCTACAGCTGAAGGAAAGCGGTTCGATTTTGCGGCAGGATTGTACTATTACAGTCCTAAAATATGGGCGGGATTATCTTCCATGCACCTGACGGCCCCAACGATTGAAATGAGTGAAAAATATGAAATTAGCCTCGCACGCACATATTATTTTATGGCTGGAGGCAATATAAAGCTAAAAAATACGTTATTATCATTACAACCTGCCGTGATGGTGCAGACAGACTTCCAGTCGTGGCGTGAAGATATTCAGTGCAAAGCATTCTATGAATACGATGCAAAGACCTTATTTGCCGGTGTAGGATACAGCCCTAGGATATCTGTAACAGCGATGATTGGCGGAAACTTCCACGGTGTGCAGTTGGGATATTCCTACCAGATGTACACTCAGGGAGTGGGAGCGATTCATGGAACACACGAATTGGTGTTGAACTACAAGACCAATCTCGATTTGTTCAAGAAAGGCAAGAATCTGCACAAAAGCGCAAGATTTCTGTAGTCTTACCAAACAAAAGCAGGCAAAACAATGTTGGATATTACAAAAAACTGAGAATATATGAAAAAAGGATTATTTGCAGTAGGCATTTTAACGCTCTTCATCACCATCGTTTCATGTATGAGCTCAAGAGGCTCAGCTGAAGCGGCTGGAGGTGAAGTGACAGGTGTTGGTGGTTCTGCCATTTCCGAACCTGCCCCTTATGGGATGGTGCTGATCAAACGCGGTTCGTTGAAGATGGGTACCGATAATACTGACAGTTTGTGGGGCAAGAAGATGCCAGAAAGAGAGATTTCTGTAGATGCGTTCTGGATGGACGAGACAGAAGTAACCAATGCCAAGTATCGTCAGTTCGTGCTTTGGGTACGTGATTCCATTCTCCGTGAAAGATTGGCTGACGCAGGATACGACGAATACAGAATACAGGAAGACAAGAACAGCGATCCTGTACCTCCACATCTGAATTGGTCGAAATCCCTGCCTTGGCGCAATCCGGACGAAGACGAACAGCGTGTGCTTGAAAGTGTGTATACCTATCATCCATTCGATGGAACGAAGATGTTGGATGCCAGCCAGATGAACTATCGTTATGAGACGTTCGATTATGCATTGGCTGCTCAGCGTAAATACCGTCTGAACCCAGCAGAACGTAATCTCAACACAGATATTGCGGTAAACCCTAATGAGGAGGTGATGATTTCGAAGGATACCGCCTATATCGATGATGAAGGACGTATCGTTCGTCAGACGATTACACGTCCACTTTCAAGCATGTGGGACTTTGTCAATACATACATTATTAATATTTATCCTGATACCACTTGTTGGGTAAACGATTTTCAGAACGCAGAAAATGAGATATACATGCGTCTCTACTTCAGTCATCCTAACTATAACGAATATCCTGTAGTTGGAGTTAACTGGGAACAGGCAAATGCATTCTGTAACTGGCGAACCGACTTCCTGATGAAGGGATTAGGAGGAAATGCTAAGTTTATTCAGCGCTATCGTCTCCCGACTGAGGCAGAATGGGAATATGCTGCACGAGGAAAAGAAGGCAAGGAACTCCCATGGGAGAATGAAGAGGTGAAGAGTGATAACGGATGCTACTATGCTAATTTCAAACCAGACAGAGGTAACTACACGAAGGATGGTAATATTATCACTTCGAAAGTCGGTATCTATTCAGCCAATTCTAACGGCTTGTACGATATGGCAGGAAACGTAGCTGAGTGGACTTCTACTGTATATACCGAAGCAGGTGTACTCTCGATGAGCGACCTCAATCCTACACTCAAGTACAATGCAGCTTTGGAAGACCCGTATGCACTTAAGAAGAAATCCGTACGAGGTGGCTCGTGGAAAGACCCTGAGAGCTTTATCAAGTCTGCATGGCGTACTTCTGAATATCAGAATGTAGGACGTTCGTTTGTAGGTTTCCGATGTGTACGCACTCAAGTGGGAACAGCATCAAAGCAGAAGAAGTAAGTAGGATTGACTACCGAAGAATTTCATAATAGTAAATGATTAAATCGAAATAACATGGCAAGAAATAATATCATCGCAAAATTGCAACATTGGATGGACAGCAAACCAGGTCAGATGTTTCTGAACTATGCATACAGTTGGGGTGCATCCATCGTAATTCTTGGTGCATTGTTCAAAATCACACATATCGCTGGAGCTGACTTCATGTTGTTCCTCGGTATGGGAACTGAGGTCATCGTGTTCTTCCTCGCCGGATTTGAACGTCCTTACGACGTAGACCGTAAACCAGAGGAGAAAGAAAAGAGTGGAGAGCCTGAGGGTGTACAAGTAAGTGGTGGAGGTACCATCATCATCGGTGGCGGTGGACAGCCTGCTGGAGCACCAGTTGCTGCACCAGTCGAGAATGCAGAGCCGATAGATCCTGCTCAATTAGCTGGAGCTATCGCGGCATCACCAATCGTGACTTCGCCACAGTTTGCTGGTATGTGTCCAGAGATGCAGGAAGCTACTCAAACGTATGTTGACCAGTTGAACGAGTTGACAGATATCCTGAAGAAGGTAGCAGAACAGTCAGCCCGACTCACTCGAGACTCCGAGGAGATGGAGAACATGAACCGCACCCTTACAGGTATCAACCGCTTCTACGAGATGCAGTTGCGTAGCGTAAGTGCCCAAAGCGCAACGGTTGATGATGTCAATGAACAGACCAAGCGTCTGGCTAGCCAGCTTGAGGAACTCAACCAAGTCTATGCACGTATGGTTGAGGCACTGAAGGTGAACATGACCGTAAAAGGTGAATAAATAGGAACATCTTGGAGCAGCGAGCGCAGAGCCAAACTTGTTTGAACTATGCCGAGTCGTGACAAGATTGAACGAAGTTAAATTGTCAAATAGTCAATATAAATACGATGGCAATAAAGAAAAGAAAACTGTCGCCACGTCAGAAGATGATTAACCTGATGTACCTCGTGCTGATGGCCATGCTTGCTTTGAACGTCAGCTCGGATGTACTCAATGGTTTCTCGTTGGTCGATGAAGGACTCAACCGCTCCAAGGAGAATGCATCATCCCAAAACGAGGCAATCTATAAGACCCTCGATGAAGCGATGGAGAAGAATCCAGAAAAGACGAAAGAGTGGTATAACAAAGCACAGAATGTGCGTAACATGTCCGACTCGCTTTATTCGTTGGCTGAGGATCTGAAATGGGAGATTGTACGTGAGGCAGATGGTAAAGATGGCGATATCCATAATATAAATAATAAGGAGAACCTTGAGGCTGCTACTCACGTGATGCTGGCTCCTAGCATCGGACGTGGAGGTGAACTCCTCAAGGCCATCAACCACTATCGTGAGGCTATCACTAAGATGGTGAACGATGATAAGACTCGTCAGATTATCTCTGACAACCTCTCGACAAATGTACCAAAGAAAGCAAAGGTACTGGGTAAGAACTGGCAGGAATACATGTTTGAGAACACTCCAGTCATTGCGGCTGTCACCTTGCTTTCGAAGTTACAAAATGATGTTCGTAGTGCGGAGGGTGAGCTCCTCCACCAGCTCGTAGCCAATATCGACATCAAGGACGTTCGTGTGAACGAAATCAGCGCCTTCGTTATTCCAAATTCCCAGACAGTGGTACGTGGAGGCAGATTCTCTGCAGAAATCATCATGGCAGCTGTCGACACCACAGCACGTCCTGAAATCTACATCGGCAATACCCTGCTCAAATCAAGCAATGGGCACTATGAGACCATCTGTAACTCTACAGGTGACTTCACCCTGAGAGGCTATCTCATCATGCGTAACGGTAATGGTGAGGAAATCCGCCGCGATTTCGCTCAGCCTTACACAGTCGTTGAACCAGCTGCTACAGTATCAGCCACCATGATGAACATGCTCTATGCAGGTTATCAAAACCCTATTAGCGTGAGTGTACCTGGTGTACCTAAGAATAAGGTGAACGCTACGATGAGTGGTGGCACCCTTACCAAGAAGGGTGAAGGAGAATACATAGCAACCCCATCGAAAGTGGGTGAGGATGTAGTGATTACCGTCACTGCTGACAACCAAGGACGTTCACAGGAGATGGGTAAGTTCACCTTCCATGTACGTAAATTGCCCGATCCTACAGCATATATCTCCTATACTGACGATAAGGGAAATCCTATTCGATATAAAGGCGGTCAGCCACTTGGAAAGGCAACCCTGCTCAACACCACAGGTATCAGTGCTGCCATTGATGATGGTCTCCTTGATATTCAGTTCCGAGTAGTTGGTTTCGAAACCACCTTCTTCGATAACATGGGTAACATCATCCCAGAGATATCGAGAGCGGCCACTTTCACCGACCGCCAACGTGATATGATGCGTCGACTCAATCGAGGAAAACGATTCTATATCTCAAGAATCCATGCCATCGGTCCTGACGGCATCGAACGTACCCTCCCAAGTTCTATGGAAGTAATCATTAATTGATAATCGATAAAACTGCGATATATGAAAAGATTAGTAATTGCAATAGTAGGTGTTTGTTTCACACTGAGTATGAGTGCGCAGCCGGCAAAGAGTCGGGTTACGCAGACACAGAATAATGCTCAGACAACAACCCCAAAAACGTCTACCCCTGTGCCAACAAAGACTACTGTCAGCAAGGCTACAGTCACAAGGTCGACAAATGCACCAGCTCCGTCAGTCAGCAGGGCAAGCATCATGTTCCCGACAACTGTCGAAGTACCTACTGACGTTGTATGGCGTCGTGATATCTATCGTGAGTTAGACCTCTCGAAAGATGCTAATGCACCATTGTATTATCCTGTTGAGCCTCAGGATGGAAGAGTGAACTTGTTCACACTGCTGTTCCAACTGCTCAATACGGGTAAGATTCCGGCATACACCTATGATACCAGTGGACTTGAGAACTTCAACAAAGAAAACCGTATGCACTTCATAGATATGCTCGAGCGCTATGAGATTCCATTCGAAGTGGATGACAAAAACAAAACCATCACGGTTAACCCCATTGACATTCCTTCGAACGATGTGCTTACCTATTTCGTGAAAGAAAGCAGCTACTACGATCAACATACTGCTACCTATCACAGTCGCGTGGTAGCCCTCTGCCCTGTGATGCATCGTTCTGGCGGTTATGTCGACTTTAATTCTCCAAGTATGAGTGCTGATGTACAGAAGTCGCCACTCTTCTGGGTAAAGATGGAAGATATTGAACCTTATCTCAGTCAAAACATGGTGATGACCAGCAATATCAACAATGCAGCAACCATGTCGATGGCTGATTTCTTCGAAACCAACAAATACAAGGGTACTATCTATATGACGACCAACATGCAGGGTAAATCACTTGCACAGATGGTGGGTGATTCTTCCCAAATGGACTTCGATTCCGATTCCGCCATGTTTGATCCTGAAGTGACATCTCAGAAAGCACTTGAACGCGAACAGACCCGCATCGAAAAAGAGATTTCTGATTTCGAGAAACATATTTGGGCAGCACCTGTAGATTCCGTAGCATTGGCACGTCAGGATTCAATCGCCGCAGCTGAGGCGACTTCAAAGAAGGCAAAGAAAACAACAAGTACACGTACTACAGCTCGCCAGACTACTACAAAAGCAGAGAAAACCAAGAAGGAAAAATCTCCAAGTTCTAGCAGTAGTGCACCCCGTGTATCTGTTCGTCGCGAACGCCATTAAAACAGGCAATCGTATCAGCATCAGACTTTTATCTTTATAATTGCAATCAGTTACTTTCCTTTCGCTGCGGCGAAAGGAAAGTTATTTATTGCCGTATTTTTCTACAATCTTCATAGAAAATAATTATTTTTCTGCCTGATTATTTGGCACTTTCCACGATTTGTCGTACTTTTGTGGCAGAAAAGAAAAATTAAAAAATTGAAGTGTTGAAAAATTATAAAAGATATAGATATGGCAACTATTCCAGATTTTAAGTATGCTCCTATGTTTCAAGTTGGCAAGGATGACACTGAGTATCGTCTGCTGACAAAAGAAGGGGTGAGTGTAAGTGAGTTTGAAGGTCATGAGATTGTAAAGGTGTCAAAAGAGGCCCTTACCTTATTGGCTCAACAAGCGTTTCATGATGTTGAGTTTATGCTAAGACGCGAGCACAACCTTCAGGTAGCTAAGATATTAAAGGATCCTGAGGCTTCAGAGAACGATAAATATGTAGCATTACAGTTCCTGCGTAATGCAGAAACGGCTTGCAAAGGTGTACTTCCATTCTGTCAGGATACGGGTACAGCCATCATTCACGGTGAAAAAGGTCAGCAAGTGTGGACAGGATTTGAAGACGAAGAGGCACTGAGCCTTGGTGTGTTCAACACTTACACACAGGATAATCTTCGTTATTCACAGAACGCTCCGCTGAATATGTACGATGAGGTGAACACCAAGTGTAACCTTCCTGCTCAGATTGATATCGAAGCCGTAGAAGGTGCAGAATACCGCTTTGTGATGGTAGCAAAAGGTGGAGGTTCTGCTAACAAGACATACTTCTACCCCATGACGAAAGCAACAATTCAGAATGAAGGAACATTGCTGCCTTTCCTTGTAGAAGAGATGAAACATTTGGGTACAGCTGCATGTCCACCATACCATATCGCATTTGTTATTGGTGGTACTTCTGCAGAGAAGAACCTGTTGACAGTGAAACTGGCATCAATTAAGTACTACAACAACCTGCCAACTACAGGTGACGAAACGGGACGTGCATTCCGTGATATAGATTTAGAGCAGAAACTGCTGAAAGAAGCATTCAAGATTGGACTTGGCGCTCAGTTCGGAGGCAAGTATCTTGCTCATGATATCCGTGTGATTCGTCTGCCTCGTCATGGGGCATCTTGCCCAATCGGTATGGGTGTAAGTTGTAGTGCCGATCGTAATATCAAGGCAAAGATCAATAAAGAAGGTATCTGGCTTGAAAAGATGGACGACAACCCAAGCGAGCTGATTCCTGAAGAATACCGCAGACCAGGTGAAGGCACGAAGGGTATTGAGATCGACCTGGACAAGGGTATCGATGCAGTACGTGCCGAATTGACCAAATATCCTGTATCTACACGAGTGAACCTCCGTGGTACGATTATCGTTGCACGTGATATTGCTCATGCAAAACTCAAAGCACGTTTGGATGCAGGCGAAGGAATGCCTCAATACTTCAAGGACTATCCCGTTCTCTATGCAGGACCTGCAAAGACTCCAGAAGGCTATCCTTGTGGCTCTATGGGCCCGACAACAGCTAACCGTATGGATCCATACGTAGATGAGTTCCAAGCAAATGGTGCTAGTCTTGTAATGATAGCAAAGGGTAACCGTACACAGCAAGTGACAGATGCTTGCAAGAAGCACGGCGGATTCTACCTTGGAACTATCGGTGGTGTGGCTGCAGTGCTCTCACAGAGCAGTATTAAGAGCATCGAGTGTGTGGAATATCCAGAGTTGGGTATGGAAGCTATTTGGAAGATCAAGGTGGAAGACTTCCCTGCTTTCATCCTCGTGGACGATAAGGGTAACGACTTCTTCAAGCAGTTGAAACCTTGTGAAGGCTGCAGTATCCTATAAAGAAGCCCCTCTCTAACTCCCCCAAGGGGGAGAACTATTATGAATTATGCATTATAAATTATGAATTAATAAAAATGGAAGATGTAAAATTGTACCTCAACGCTGCCGAAGAAGATATGGAAATGGCAGCCATGAACCTTGAGGAGAAATTAAGCCGCATCCGTGCAGGACGTGCTAATGTGCATATCCTCGACGGAATCCGTGTGGACTCTTATGGAACCCAGATGCCCCTCAGCAATGTTGCGACCCTCACTACTCCCGACGCACGTTCTATCATCATCAAACCTTGGGACAAGAATATGCTGAAGGTGATTGAGAAGGCTATTATCGACTCATCTGTAGGCATCATGCCCGAGAACAATGGTGAACAGTTGAGATTGGGTATCCCAGTACTGACTGAGGAGCGTCGTAAAGAACTGACGAAACAGTGTTCGAAGGAGTCGGAATCTGCAAAGGTGAGTGTAAGAAATGCCCGTCGTAATGCTATCGAGAAACTCAAAAAGAGTATAAAGGACGGTGTTCCAGAGGATGTAGAGAAGGATGCAGAAGAGCAGTGTCAGAAACTTCATGATAAGTATATCAAGAAGATTGATGCGATGCTCGAAGAGAAGAACAAGGAAATCATGACCGTGTAAAAGATGCACGGACTTGTAGTTAGGAATACGGGGAGTTGGTACACGGTACGTGCCGACGATGGTAGTATGATTGAATGTAAGGTGAAAGGAAACTTTCGCCTGAAAGGCATCCGTTCGACTAATCCTGTTGCTATAGGCGATCATGTGGAGATGATTCCACAACCCGACCATACTGCGCTCATCACCTCGATTGATGAGCGCAAAAACTATATCATACGCAAATCGACCAACCTATCGAAACAATCCCATATTCTGGCAGCTAATCTCGACCAGTGTTTCTTATTTGTGACCATCAGTCATCCCACAACTTCCACAACGTTTATCGATCGCTTTTTAGCCACAGCAGAAGCGTATAGCATCCCTGTAACCATTATCTTCAACAAAGTTGACCTGTACGATGAAGACGACAGGGAGTATCTTGATGGGATGGTACGTTTGTACGAAACAATTGGATATAAATGTTTGTCCATTTCTCTGAAAACAGGCGATGGGATGGAGCAAATTCAAGCCGAACTGCAAGGGAGAGTGACACTATTATCTGGCAATAGCGGTGTGGGGAAGTCGACCTTTATCAACTACCTGATGCCAGACCTACACCTAAAGACCTGCGAAATCAGCGATGCCTACAACACAGGTAAGCATACGACGACTTTTTCTGAGATGTACGAGATCGCTGAACACGATGGGGTGCGTAGCTACATTATTGATACACCAGGAATAAAGGGATTCGGCACGTTTAATATGGAACGCGAAGAGGTCGGACATTATTTCAAGGAAATCTTCCGTTTTTCCCAAGATTGCAGGTTCCATAACTGCACCCACACCCATGAACCAGGATGTGCTGTCTTAGTAGCTGTTGAACGACATGATATCAGCGAAAGCCGCTACAACTCCTATCTGTCGATGCTTGACGATGAAAACGAAGAGAAATACCGCTCAGGTTACTAACGATGTAACTTGAGCATTTTTTTACGTCGTTCGAATTTGTCCAGTTTCTCGAGAACAAATTGCACAGACGAAGTAGTATCCCATCCTCGTAGTTCCGCATATCGTCTTACAATCTTCATTAAGGCAGGACGAACATGAGTAAGGCGGAACAGACTTCCTAAACATTGCTCTTTCGATGGATTGGGAAAGAAATGGGAACGGTTGATATCAATAGTGGTAATATGATACCCTGAGGCATCTTTATGGTATAAGAAATTAGAAAGGTTTGTATCACCATGAATAAAGCCCTTTTCATGGCAATCAACGATAAATCGAACGACAGATTCTATCAAATCATCATGTTTCTCAGGTTCTTCTCTTATGACGCGAGCATCGGGGTCACCACAAAACTCTGTAACAAGATAGCCTTGGGTGAACAAGCTTAAATGATATGTTTCAATGTACGCAATCGGAGTTGGTGTACTAATCCCTAACTCAACGAGCTTCATGCCATATAGGTAGGCACGTTTGGCCTTGCTTGGACGGAACAGCGTGTAGTCAATGCGTTGGTGCAACAAGGGGCGCTTGAATCGTTTCACTACAAGTTTCATCTCTCCAACCATGAATACTCTCACTTGATTACGTTCGTCATAAATCAGTGTTCCTTGTTTGTCGAACACAGATGGAATACTATAAACGAATCGTTCAAGTGATTGATATGTCAGGTTAATGATGATTCTTTCCATATATGACAATAGGAATTCAGTTATCGTATGTTACCTCTAGCTGCATAGCAGTTCTTTGTAGAGTTGAATGTATGCATTGATATGTTTATCGTAGCTGAATTGTGCCGCATGCTGTCGGATCTGGTTTATCCGCTCAGGAGATTGTGCGAAATCAACAAGTCCGTTCCTTACAAAATCAGCCATTTCATCGGGATTTAGTGTAGGCCAGATGTACGCACAATCACCACAAATCTCAGGAAGACAAGTGTAGTTCGCAATGAATACGGGTTTACCGAATTGCATGGCCTCGATGGGTGGCAACCCGAACCCTTCTCCCTGACTGGCAAAGAGAAACGCTTCGCAGTTGCGATAGAGCCAGACCTTCTCTTCCGCCCGTATCTTACCACATAAATAGGCATTATGGGTAGGCAATATGTTAATATGCTCACGTACGGTTTTCGCATAATCGAAATGGTCGTCACCACAAACATAGAGATCATGGTCTGGAAAATGACGCATCATATCCACGAGCAAATGAAAGTTCTTCTTGGCGCGAATCTGTCCAATAGCAAAAAAGAATGGGCGTCCAGTCGCAAATGCAGGTATTTCTAATGGTTGTTCAGAGATGTCTTCAACGCCATTATAGATAACCCTTACTGGTTTTCCTTTCATGTCAAATAGTTGCTCAACCTGTCGACCTACAAATTGGGAAATACACGTTACGGCATCTGCTTGATTAATTGCATGTTGCAAACGGATTTTGTGCTTTAGTTGGCGAATCCAGTTCTTCTCCGTCAAGAAGTTAAGGTCGTGAATCGTGAGAACAAACTTATTGTATTTGCCACGTTTACGCTTGATTTGTTGTTGATTGGTTGAATGCCACAAATCAACTGTTGGGAGCCCTTTAGTGAAATGCTTATGATACCTATTACGAATATTCGTGGTTTGAACCTTCTGATTACAATCTGCCTTAAACCCTTCGGGCAACAGGAAATGGAATGACAAAGCCTCATCATCTACAGTTTGGTAGAGATGGTAGTAGTTATTTGCAATCTGGCCGAAACCACTGGTTGGATTGCCAATCTCACAGATATCGAGCAATACAGTTTTCTTTCCCATATCACAAAGGTATGCATTTTTTGAGGTATGACAATGTTTTTTAGTGGTTAAAACATAAAAAAAGGCATAAAAATGTCGTTATAAGAGAAAAATTCAGTAATTTTGAACCCATATTCAATGTTCAGCAGACTACTCTTCGAAAAAGATGAATATACTCGTAATCAGGTTCCGCCAGATGGGTGATGCAATATTAGCGACTTCACTGCTCAATACGTTGCGTCATAATTTCCCTGACGCTCAAATTCATTTCGTGTTGAACGAGCGTATTGCTCCCCTGTTCAAAAGGCATCCATCCATTGATCGTTGCATTACGTTTACCGATGATGAACGCCATCACTCTCTTACCTATATCCGAAAAGTATGGCATATCGTCCACGAAACCCATTATGACGTCATCATTGATATGCGCAGTACGATGAATACGATGCTTTTTGCGATTCTTTCTCCTTCTTCAACTTACAGAATCGGGGTGGACAAAGGATATACAAAGATTGCTTTCAACCACACGATAGGCCCTTGTGGCGACAAGTATTCGATGGTGGAATATGACACTCGATACGCTTTACCGCTTCAGACGATACGTCCCATCGAACCCGTTTATACTTTTACATTAAAGATTACCGAAGAAGAGAAACAGGATTTTGGAGCCTATCTTACGTCACAAGGTATCAACCTCAATCGTCCAGTGATGCTTGCGAACGTAACAGCGAAACTCGCCTCGAAAGTATGGATGGAGGACAGGATGGTATGGGTATTGAACCATTTCTTGAATCAGAATCCTGACTATCAGATTATCTTCAACTACGCACCTGGTCAGGAAGAGGAAAACGCAAGGCGCATCTACGCTCAGATGGGAAAACCGCATCAGGTGTTCATCGATATACAGGCACATTCCTCAAGAGAATTGGTTGCTATGGCTGGCTACATGACTCTTTTCTTCGGAAATGAAGGTGGTGCTCGTCATATAGCTCAAGCAGCAGGCTGTCCGTCATTAGCCATTTGTGCACCAGAAAACAGCAAGCGAGTATGGATTCCGCAGACTCAGGTATTGGCCGAAGGCATTTCTCCTATTGACACATTGTCTACTAATAATATTTCTGAAGAAACCTATCGTAAGATGAGTAGAGAGGAAAAGTATGGTTTGCTGACACAAGAATTTGTGTGGAACAGGTTACAATCATTCATGACAAAGCTATGAAACGTAAAGGTATCATCAGAACAATCTGTTGCCTTCTCCTTGTGGGATTAGCCGTATGGGTGTGGAGCCGTTGGGATGTGTGGTTTGGTAATCCAACAGAGTCACCATACGTTACTTCGCCCATTCCATCGAGGATTTTACTAACTTTTGGCGATTCCATCGGTACAAACCGTAATGTCAGTTGGCAATGTGACTCTGTGTTACAACCATCACATCTTGAACTACAGGATATGGATGAAACCATCATCCAATCCATTCCTGCTCAGGGAGAAATATACGAATCACCAAGTGGAAAGGGTGTGTATTATGTGGCTCGTCTACGAGGATTGAGGCCAGGTCATCGCTACCACTATCGCGTATGTACCGACGAACAATACTCAAAATGGTACGAATTCACCATCGAACCACCCTCAGATGCCATGTCATTCCTATATGTAGGAGATGTACAAGACACCATCGCAGGCATCGCAAATCGATTGTTGAAAGACGCCTTCAAACAGCATCCCGATGCAGCATTCCTAGCATGTGGAGGTGATTTAATTGAGCGTCCGCTTGACAGCTATTGGAGCGAGATGTTCCAAACACTAGATTCTGTTGGCCAATCGATACCTATACTTGCCATTACTGGTAATCACGACTATTGGAAAGGAATCATTTGCCAATTGGACCCTCGTTTCTCACTAGTCCACTCTTTCTATCAAGATTCGCGTGTGGATGATAATCAGGTGTTCACCGTCCGATATGGTAACCTTCAGTTCTTCTGTCTCGACAGCAATCGAGAATTCTGGTATCTGTGGCAGCAGCGCGAATGGTTGAAACGTCAATTAGCAGTAAGTTGTGCCAAATGGAAATTAGTGCTCTTACACCATCCTCTTTATTCTATCAAAGGTTCTACGAACAATCTGATTCAACGTTGGATGTTCAACGATCTGATATGTGATGGTGGTGTCGACCTCGTCCTGCAGGGGCACGAACACGCCTATGCCCGGATGATATACGAAGGAAACAAAACCCCAGTTTACACTGTCAGTCATTGTTCTCCTAAAAACTATCGCATCGAATTCGATGAACAATTTGACAAGTTCGGATCTGGTAGCCGCTATTATCAGAAAGTACGTACTCGTCAGGATACGATGTTTGTAACGGCCTATGATGCTGTCTCGGGAGAGTTATACGATTCCCTACGAATCATAAAGACTGGTATGAGCGTGGAAGTGAAGGATGATGGAGAAGCTATCCCTGAGGTTATCACGTTTCATCCAGACATGAACAGCAGCAAAGACAGTCAATTTGCCGACAGGATAAAGGAATACAAGAAACGAAAAGGAATCCAATAATACGCATTATATGAAGATAAAACAGTCATACATATCCAGTCCTCTTGCTTTCGTTTGTAATCTGGCGATGGTCTATGTCGTTTATGGCATCTGTCGCCTTGCTTACCTGTTTGAGAACTGGTCTGTATTATCAGCAGGCTTTGACTCTTTGTCGTTTTGGGAGGCTTTTAAGGGCTGCTGGTTGTTTGATACATCCGCAATTCTTTACACAAACGCACTATATGCCGTATTGATGTTACTCCCCTTCCATATCAAGGAAAACCATCTATGGCAATCGGTTGCCAAGTGGATTTATGTCTGTATCAATGCAATCTGTATCATTGCCAATCTTTCCGATGCGGTTTATTTTCAATATACAGGACGTCGAACGACAGCTTCTGTTTTCGATGAATTCAGCCATGAATCTAATTTAATAGGGGTGTTTGGCGTTGAGTTGCTCCATCATTGGTATCTGGTGCTGTTGGGTCTTTTGCTCATTATCGGTATCATCATCCTCTACGTAAAGCCGCATGGTAATCTCCACTTCAAAGGGTGGAAGTCGTATGTAGGTTATTATCTGGTGCAGCTCGTATGCTTTGCCCTTTATATTCCGATTACAATCAGCGGAATGCGCGGAGGAGCTACTACAGCAGTCCGACCTATCACCATCAGCAATGCCAACCAATACATCAACCGGCCAGCAGAGGCAGCACTGATTCTCAACACGCCATTCTCCTTGATTCGTACCATCAACAAGAATGTGTTCTCAGATCCCAATTATTTCACTCGTGAAGAATTGGACACCATCTACAATCCTGTTCACACTCCACCAGACACACTTATACAACGTCAGAAGAATGTTGTATTACTGATTCTTGAGAGTTTCGGAAGGGAGTATATTGGTGCCTATAACACTCAACTCGATGAAGGGCACTATGGAGGTTATACCCCATTTGTTGATTCGCTTGTTCAGCACTCACTGACCTACGACTACACATTTGGAAATGGCCGTAAGAGTGTGGATGGTATGCCTTCCATTTTGTCAAGTATCCCTCGTTTCATCGAACCGTTCTTCCTGACCCCCGCATCTCTTAATGAAGTAAGCGGATTGGCGGGAGAATTGGGAAAGGTCGGCTACTACTCTGCATTCTTCCACGGAGCCGAGAATGGTTCAATGGGATTTGAAGCGTTTGCGCATGCTACGGGTTACAAAGACTACTTTGGACGTACCGAATACAATCAGGATAAGCGGTTTGGTGGTGATGACGACTACGATGGCATGTGGGCTATATGGGATGAGGAGTTTCTCCAGTTCTACGCCCTCAAGATGAGCGAAATGAAGGAACCGTTCTTTACCACCGTATTCACCGCCAGTTCACACCACCCGTATGTGGTTCCAGAACGCTATCACGACATCTACAAGGATGAACCTAGTGATGATAACATCATGCATAAATGCATCCGATATACGGATCATGCTTTGCAACTCTTTTTTGAGACGGCCAGTCGTCAACCTTGGTACGAAAATACCCTCTTCATACTCACTGCAGACCATACGAATCTTAGCTCGCGTCAAGAGTATCAGACGGAAATGGGATTGGTAAGTGTGCCGCTGATTTTCTTCGACCCTTCAGGACAACTGAAGCCCGAACGTCGTGAAGGCATCGCTCAACATATCGATATCATGCCTACAATCCTTAACTATCTTGGCTACAATCGCCCCTTTGTGGCATTCGGCATCGATCTCTTCAATACGCCAGTTGAGCAGACTTGGCTCGTAGGTAATAATAATGGCATCTACTTCTACGCTAAAGGTGATTATGTCATCTTGTTTACCGAGTCAGGGACCCTCAAGGCCATCTACAACTTCAAGGATGATTGGTTCATGAAGAACAACTTATTGGGCAAGACAGGTGATGTAGAGCAACAGATGGAGCGTGAACTCAAGGCAATTATCCAGTCATATATGGAGCGGATGCTTGAGGATCGATTAGTGGTCCGCTAGTTTGACTTCAGGTGAAGTCCGATGCCTGCAATACCTTTTATCTGACGGTCTTGCATGATGTGGTTGAGCTTATACTGGTAAACGTGTCCTGAATCCACCTCAATCGGAGCAATCGATTGGGTAATCGTGATGTAAGGGAATCCTTCTCCTTCGTTGTTTCCTTTCTCGTTAAAAAGACATACTCTTATCGTGTCTGTTCTGATTTCCGACGAATCGCATTCCAGCGTTCCAAGAAGGTATAGGTCATTAAAGCGATAGGAGCTGGTGAATCTCACACCGACTGTCGCTCCTATATCGCCCGATGAGGTGATTGTAGGCAACTCAAATGAAACGGTGTCTTCCGAATCCCAGTTCCATAAGTCAACATCACGGTATTCATGAAAGATAGTTCCTCCTGAACAAGCCATCAAACCCACAACCGTCAGGATATAACATGCTTCGAGGAGGACGAATCTCTTTCTGCGATATGCCGACTTCAGACTATTTGTCGTCTTGCTTTTCACTCTTTTGGCCCTTCTGTGTTTTTCTTCTTCTTCTTTTTCT
>JAFZYE010000063.1 GCA_017616445.1 Bacteroidaceae bacterium
AGCAGGTTATCCATTGGCTTTAATGATTAAAAAGCATATTAACTCGAAGTCATCGAGGCCTCTGATATCTCCCACCAAAGCAGTAGTCTCACCAAAGGAGAACAGGCTATCGATGTCGCTTTGTTCTTTTTGCTCCACAATGCTGGCAACGGCCTTACCAAGCAGGTCGCTATAATGGCCCATTTTTCTGCCATTCTGTGTTTCACGATTCACTTGGCGACAGAGGTCTATGATAGGCTCTGTCTTGCCCTTGCAACTCAGACGCATGATGTCGAGTAGTTTCTTGGGCGACAAGTGATTAATGATGGTCTCACCCTCATCAGAGAGATAGACCATATAGAAAGGATGGAGCAAGTTCTGATGACCAATGTTGACGGCATTGTTCCTGTTCTTCAGAATGTAGATGACGCCAGGTTTTGCAGTATTTGATGCTGGCACCACAGCACTCATGCCCCAAGGCGTATGCTCAATATCCGGATGATTCTGCATATAGGCCAAGAGGTCGAGACGGAACTCATTTAGTCCCAAGTCCATGATGTTGATGCCTGTATCCATATCTTCGAGATCAACCACCTCCTCCTGCAAACGCTGTAACTGACTCTTACGATAATCAAGGTCTGCCTGTTCTTCGTCAGAGAGTAGCACATTACTGTTACCTGCGCCTGTGATGTTCACGCCAGTCATTCGTGCTTCCACACGACCTTTCAGTCGCAGGTAGTCATCGAGTTCTATATCTGGCCAATAGTTCACCAACTGAATCACATTGTTCTTCGAGCCGATGCGATCCACGCGGCCAAAACGCTGGATGATACGTACAGGGTTCCAATGAATGTCGTAATTGATGAGATAGTCGCAGTCCTGCAGGTTCTGGCCTTCTGAGATACAGTCGGTAGCTATCAATACATCTATTTCATGTCGATTGTTGGGTAGTAACTTGTCAGCCTCTTTGGAAACTGGCGAGAAGAGTGTCAGGATGAGATTGAAGTCTGCTTTCATACCTGGAATGGTAGAGCTCAAAGCGTCGCCAGTTACTAAGCCGGTATTTAATCCTGTTCTCTCTTTGATGACAGAAGCCAAATTCTCGTAGAGGTATTCTGCCGTATCTGAGAAAGCGGTGAAGATGATCACTTTCTTGTTATCGCCATTGATGGGGTTATTGAACTTCTCACGCAGGTTCTCCATCAACATCTGTAACTTGCTGTCATGCTCTGGCGTGATGTCTTCCAGCATCGTCAAAAGCAGACCTAATATTTCCTGATCGGACTCTAAATCGCGCTTCCAAGAACGGCAATCCATATCTGCCAATGCAACTCGTGTTTTCTTACCGCCTATCAAGAAGTCGTTTTCGCTGTCCTCGCTGTCAAGCATGACTTCTATGGTATCTGCTGATAGGCGTATGTCCTGCCGCGTTTCCAAGAATGTGTCGATAGCCTCCAATGTCTCGTCAACCTGCTGCTTCATGCGATCCAACGTCAGACGGAAAGAATTGACACTCGACTCCAGGCGTTTCAGTAGGTTGATGGCCATCAGCTTTTTCAAGCCTTTCTCTCGTCCAGACATACCTAAATAGCTGCCACTGCCATCCTTGTCTATCTCGTACCTATCGCGCTGTGAAGGCAGAATATAGGCAGAGGGCGCATAGACGCCTAAGTTCAGGTCATATAACTGTGTTGAAATCTCGCGATAGGTAATAGCCTCGTCGAGATCAGTCAGATGGGGACGTCTGGAGATGGGACGCAGACGCGTTGGGAACTTGCCGATGTCAGCGGTATCGTAGTATTTCTCGATATGCTTGCGGCTACGGGCAATAGTGACAGCATCGAGCACCTGGAAGAAATCAAAGCTGAGCATTTCCAATAATCGCTCTGCTGTGCGTTCGCTGTTGGGAAGATTGGACCAAAGGTTATACTGTCCTTGTGCTGAACGGAAGATGTCCTCGATGGGACGATCCATATTCAGCTTGTCATTTATCAGGCTCTGGTCACCCTCGTAGGCCAACTGCAACTGATTCTTCAAGTCATTGAAGCGGTTGTTGACAGGCGTAGCAGAAAGCATCAGCACCTTGGTACGCACCCCAGCCTTGATGACCTTGTTCATCAGACGCAGATAACGGTTTTCGCGAGGATTGGCATCGTCTTCATCTGTGGTGATCTTGCCTCCATTACGGAAATTATGGCTCTCATCAATGACAATCAGATCGTAGTTGCCCCAATTCAGCAGAGCCAAATCAAGGCCATTGCTCAGCCCCTGCTCACGAGAGAGGTCTGTATGGAACAGCACGTCATAGCGCAGACGGTCCTGGGCCAAGGGATTGTTCTTATAGTTGCTCTTGTAGGTCTGCCAGTTGTCGTATAGTTTCTTGGGACAGAGCACCAATACAGACTTGTTGCGGTTCTCGTAATACTTGATAACCGAAAGGGCCGTAAACGTCTTTCCTAAACCCACACTATCTGCCAAGATACAACCGTTATAGGTCTCTAACTTGTTGATGATAGCAAGTGCAGCATCCTTCTGGAAGTTATAGAGCTTATTCCAAATCTGTGAGGACTTGAAGCCTGTGGCCTCATTGGGCAGAACATCCTCGCTGATGTCCTCCAAGAACTCATTAAAGATGTTGTAGAGTGTGACGAAGTAGATAAAGTCAGGAGCATTTTCACGATACACATTATCAATGTTTTCGATGATGGCTTCTGTTACATCCGTAAAGTTTTCCTTGTCTTCCCAGAAATCATTGAAGTTCTTCAGGTAGGCTTCGCTGACAGGTGAGGGCAGACGCTGAATCAACTGGAAGATGTTGTTGCCTCGCTCACTGCCCAACTCTGTGGTTGTCAGTTCGTTGAAGGGCATATAAGTGTAGAGGTCTTCATCGTTTCTGACATTCAAGAAACCTGGCATCTGCATTTGTGAGGTATTGGTCTTAAAGCGCACTTTTTGCCGAATCCACTCAGCACACTCTTTGGCGATGGCCTTCTGAGTCAGGTTGTTTCGAAGTTTGATCTCGAAATCAGAGCCATAGAGCGTCCGTTCTCGATTCAGTTTGGGGATATAGAATTCGCGTTTTTGTTTCTTCTCGCGTTCCTTATTAAAGGTAGGTGAGGTGAAGATGAAACGCAATTCGTCAATCTGCTCCAGTTCCTTCTGCAAAGCTTCGAAAGCATAGATGGAGAAGGAGGCCGCAGCCATAGAAACCTTAGACCCACACCTCAGCGTGGTTCTCAGATCGTCTATTACCCTCGATGTGATGTTATCGAAAGTAGCAATACCACCAAAGCCGCCATTACCATTCATCGGCCAGAAGTCGTTTTAAGTTAGGGGAACAGAAAAAGCGTACTCTTCACCCCTTCATACTCAAAACCGATCCGTCGGCTAATAGGCACTTACACGATATACAAGGTAAAGGGTACGCCTATGACAGGCGTATCCCCAATCCCGTGAGGTCGTGTATTCAATTAGTTTTGCCGACTATTTGGTTTTGACCCTCATCAGAATTTTCGATACATAATTCTTTACCCGCAATGTCCTGCAAAGCAGCCCTTACTCCCATTGGAGTGCAGTTATCGCCACAATGCACCTGCAAAAATACAAAAAGATTTTGAAACCAGCACAATTTTGGAGAAAATTCTTCATCTAAGAACCATAAACCCTGAAAATCATTGCTTATGGATTCCTTATAGAGAATGGCGAAAAATGGTCACAAAAAGGGTCAAAAAAAGGGTCAGATTTGACCATTTCTGATGAAAAACAGACAAAAAAACAGACAAAAAAACAGCCACTTTTGTCTATTTCTGACAAAAAAACGTCAGAAAAACCGTCAAAAAAAACGTCAAATTTGACGGAAAATGGTCACAAAAATGGTCACGATAAAAAAATATAGATTAACGTGAAAAAAGTCCAAGACCCAACATAATCTCTGAAAACGCCTTTGTATAAATGGGTTTCTCGATGTTGGGTCTTGTTTTGAGACCCCACATAGACCCCACATCGGAATCAGAGTGGATTTTAACACTTGATTTTTTTTTGAAATTTTTTGTGAAAAAAAACGAAAACCGAAAAATATTTTTTGTACACTCCAACATCCACTTCTACAAAGCCGTTCCCCTCCGTGCTGCCTGAG
>JAFZYE010000011.1 GCA_017616445.1 Bacteroidaceae bacterium
AGTGCGCGGATTTGATTTCATTGCTTTGAAGATTCTGCTTTCTAATTCGTACTACCATCAAATATAGATACTTACAAGCGGTTCAAGTGAACCTAATTTATTTTTTTAAAACTCGTCCATTTTTTAGTGGACATTAGTGAAGTTTGTTGATTAATTGATTTGATTAATTTGTTAATAAATAGGGTTTGAGTAAAATCTCTTTACCGAGTGCAAAGTAAAGCATTTTCCGTAAAACAGCCAAACATTTTCCGTAGAAATGCCAATTTTTTTAACAGAAACAAGTCCAGAGACATCCTGTTTTTCGTTTCAACCGCTTACTTTCTGGTATCATTTGTCAAAGAACTATTCACGTTTTACTGCGGAGTAACCAGAAAAAACAAATTCTTAACCAAGTAGTAGAAATATCAGGAAATATTTGGAAGATAACAATATTTTTCGTAACTTTGCACAACAGAAACACATAAGGATTTCACCTATCTCTTCTGTGTAAAATTCATGACAAACAAGAAGCACCAACACTATATCAACGCTATATCAACTCTATCTCAACGCTATACCAACTCTATGTTACCTATAGGTTACCCCTAGGTTAACTCTAGGTTAACTCTATATCCTCTCCCTAAGAGCAACACTACTTCTCTCTATGAGTGAAACGGCCTTTCTCTATGAGCGAAACTACTTCTCTCTATGAGCGAAACTACTTCTCTCTCCCAACGATTGTTTGTAACCCAACATTTGCATTACTGAGAGCGAGTAAACCGCTTTTTGACACAAAATATAGGTTTAAACTTAAAAAATCCGTGTACGGCAACAATGGAATGCGGATTTTTTTGTATCTTTGCACCTTGAATGCGCTATAATGAGCATTTTAAGATTAAAAAAATAAAAATATTGAAGTTTTGGAGGTAGCAATCGTAAAATATAATGCGGGGAATATATGCTCTGTGATGAATGCACTGGAGCGATGTGGAGTGACCCCCATCCTGACAGATGACTTCGAGGTGTTGCAACGGGCTGACAGGGTAATCTTTCCAGGCCAAGGTCAGGCACACACCACGATGACCTACCTGAAAGAGCATAAGCTGGATCAGCTGATAAAGGACCTGCGCCAGCCTGTGTTGGGTATCTGCATCGGTATGCAGCTAATGTGTCGCCACAGTGAAGAGGACAATACGGACTGTCTCGGTATTTTCGATGTGGATGTGGTGAAGTTCCGCCCTACCCTTTCTGAGGACAAGGTGCCTCAAATGGGTTGGAATACCATCATGGACACGAAGAGCGCATTATTCGAAGGGTTTACCAAGCCAGAATTCGTGTATTACGTGCATAGTTTCTATGTGCCCTTATGTCCTGACACGATAGCGACTACGAACTACGTGCAGCCATATAGCGCAGCCCTGCACAAGGACAACTTCTATGCTGTGCAGTTTCATCCGGAGAAGAGTGGAAGTGTGGGTGAGAGGATAATCAGGAACTTCCTAAAAATGCATAATTCATAATGCATAATGCATAAGAAGTAAAAAATTGAAATAAAATAATGAACATTGAGATTATACCAGCAATAGACATGATTGACGGGAAGTGTGTACGCCTGACGAAGGGTGATTATGCTCAGAAGAAGGTGTATAACGACAATCCGTTAGAGGTGGCTAAGATGTTCGAGTCGAAAGGCATCAAGCGTCTGCATCTGGTAGATCTCGATGGAGCGAAATCGAAGCATGTGGTAAACGACCATGTACTGAGAGATATATGCCGTGAGACGAACCTCATCGTAGATTTCGGTGGAGGCATCAAGACGGAAGAAGACTTGGAAAAGGTGTTCGATGCTGGTGCAGCTATGGCTACAGCAGGTAGCATCGCTGCTACTGACCGTGAGACGGTGTATGGATGGATAGAGCGCTATGGTGCGGATAAGTTGATACTGGGAGCGGATGTACGTAAAGGTAAGATCAGCATCAACGGATGGCAGGAAGACAGCAGCATAGACCTGATGGAGTTTATTGAGGACTATATGGGTCGAGGTGTACGGAATGTGTTGTGTACAGATATCAACAAAGACGGAATGCTTCAAGGGCCGAATATCGGACTCTATAAAAGTATCATGGAACGATTCCCGACATGTAAGCTCATCGCAAGCGGTGGTGTAAGCAGCATGGAGGACATCGAGGCGCTTGACCGTGCAGGTATACCTGCTGTGGTGTTCGGCAAAGCGTTTTATGAAGGGAAGATAGAAATTGAAAAATTGAAAAATTAAAAGTGACCCAATCACTCCCCTCTTGGGATTCCTGTCCCCCGATAACGGGGGAACCGAAGGGGGTGCAGGGAGAGGGCTATAAATAGAATTAGTTTTGTTAGCAAAGAGAATCATACCTTGTTTGGATATAAAAGACGGACAGACCGTGAAGGGAGTGAACTTCGTGGGTCTGCGTAGTGCTGGTGACCCCATCGAGTTGGGAAAGGCATATAGCGAGCAAGGAGCTGATGAGTTGGTGTATCTGGATATCACAGCCAGTCACGAAGGGCGGAAGACCTTCACTGAACTGGTGGGACGAATAGCAAAGGAAATCAACATACCGTTTACCGTAGGAGGTGGTATCAACGAGTTGAGCGATGTAGACCGCCTGCTCAATGCAGGTGCAGACAAAGTGAGCATCAACTCTGCTGCGATACGCAATCCTGGACTGATAGACGAAATAGCACAACACTTCGGCAGTCAGGTATGTGTAGTAGCTATAGACGCTAAACAAACGGCACAAGGCTGGAGATGTTTCCTCAACGGAGGACGACTGGAGACAGAACGCGACCTGTTTCTGTGGGCAAAAGAAGCGAACGAGAGAGGTGCTGGTGAAATTCTTTTTACGAGCATGGACCATGACGGAGTGAAAGAAGGATTTGCCAACGAAGCACTCTCCACCCTATCCCACTCGCTTACCATTCCGGTTATCGCATCGGGTGGTGCGGGAGCAAAAGAACATTTCAGGGATGCATTCACAGTAGGACATGCCGACGCTGCTTTAGCAGCAAGCGTGTTCCATTTCGGCGAAATCAGCATTAAGGAGTTGAAAGAATACTTGAGAAAGGAAAACATTATAGTTAGAAGTTGAAAATATAATAAGCATATATGAATATCGATTTTGAGAAGATGGACGGACTGGTACCGGCAATCATTCAGGACGACAAGACACTGAAGGTACTGATGCTGGGATTCATGAACGAGGAAGCATACCAGAAAACGGTGGAGACAGGTAAAGTGACCTTCTGGAGCCGTACGAAGAACCGTCTATGGACAAAGGGCGAGACAAGCGGTAACTACTTGAACGTAGTGTCAATCATGAACGATTGTGATAACGACACCTTATTGATTAAGGTAAATCCCGTTGGCCCTGTATGCCACACAGGTGCAGACACTTGTTGGAATGAGACGAACGAGAACCCCATCATGTTCCTGACAGAACTGCAGCGTTTTATTGAGAAGCGTCACGAAGAGATGCCTGAAGGTTCGTACACCACCAGCCTGTTCAAAGACGGACTGAGCCGCATGACACAGAAAGTAGGCGAAGAAGCCGTGGAACTGGTCATCGAATCGATGAAAGGTGACAACGAGCGTATGATTTACGAAGCATCGGATATGTTCTACCATCTCATCGTGTTGCTGACATCCAAGGGGCTGAGCATTGAGGATATTGCCAAGGAACTGATTGAACGTCACGATCCGAATTGGCATAAACACTAAGAGACCCTCCCCTGTCCCCTCCCTTCTCTCCCCTTGAGGGGAGTGCGAAGGGAGAGAATACGGTCTCTTCCCCCCTCAGCCCCGAGGGGCTCTGTCCCCCGAGGGGGATGAGGGCGGGGAGTAAAATGTGTGCGGATGTAATTAGCTAAATAGCTAAATAATAAAATAGCTGAATTGTAAATAAATAGTTAAATTGTCAATTGTCAAATTGTAAATTAGACTGTGTTAATAGAGTACAAGCATGTAGATGTGTATCAGGAGGTACAAGAAGTGCTGACTGACGTGACTTTCACGATTGATGAAGGTGAATTTGTGTATGTAATCGGTAAGGTGGGATCGGGCAAGAGCTCGCTGATAAAGACACTTTACGGAGAGTTGCCTATCCATAGCGGTGAAGCAACCGTAATGGAGCACGACATGTGCAACCTAAAACGCAAACATCTGCCAGACCTTCGCAGGAAGCTGGGTGTGATTTTCCAAGACTTCCAACTGTTGACAGACCGTACAGTAGATGCCAATCTGCGGTTTGTGCTGAAAGCAACAGGATGGAAGAACAAGGAAGACATCAACAACCGCATAGAAGAAGTGCTGGAATTGGTAGGCATGAGCACGAAAGGCTACAAACTGCCAAGCGAACTCTCAGGCGGCGAACAGCAGCGTATCGCTATTGCACGCTCTATCTTGAACTATCCAAAACTGATTCTGGCAGACGAGCCTACAGGTAACCTTGATGCAGACACCAGCAAACAGATTACCGAACTGCTCATGAAGATTGTGAAGGAGCAAGGAGCTACCGTCGTGATGATTACCCACAACCTGAATCTGCTCGACATGTATCCAGGCCGAGTGTTTGAATGTAAAGACAAAGCACTTATTGAAGTGAGCAACGAAAACCTGCAAGAAGCAGAGAATGAAGTGAACGAACAAGCATAAGATAATAAAAGAAATGAAAGTACTAAAGTTTGGAGGAACTTCCGTAGGAACACCTCAAAGAATGAAAGAAGTGGTAAAGCTGATTAACGACGGCGAGCAGAAAATCGTAGTCCTCTCAGCTATGTCGGGTACGACTAACCAACTCTATGAGATTGCTGACTACCTGCATAAGAAGAATCCGGTAGGAGCCAACGAAAACATTAACAAACTCGAAGAGAAATATCTGCAGCACGTAGAAGATCTGTATGCTACAGACGAGTATAAAAAACAAGCCATTGAGTTCCTCAAAGAAGAATTCGATTACATTCGTTCGTTCACCAAGGGCATCTTCACGATGTACGAGGAGAAAATCATCGTAGGTCAGGGAGAAATCCTCAGCACAAATATGGTGACCTTCTATATCAAGGAACTGGGAATCGATGTAGAGTTGCTTCCGGCACTCGACTTCATGCGTACAGATAAGAATGGTGAGCCTGACTTGGAATACATCCGCGAAAAGCTGAAACTCGTTCTTGCAGAATGCCCAGACAAAGCCATCTACATCACTCAAGGCTTCATCTGCCGTAATGCATACGGAGAGGTGGACAACCTACAACGTGGAGGTTCTGACTATACAGCTTCACTCATTGGTGCTGCAATCGGGGCAAGTGAAATCCAGATTTGGACAGATATCGACGGTATGCACAACAACGACCCACGCTTTGTGGATAAGACATCACCTATCGACAGCTTGAGCTTCGAGGAGGCATCAGAGTTGGCCTATTTCGGAGCAAAGATACTGCACCCAACCTGTGTACAGCCCGCAAGGTTTGCAGGTATCCCTGTCAAACTGCTCAACACAATGGATCCAACAGCTCCAGGTACAACTATCAGCAACAAAACACATCGTGGAACCATCAAAGCCGTTGCAGCAAAAGACAATATCACAGCCATCAATATCACTTCGAGCCGCATGTTGCTTGCATACGGTTTCCTACGTAAGGTGTTTGAGATTTTCGAGACCTACAAGACCAGTATTGACATGGTGACAACGAGTGAGGTGGGTGTATCTGTCTCGATTGACAACACAAGCAACCTGAGCAACATACTGAACGAACTGAAGAAACTCGGTACTGTTACGGTAGATGTTGACATGTGCATCATCTGCGTTGTGGGCGACCTCGATTGGCACAACATCGGGTTTGAGTCGCTTGCGACTGAAACCATGAAGGAAGTACCTGTACGTATGATCAGCTATGGAGGTAGCAATCATAACATTTCGTTCCTTGTATCAGCTGCAGACAAAAAGAAAGCATTACAGTCATTGAGCAACCACTTGTTTAACAATTAAAGACAGACCCTCCCCCTTAGGGGAATTGTATAAAGCTTAGGGGCTTACAGCTTATAAATCAGGAGTAAAAGTTAAAGGCAAAGAAAACAAACACATGACACAAACATTTCCCATAGAAGCACTGAAAAAAAAGGCTACACCTTATTATTATTATAATATAGAGCTATTGCGACAAACATTGGACGCAGTGAAGGCCGAGGTAAGCAAGCACGACAACTATTTCGTACACTATGCAATCAAAGCAAACGCCAATCCTGTAGTATTAAAACCTATCATGAAAGCAGGACTGGGAATTGACTGCGTGAGTGGAGGAGAAATAACAGCATCGCTGAAAGCAGGATTCCCTGCCGACAAGATTGTGTTCGCAGGTGTAGGAAAAGCCGATTGGGAAATCGAGATGGGAATAGATAACAATATCTTCTGTTTCAACGTAGAGAGCATCCCTGAGTTGGAAGTCATCAACGAAATCGCCCAAAGGAAAGGCAAAGTGGTGAATATCTGTCTGCGTATCAATCCAAACGTTGGAGCCCACACGCATGCAAACATCACAACGGGGTTATCAGAAAACAAGTTTGGCATCGATATGGCTCACATGTTCGATGTCATCAAGATGGCGAACGAGATGAGCAACGTTTCATTCCAAGGACTGCATTTCCATATCGGAAGCCAGATTCTGGAAATGGATGACTTCATTGCGTTGTGTCATAGGGTGAATGAACTGCAAGATAAACTTGACGCACAAGGAATCAAAGTAAAAATCATCAATGTAGGAGGAGGATTAGGAGTGGATTATGATGACCCGATAGGAAATCCCCTACCCCCTTTAAAGGAATACTTTGACGTTTACAACACACATTTGAAACTCAGAGCAGGTCAGGAGCTGCACTTCGAACTCGGAAGAGCCATCGTGGCACAATGTGGCAGTCTGATCACCAAGGTGCTGTATATGAAGGACAACACCAATAAGAAGTTTGCGATTGTAGATGCAGGGTTCACAGAGCTGATACGTCCTGCCCTTTATGGAGCACACCATAAAATCATGAATCTCACAAGCAACGGGCCACAAGACACATACGATGTGGTTGGTCCGATCTGTGAATCGAGTGACACCTTCGATACAGACATCAAACTGAATGAGGTAAGACGTGGAGACCTAATTGCCATGCTCAGCGCAGGAGCCTACGGAGAAGCGATGGCTTCGTGCTATAACTGCAGGAAACTGCCGAAAGGCTACTCATCAGAGGACATTATGGCAGAATAAGTCATAAATGCTGCCTATTGGCATCTGATTTGCACTTTACCTTGATGGAACAAAAACACTAGCATTATGAAAGAGAAAGAAGAAATAAAGAAAAAAGAAGAATCTGCAGAAGAAGAGTCTCAGTCAGTAGATCAGACAACAGAGATTCCTGTTGAAGACGAAAAGACCGACTTGGAAAAAGCCAATGAGAAGATTGCAGAACTGGAAGATAAATACCTGCGCCAGGTAGCAGAGTTTGACAACTATCGTCGTCGTGTGATGAAAGAAAAAGCTGAGTTGATTCTGAACGGAGGAGAGAAAGTACTCACTGAGATCCTACCCATCGTAGATGACTTGGAACGTGCAGAGCAGCAGATGGAACAGATGACTGATGTGGATGCTGTGAAAAAAGGTGTGGAACTCATCATAGACAAATTCATCAAGTTCCTCAATTCTCAAGGAGTGAAAGAGATAGACACCAAAGATCAGGATTTCGATGTGAACTACCACGAAGCCATTACTATGGTGCCAAGCCAGAATGATGACCAAAAAGGAAAAGTAATTGACTGCGTGACCAAGGGCTACACCTTAAACGACAAGGTCATCAGATATGCAAAAGTGGTAGTTGCCAACTAAACAAACGATATGGCGAAAAGAGACTATTATGAAGTGCTGGGCGTAGAAAAGAATGCCAGCGCAGACGAAATAAAACGAGCCTATAAGCAGATGGCCATAAAGTATCATCCGGACCGTAATCCTGGTGATAAAGAGGCTGAAGCAAAATTCAAAGAAGCAGCAGAAGCATACGATGTGCTTCGTGACCCGGAAAAACGTCAACGATATGACCAATTCGGTTTTGAAGGAGTAAGCGGAGCAGGAGGATTTAATGCCCAGAACATGAACATGGATGACATCTTCTCCATGTTCGGTGATTTGTTTGAAGGAATGGGCTTCGGTGGAGGCTTTAGTGGTTTTGGAGGTAGTGGCACTCGTCACAGCAAACCCGTTTATAAAGGTCAAGATCAGCGATTAAGAGTTGATCTGAACCTCAACGAAATCGTGAACGGAACCACAAAAAAATTCAAGTTAAAGAAACATGTGACTTGTTCACATTGCCATGGAAGCGGTTCGGAAGACGGCAACACATCTACATGTCCTACCTGTAAAGGAACGGGCTATGTGATTAAGACCCAACAGAGTTTTTTCGGCATGATGCGCACTCAGGCTGTTTGTCCAGAATGTCGCGGCGAAGGTACTGTGATTAAGAACAAATGTACCCAATGTGGAGGTGAAGGAATTGTGATGGGAGAAGAAATCGTTGAGGTAAACTTCCCTGCCGGACTTGCAAACGAGATGGTGCTGAACGTACCAGGAAAAGGTGGTGCAGGTCGTAGAAACGGTGTAAACGGAGACCTGCAGATTATCATCCATGAACTGGAAGACGATACGTTGGTACGTGATGGAAACGATTTGGTGTACAACCTGATTCTTCCAATTCCAACTGCGATACTTGGCGGTACGGTGGAAGTACCGACAGTAGAAGGAAAAGCAAAAATCACCATTACTCCAGGTACTCAGCCAGGAAGTGTATTGCGCCTGCGAGGAAAAGGCATTCCACAAGTACAAGGATATAATAAAGGCCAGAAAGGCGATGAGGTCATCAATATTAGTGTCTATATGCCTGAGACCTTGAATAAAGAGGAGAAGGAAATGGTGCAGAAGTTGGCAGAAAGCGAGAATTTCAAACCAACTGACAGCATCAAGGAGAGAATCATGCGAAAGTTCAAAGCAATATTTGATTAACATGTCCAAATTCGAACAATACACAGAATACCTGTTTTCTCAAGTGCCTATGTTTCAGAATGTAGGAAGCGATGCATACAAAGAAGGGCTTGAGAACACACATATTCTGGATGAGCATTTTGGACATCCACACTCACAATTCCGCACTATTCACATTGCAGGAACAAATGGAAAAGGATCGTGCTCACACACGATTGCTTCCATCCTGCAAGAGGCCGGCTATAAGGTTGGCCTTTTCACGTCACCCCATCTGACAGATTTCAGGGAACGTATCCGTGTAAATGGAGAGATGATATCGGAACAATATGTGATGGACTTCATAGACAACGAGCGTGATTTCTTCGAACCACTCCACCCTACATTTTTTGAACTCACCACAGCACTCGCATTCAAGTATTTCGCAGAACAAAAAGTCGACGTAGCTGTCGTAGAGGTAGGATTGGGTGGACGATTGGATTGTACCAACATCATCACACCAGATATCAGTATCATTACAAACATCAGTTTTGACCACGTACAGTATCTAGGAGACACACTCGAAAAGATTGCAGGAGAGAAAGCTGGTATCATCAAAAAAGGTGTTCCTGTCATTATCGGAGAAACTCAGACCGAAACCACTCCTGTATTCACCGCAAAAGCAGCTGAACAACAAGCAAAGATTTACTTTGCAGACGAATACAAAACTGATAGAACCTACCAATACGAACTCAAGGGGTTGTACCAAAGCCGGAATATGAGAACGGTCCTCTGTGCTATTTCCCAACTCATCCAGAAAGGTTACCACATCAGTTCAGAGAATATACAAAACGGACTGCTTCATGTAACACGTAATACAGGTTTAAGAGGCAGATGGCAAATTGTGCACCACTCCCCTACTGTGATTTGCGATACCGGACATAATGTCGGAGGCATCACCTATACTGCCCAACAGCTACAGGAGCAGCAATGCAAGACACTCCGTATCGTATTTGGAATGGTGAGTGACAAGGATGTTAGCGGCGTACTCGAATTGATGCCGAAAAATGCCATTTACTATTTCTGTCAGGCAAGTGTAAAACGCGCTATGCCACATCAGCAACTGAAAAAGCTGGCAAAACAACACGGTCTTCAAGGAAATTCGTATAAAACGGTCGAAAATGCATATAAAAAAGCACAAAGTCAGGCCGACCCTCAAGATTGCATTTTTGTAGGCGGAAGTACATTCGTAGTTGCAGATTTCCTTAGTTATGAAGAAAAAAACAACAAATTATGAAGAATCATTGCCAAATAATTTGCATAATTGAAAAAAAAGAGTTTTATTTGCAATAAATTCATTTACTAACAATAAATCCTTTCTGAAATGAGCGAAAACATCACAAAAAACCTCTCAGGTCTGAAAAGAGAAGATTTCCAAGCAGAAATCAAAGGAAAGAAAACAGATTTGTTTTTCTTACGCAACAATAAAGGCTACGAAGTTGCAATAACCAACTATGGTGGCGCAATGGTAGCTATTATGGTACCCGATCGAAATGGGAAAGTAGCAAATGTCATTATGGGTCACGATAACATCAATGATGTAGTGAACAAACCCGAGCCTTTCCTCAGCACGTTGATCGGACGTTATGGTAACCGTATCTGCAACGGACGTTTCACCCTTGATGGAGTAGAATACACCTTAGCACTCAACAATGGGCCTAATTCTCTGCATGGTGGTCCAACAGGCTTCCACGCAAGAGTTTGGGATGCCAAACAAATTGACACACAGACGTTAGAGCTGCATTATGTTGCAGCAGATATGGAAGAAGGATTCCCAGGCAAGCTGGACGTGACAGTCGTCTATCAATTCAATGATGACAATGCTTTGGTCATCAGCTATAAAGCAACAACAGACAAGAAGACTGTTGTCAACCTTACCAATCATGGTTATTTTGCTTTGGCAGGCATCGCAGACCCAACACCTGTAATCGACGACCTGATTTGTGAAATCAATGCAGACCACTTCATCCCTATTGATGAAACTGCGATTCCACTTGGACCGATTGCTTCTGTTGAAGGTACTCCATTTGACTTCCGTAAGCCGAAACCCGTAGGTCAGGACATCGATGCTGATGACACTCAGATTAAGAACGGAGCGGGATATGATCATTGCTATGTCCTTAATAAGAAAGAGGTGGGTGAACTCAGTTTTGCAGCAAAGATTACCGAACCTCATTCTGGAAGGACAATGGAGGTTTATACAACTGAGCCTGGAGTTCAGTGCTATTCTGACAACTGGGGTTCAGGACAAAAAGGTACACATGGAGCGACTTATCCTCGCCGTAGTGCTATATGCTTCGAAGCCCAGCACTTCCCCGACAGTCCAAACCGCCCATACTACCCTTCTGTCGTATTATGTCCAGGAGAGACTTACACACAAAAGACTATTTATAAATTCGGAACAGATAATTAACTTTTAAACACTAAAGATATGAGACTAACTATTGATGACGTAAGAAGCCGTTTCATCAAGCATTTCGATGGAACTACAGGCACAATTTATGCTGCACCTGGTCGTATTAATCTAATTGGTGAGCACACCGATTATAACGGAGGATTCGTATTCCCAGGTGCTGTAGAACAAGGCATGATTGCCGAAATTAAGCCAAATGGTACTCGCAACATTCGCGCTTATTCAATTGACTTGAAAGACTATTATGAATTCTCCATTGATGATGATAAAGGCCCCCGTGCAACCCATTTCCGCTACATATTCGGAGTAGCTCGTGAAATGATGAAGAGAGGCGTAAAAGTAGAAGGATTTGATACTGCTTTTGCAGGTGACGTTCCACTCGGATCAGGCATGTCGTCCAGTGCTGCACTTGAAAGCACTTACGCATTTGCACTTAACGATCTGTTCGGTGGTAACCTTGACAAGATGGAACTTGCCAAAGTAGGTCAGGCAACAGAACACAATTACATCGGTGTAAACTGTGGCATCATGGACCAGTTTGCATCTATGTTCGGAAAAAAAGGCAGTCTTATGCGATTGGATTGCCGTTCAGGCGAATTTGAATATTTCCCATGGAACCCACAAGGATTTAAGTTAGTACTCATTAACTCATGTGTTAAGCACGAGTTGGTTGGTAGTCCTTATAACGACAGAAGAAACAGTTGTGAGAACGTAGTGAAAGCTGTAAAAGCAGCAACTAAACCTGATGCAGAAACGTTGCGCGACTGCACATGGGAAGACCTTGAGGCCATAAAGAGCCAAGTGAGTGAAACTGACTATAAGCGTGCAAAATACGTACTTGGAGAAGTAGATCGCGTATTGGCAGTTTGTGATGCACTCAAAGCAGGTGATTATGAGACTGTTGGTGAGAAAATGTATGAAACCCATGAAGGTTTGAGTAAAGACTATGAAGTAAGTTGCGAAGAACTTGACTTCCTTGTTGAATTAGCTCGCGACTGTGGCGTGACTGGTTCAAGAATTATGGGTGGTGGTTTCGGCGGTTGTACAATCAACCTTGTTCGCAACGAACTCTATTCTACCTTCATTCAGGAATGCCAAACTCAATACAAAAAGAAATTCGGCAAAGCTTGCAAAGTCATCGAAGTATTCATTGGCGATGGAGCCCGTAAGCTTTCCGAATAACTCAATTTTTATACTATTTTGGACGTATCATCCGATACGTCCTTTTTTTATGCTTACAGATTTATAAACGTAGTTTATAGACCCATATTTTTATGATATTCATGTTTTTTTGTACTAGAATGCCCTTTTTTTACGTTTTTTTATAAAAAAGTTTTTAGTTGTCATAAATATTTATTAAGTTTGCAGTCTAAAGTAACGAATGTAAACAATTAACTCATTCATTAACAATAAAATTTTACTAAAAATCATGAGAAATCTAAAATCAATCCTTTTCGGTTCAGCTGCAACAATTGCATTGTTATGTGCATGTGATTCAGCTGTAAAACAAGAGTCATTACTTACTCAGTCAGGTATTAATCCTGCGGATTTTGACACATGTATTGCTGTGGCTTATGAAGACGGCAAGTTCGTAGCTGACGCAGAGAACGCACAGGAAGTAGGACTCTACACTCTTACGAATGCAAATGGAATGGAAGTATGTATCACTAACTTTGGTGCACGAATCGTGAGCATCATGGTGCCAAACAAAGACGGTCAGCTTGTTGATGTCGTTTGTGGTTTTGATAAAGTGGAGAATTATTTCCCATGGAACTACGAAACAGACTATGGTTGTTCTGTAGGTCGCTATGCAAACAGAATTAACAACGGAACATATACATCTCCTGATGGCACAGTAGTTGAACTCGATAAGAACAACAATGGTGTTGCCAGTCTTCACGGAGGTTACACAGGATGGCAGTATCAAGTATATGAAGTAGAAGAAGAAGCAGACAACTCACTCATCTTACGTCGCATCTCTCCAGACGGAGACAACAAATTCCCTGGCTATATCGATGCAACAGTTAAGTTTGAGCTTACAGACAACAACGAGATTGTCATCAACTACGATGCAATATCTGATGCTCCTGCTGTTATCAATATGACAAACCACTCATATTTCAACCTTTCAGGAGACCTCAACAACACAATCGACGAGTCTGTTCTTTATGTTAACGCAGACAACTACACCCCTGCAGACGACAACCTGATTCCTACTGGAGAAATCAAGTCTGTAGAAGGTACCGTATTTGATTTCCGCAAACCTAAGGCAATCGGTACCGACTTTGCAAGCGGTGACCCAGAACTTGAGTCAGTAGGTGGTGGTTACGACCACAACTGGTGTCTAAACACAAAGGGTGACATAAAGAAAGTTGCTGTAACGATGACAGACCCACGCTCAGGTATCAAACTTGATGTTTACACCAACGAACCAGGTATCCAGTGCTATACTGCTAACTTCCAGGATGGAACTCGTCCAGGTAAAGGTGGCATCAAGTATCAGAAGCATTGTGCAATCTGCCTTGAGTCTCAGAAGTATCCAGACTCTCCTAACAAGTACACATTACCAGGTTGGGAAGCATGTAACCCATACGTAACTCCAGAAAATCCATATCATTCATATTGCAAGTTTGCATTTTCTGTAGTAAAATAAGACATGATCATTATCAATTAACTTAATAATAATCAATTCAAATCATTTAAAATGAACGTTTTAGAAGCTTTAAAAAACAATGGTTTTGAAACCGTCGATTATATCGTGGTTTTCGTCTACATTGTTGTTCTCGTGGGATTAGGAATCTTCCTCTCTCGTGGAAAGAAAGGGCAGGAAAAATCATCTAATGACTACTTCCTTGCAGGTAACGCATTAACATGGTGGGCTGTTGGTGCATCACTGATTGCTGCTAACATCTCCGCAGAGCAGTTTATTGGTATGTCAGGTTCGGCATACGTTTCTGGTATCGCTATGGCTGCATACGAGCTAGAAGCCGCTCTTGCCCTTATCATCGTAGGTAAGTTCTTGCTTCCACTTATGATTAAGAAGCAGATCTTCACTATTCCTCAGTTCTTGAGCGAACGCTACAACTGGGGTGTAGGTCTTGCCTTCTCAATCTTCTGGTTATTCCTTTATGTATTCATCAACCTTACATCTGTAGCATGGCTCGGAGCTTTGGCTATTAAGCAGATTCTCGGCTTGCCTACCCAGATGACCACGTTCTGCGGAATGGAAATGGATATGACTTTGATGGTTATCATCCTCTTCCTCTTCCTCATTGCAGGTATCTACTCTATCTACGGAGGTTTGGCATCAGTAGCATGGACAGACGTGATGCAGGTAACATTCCTTGTTGGTGGTGGTCTTATCACTGCTTACTTTGCTCTCGACTTCATCGCTGGTGAGTTGAATATCGAAGGTGGCGCATTAGGTGCTCTTGGAAAGATTTATTCTGAATTAGCAGAGATTCCTGGCGACAAACACTTTAACCTTGTGGTGAACCGCAACCCTGAGATTGCAGAGATTACCAAAGACCCATACTTTGATATCCCAGGTATTGTGGTTATCGTTGGTGCTCTTTGGCTTACAAACCTTGGTTACTGGGGCTTCAACCAGTATATTATCCAGAAAGGTCTTGCAGCTAAGAACCTTGACGAAGCAAAGAAAGGTATGGTATTTGCAGGTTTCTTGAAGATTTTGATTCCATTCATCGTTTGTATCCCTGGTGTATGCGCATACTACATCGTTCACAATCATCCAGAACTCTACGAACAAATATTGAATGGTGGTGAGGGTATCACTCGTTCAGACGATGCATATCCATTCCTTATTCACCACTTCACTCCAACTGTTGTGAAGGGTCTCGCATTCGCAGCACTTGCAGCAGCTGTTATCTCTTCATTGGCATCTATGTTCAACTCAACATCTACAATCTTCACTTTGGATGTTTACAAGAAGTTCATCAAGAAAGATGCTTCAGAGAAGAGACTGGTAACTGTTGGTCGTCTGACTTCTGTTTCTGCACTTATCATCGCACTCATCGCAGTTTATCCAATCATGGGTGGTGCTGACCAAGCATTCCAGATCATTCAGGAATACTCAGGATTCGTATATCCAGGTATCGTAACTATCTTCGGACTTGGTTTGTTGTGGAAACGTTCTTCTGGTACTGCAGCCGTTGTTACAGCAATCGGAACATTCGCATTCTCAATCATCTTCAAGTTTGCATTGCCTGAGACTCCGTTCCTCATCCGTATGGGATATGTATTCCTCTGTCTGGTAGTTCTCTTCATTTCTATCTCAATGTTTAGCAAGAAGACCAAACCTGCAGAAGTATTGGATGCTACGACTATTAAGACTCAGTTGACATGGTCTACTATCATGTTGATTCTTTGTGTCGCTACTTTGGTAGCAGGTATCTACATGATGACTCAGGAGAATCTGCGCAACTATGGAGCAGAGTCTATCTTCTTCCTCACAGTGATGTTCTTCACACTCTTCTGGTATCTCCGTTCGAATGCAAAAGATAAGGTTGAAGACATTAAGTCCATTGGTGTTGACATTGCAATCTTCAAAACAAACACAGTATTCAACATTGGCGCAATTGGTATCATTGTTATTCTGGCAATTCTCTACGTTTGCCTGTGGTAACATCTCAATAAAAAGCTACACCTATTCCGGTAGGTGTAGCTTTTCATCTTAAAAAATTCATTATTATCAAAAGAAATTAAAAACATAAATCGATTGATTTTCTAAGCTTATTTTTCACTTCCGTAGATTAGCGTCTATAATCCTTGGAAGTGTAAAATATGAATAATCAGAAATCAAAAAAGTATTGAATTATGTTAGAAGCACTTAAAGAAAAAGTATTCAAAGCCAATCTTGACTTGGTGAAGCAAGGTCTTGTCATTTTCACATGGGGAAATGTATCAGGAATTGACAGGGAAAAAGGCTTAGTAGTCATCAAGCCATCTGGCGTCAGCTATGATGAGATGAAAGCAAGCGACATGGTAGTTGTCGACCTTAATACAGGAAAAGTTGTTGAAGGCGATTTGAATCCTTCATCAGACACCCCGACACACCTTGTTTTATATAAAGCATTCCCAAATATTCAGGGAGTAGTACATACCCATTCTACTTATGCGACTGCATTTGCTCAGGCTGGTAAAGATATTCCAAACATCGGAACGACACATGCCGATTACTTCTATAAAGATATTCCGTGTACACGCGATATGACTGAGGCAGAAGTAAAAGGTCAATACGAGCTTGAAACAGGAAATGTTATCGTGGATGAGATTCTCAACATTCGTAAAATCAATCCAGACCACACACCTGCTGTGTTAGTTAAGAATCATGGTCCATTCTCTTGGGGCACATCACCTGATAACGCTGTTTACAATGCAAAAGTAATGGAACAATGTGCTAAGATGGCCTTCGTGGCATTCTCTGTAAATCCACAGTTGACCATGAACCCATTGCTCATTGAAAAACATTATATGCGTAAACATGGACCTAATGCCTATTATGGACAGAAGGGACAGAAACATTGATAGAGAGAATAAAATACCAAATTAATATAACATTAACAAACAAAAACAAAATCTAATGAAAGCATTTGAAAATTTAGAGCTTTGGTGGGTAACTGGAGCACAGCTTCTTTACGGAGGCGAGACTGTAAAAATCGTAGACGGCCACTCAAAGGAGATGGTTGAAGGTCTGAACAATAGTGGAATTATCCCTATAAAAGTAGTGTACAAAGGAACTGCTAACTCTTCTAAGGAGGTTGAGGCAGTGATGAAAGCAGCAAACAACGACGAGAAGTGCGTAGGTATCATCACTTGGATGCACACATTCTCTCCTGCTAAGATGTGGATCAAGGGTCTGCAGGCTCTTCAGAAGCCTCTCCTTCACTTCCACACTCAGTACAATGCTGAAATTCCTTGGGATGCTATCGATATGGACTTCATGAACCTGAACCAGAGTGCTCACGGAGATATCGAGTTCGGACATATCTGTACTCGTATGCGTGTTCCTCGTAAGGTAGTTTGCGGCTATTGGAAGAACGAAGATTGCCAGAAGAAGATTGCTGTATGGGCTCGTGTTGCAGCTGGTGTAGCTGATGCAAAGAACGTACGCTGTCTGATGTTCGGCATGAACATGAACAACGTAGCTGTAACTGATGGTGACCGTGTTGAATTCGAGCAGCGTCTTGGTTATCATGTAGACTACTACCCTGTTTCATCATTGATGGAGTACTTCAAGAAAGTAACTGATGCTGAAGCAGATGCTTTGGTTGAAGAGTACAAGAAACTCTACACTATCAAAATTGATGAGAGTGGAGAACAAGTTTACTGGGAAAAGGTGAAGAATGCAGCAAAGGCAGAAATCGCTCTTCGTCGCGTATTAAAAGATGAAGGTGCTACTGCATTCACAACTAACTTCGACGACCTTGGTGACGCAGACATAGATGATCCAAACTTCGTTGGTTTCGATCAGATTCCTGGTCTCGCTTCTCAGCGTCTGATGGCCGAAGGATTCGGTTTTGGAGCAGAAGGAGACTGGAAGACAGCTTGTCTCTACCGCTCACTTTGGGTTATCCAGCAGGGAATGCCGATTGGCTGTTCATTCCTTGAGGACTACACCCTCAACTTCGCAGGCGACCGCAGTTCATGTCTGCAAAGCCACATGCTCGAAATATGTCCAATGATTGCGTCCGACAAACCAAAGCTTGAGGTTCACTTCCTCGGTATCGGTATTCGCAAGCAGCAGACTGCTCGTCTCGTGTTCACATCAAAGACAGGCCGTGGTATCAAGGCAACAGTTGTTGACCTCGGTAATCGTTTCCGCCTGATTTCTCAAGAAGTAGAGTGTATCGAGCCAAAACCAATGCCTCATCTGCCAGTTGCATCTGCTCTCTGGGTTCCACAGCCAACATTTGAGATCGGTGCAGGTGCATGGATTCTTGCTGGAGGTACTCACCACAGCGCATTCTCATACGACATCACAGAAGAGTATTGGGAAGACTTCGCAGAAATGTGCGGTATCGAGTATGTGAAGATCAACAAAGATACGAAGACTTACGAGTTCAAGCAGCAGCTGCAGAACAATGAGATGTATTACATGTTGAACAAAGCTTTAAGATAAACTTAAAGCACAGAGAATACTGAGGAGACAGAGGACACAGAGATTTTCTCTTTTATATGCAAGATGTAAGCAAAGAAAGAATTGAACAGCTGAATAAATTGTCAGAAACTATTATTGGTGCTGCGATTGAGGTTCACAAATATCTTGGGCCAGGGCTGTTGGAAACCGTCTATGAAATCTGTCTCGTAGAAGAATTGGAACAAAGAGGGTTGAACGTACAACAACAGGTACATCTGCCATTATATTATAAAGGTCAGCTCACTAATAAGTATTTTGTAATTGACCTTTTAATTGAGGATGAGGTTATTCTGGAACTAAAAGCAGTTGACAAGGTTTTACCTGTATACGAGAACCAACTCATGACCTATCTCAAACTAACACAGAAGAATCTAGGGTTACTCATTAACTTCAACGTTCCTCGTCTCATCGACGGAATTAGAAGAAGACTAAATGGCTAACAAACTCTGTGAACTCTGTCTTCTCTGTGAACTCTGTGTATTAATTAAATTAATAATATGACTGCAAAACAAACAATTCAAGAAGGTAAAGCCATTCTCGGTATCGAGTTTGGCTCTACCCGTATTAAGGCTGTCCTCATCGATCAGGACAATAAGCCAATAGCACAAGGCAGCCACACATGGGAGAACCAGCTGGTGGATGGACTATGGACTTATAGCACAGAAGCTATCTGGTATGGTCTTCAAGACTGCTATGCTGACCTTCGCAAGAACGTGTTAGCACAATACGAGATTGAAATTGAGACATTAGCTGCTATCGGAATAAGTGCGATGATGCACGGATACATGCCATTCAAAGGTAATGACATCCTTGTTCCGTTCCGTACATGGCGTAATACCAACACAGGTAAGGCTGCAGCAGAGTTGTCTGAGTTGTTCAATTACAACATACCTCTCCGTTGGAGCATCAGTCACCTTTACGAGGCTATTCTCGACAACGAGGAACATGTAGGCGACATTGAATTCCTTACAACCTTAGCAGGTTATGTTCATTGGCAGTTGACAGGCGAGAAGGTACTGGGAGTAGGTGATGCTTCTGGTATGATACCTGTAGACCCAAAGACCAAGACCTATGATGCAACGATGGTTGACAAGTTCAACAAGCTCATTGCACCAAAGGGATTCAATTGGACTTTGCTCGATATTCTGCCAAAATCACTCAACGCAGGCGAGAACGCAGGATTCCTTACACCAGAAGGAGCTAATCGTCTCGATGTGTCAGGTCACCTCAAACCAGGTATTCCTCTCTGTCCTCCTGAAGGTGATGCCGGCACAGGAATGGTAGCAACCAATTCTGTAAAACAACGTACAGGTAATGTTAGTGCCGGTACCTCATCATTCTCAATGATTGTGCTCGAGAAGGAACTTTCCAAGCCATACGAGATGATTGATATGGTCACAACCCCTGACGGCTCACTCGTTGCGATGGTACATTGTAACAACTGTACATCTGACATCAACGCATGGGTGAAAATCTTCAAGGAATATGCAGAACTCTTAGGAGTAAAACAAGACACGAATACGCTCTACACCAATCTCTTCAATATGGCACTCAAGGGCGACCCTGACTGTGGAGGTCTCATTTCCTTCAACTACATATCTGGTGAGCCTGTTACAGGTATGGCTGACGGACGTCCACTCGTTGTTCGTTCTGCAAACGACAAGTTCAACCTCGCCAACCTCATGCGTGCGCACCTCTATGGTGCTATCGGAGTACTTAAGGTAGGTAACGACATCCTGTTAAAGGAAGAGAATGTACAGGTAGACCGCATCACAGGTCATGGAGGTTATTTCACGACTCCAGTAGTCGGACAGCGTATGTTGGCTGCGGCTCTCAACTCTCCAATATCCGTTATGGAGACCGCTGGTGAAGGTGGTGCTTGGGGTATTGCACTCCTTGCTGCTTATGTTGTCAACAACACCAAGAACCTCTCATTGGCCGACTATCTCGATCAGGTTGTGTTTGCTGGAAATGCCGGTACATCTATCGCTCCTACTCCTGAGGATGTTGAAGGTTTCAACCGCTATCTTGAAAACTACAAGGCAGACCTCGCTATCGAACAGGCAGCAGTAGATCATCACAAGCTATAAATATTACATTATTAATAAATTAAACAACAAATGGCAAATTCTATTCAAGTATTAAATCACGCAGCTGACAACATTCGTATCCTTGCTGCATCAATGGTAGAAAAGGCTAAGTCTGGTCACCCAGGCGGTGCTATGGGTGGAGCAGACTTCATCAACGTACTGTATTCAGAGTATTTACAATACGACCCTCAGAAACCTGAATGGGTGGGACGTGACCGTTTCTTCCTCGATCCTGGTCACATGGCTCCAATGCTCTATGCTCAGCTGGCTCTTATCGGTAAGTTCTCACTTGCTGAGTTGGCACAGCTTCGTCAATGGGGTTCACCAACTACA
The DNA here is from genome assembly GCA_017616445.1 of Bacteroidaceae bacterium. GTDB lineage: Bacteria > Bacteroidota > Bacteroidia > Bacteroidales > Bacteroidaceae > Colivivens. Next base: position 21,050 of record JAFZYE010000011.1, read on the forward strand.
GGTCACCCTGAGTTCGAAGTAGCACGTGGCATTGAGAACACATCTGGTCCACTTGGACAGGGACATGTGTTCGCTATAGGAGCTGCTATTGCAGCAAAGTTCCTTGCAGCTCATACCGGCAACCCTACATTCGCAAAGGAGACCGTATATGCATATATCTCTGATGGAGGTATCGAAGAGGAAATCAGCCAAGGTGGAGCCCGTATAGCAGGTATCCTCGGTTTGGACAACCTTGTGATGTTCTACGACTCAAACGACATCCAGCTCTCTACAGAGACCAAGGTAGTGATGAACGAGGACACAGCTGCCAAGTATCGTGCGTTGGGATGGGAAGTAAAGACCATCAACGGAAATGATGCCGCACAGATTCGTGAAGCTATCGAATGGGCAAAAGGTGTTCAAGGTAAGCCTGCACTCATCATCGGTAAGTGTATTATGGGTAAGGGTGCTCGTAAGGATGACGGTTCTTCATACGAAGCAAACTGCAAGACCCACGGAGCACCACTCGGAGGAGATGCTTATCGCAACACAATCACCAACCTTGGTGGTAACCCAGATGATCCATTCCAGATTTTCGACGACGTAAAGGATCTTTATGCAAAACGTGCTGCTGAGCTGAAAGACATCTGCGCAGCTCGTTATGCAGAGGAGGCAGCATGGGCAGCAGCTAATCCAGACAAGGCTGTTCAGCAGGCTGAGTGGTTCAGCGGTGCAGCACCAAAGGTAGATTGGGCCGCAGTTCAGCAGAAAGCAAATGATGCAACACGTAGTGCAAGTGCAGCGGTACTCAGCGTACTCGCAGAGCAAGTTCCAAATATGATTTGTGCTTCAGCCGACCTCTCTAACTCAGACAAGACTGACGGCTTCCTGAAGAAGACTCATGCATTCACGGCTGGTGACTTCTCTGGTGCATTCTTCCAGGCTGGTGTTGCTGAGCTTACGATGGCATGTTGCTGCATTGGTATGGCACTTCATGGAGGTGTGATTCCAGCATGTGGAACCTTCTTCGTATTCTCTGATTACATGAAGCCAGCTGTTCGTATGGCAGCCCTCATGGAACTTCCTGTTAAGTTCATCTGGACTCACGATGCATTCCGTGTAGGAGAAGACGGTCCTACTCACGAGCCAGTTGAGCAAGAGGCACAGATTCGTCTCATGGAGAAACTCCAGAACCACAGCGGAAAGAACTCTATGCTCGTTCTCCGTCCTGCTGATGCAAAGGAGACAACTGCTGCATGGAAGCTCGCGATGGAGAACACCACTACCCCATCTGCACTCATCCTTTCTCGTCAGAACATCACAGATCTGCCAGAAGGAAACGACTACAGCCAAGCTGCTAAGGGTGCATATATCGTAGCTGGTAGCGATGCCAATCCTGACGTTGTACTTGTTGCTTCAGGTTCAGAGGTTTCAACACTCGTAGCAGGAGCTGAACTCCTCCGTAAGGATGGTGTGAAATGCTCTATCGTTAGTGTTCCATCCGAAGGACTCTTCCGTACTCAGTCTGCGGACTATCAGGCAAAGGTACTTCCTGCTGGCGTGAAGAAGTTCGGTCTTACAGCTGGTCTCCCTGTTAACCTCGAAGGACTTGTTCCACGTAACGAAGGTAAGATATGGGGTCTCAGCAGTTTCGGATTCTCTGCTCCATACAAAGTGCTTGACGAGAAACTCGGATTCACAGCTGATAATGTTTACAATCAAGTGAAGAGCATTCTGTAATGAATCAGAATGCTCCATAAGAGCATGATAAAACCCGGAGGTTTCCCTTCGGGTTTTTATTTTTACATCATTTTTGATTTAGCGGAGCTCTGATGCAGCTTTTGCAGCTTTTTCTGCTTCCTCTTTAGCTTTACGAGCTTTCTCTGCAGCCTTCTCAGCTTTCTCCTTTGTCTTGATTGCCTTGTCTACAATCTTTTTCTTCTTCTTTAATTCTTTGAGTTCGTTTTGTTGCTGTTTCAGTCTCACCTTAACTGCATATGAACTCTCACCAGGATTCTGGCCTTGCTTTTCAGCAAATTTAGCTTGCTTGAGATCGACTTGTACTTGCTTGATGTCAATCTGCTTCTGAGCGATATCCTTTGCATACTGAGCGCTTAGTTCCTTGTCTGAAAGACGAGAAAAATCTTGTGCCGATGCAAACACGCTTACGCATAGAAATGCGAAAAGAATAAGTGTTTTCTGTAATTTCATAAGCCTTATATTTTAATATTAATGTGTTTTAACAGCATAAAGAGCCATCGGAGATGACTCTTTATATTTTGGCATTTTTCGGAAGTGAGAATTACTTCTTAGCAGCTGCGATAGAAGCCTTACGGAACTCCTTACCTACCTTCTCGAGTTCGAGAGTAGCTTTACGTACACGTGCAGCAGCAGCCTTGTTGCCTTCTGACTTGTCAATGTCAGCCTTAATTGCGTCAACGAGAGTGTTGATTTCAGCGATTAATTTTTTCATTTTGTAACAATTGTTTAAAAGTTAATAAATAACATTTGCTTTAAAGCATGGGCAAAGATAATAATAATTTACCATTTACCAAATACTATTTCCGTTTTTTTTTTATTTTTTTTCAATTATTGCCCTCCAAGTACGTATTTTGCACTTTTTGAAGCTTTTCATTGATTAAATACGTGATTTGAAATCATCATAGCAAAATTGCTTCCAAAGGGTCAAATTCTCCCCTCTACGTATGTAGATGTTGGGTAGAGGCATCCCATTGAAGGTGTTGGTCTTCACCATCGAATAGATGGCCATATCACCAAAAACAATTTCATCTCCTTCGTGTAATTCCTGAGCAAACTGATAGGTTCCGATAATATCGCCGGAAAGACAAGTTGGACCACCAAGACGATAAGACCCACTCTTACTATCCCCGATGGGAGGAAATAGAATCGGAGGTGTATACGGCATCTCAATCACATCGGGCATGTGACAGGCGGCTGAGGTGTCAACAATCACGTTTTGGATTCCGTCAGTTCCTGTAGGCTGTACTTCCATCACACAGCAATGCAGTTCGCCTGCATTGAGGGCAACAGCCTCGCCTGGTTCCAGATAAACCTCCAAACCATATTCTGTCTGCATTCTACGGATGCAACATTCAAGTCGTGGAATGTCATAGTCTTCACGGGTGATATGATGTCCTCCTCCGAAGTTTATCCACTTCATGTGAGGCAGATACTTACCGAATTTCTCTATTACGGCATCAAGCGTAGTTTCCAAATCGTCTGAGTTCTGTTCACAGAGCGTATGGAAATGGAGACCGTCTAACAACGAAAGATTGTCTGCAATTTGTGATTCGAACTGTAAGAGTGTGGTTCCCAGTCGACTTCCTGGCGCACAGGGATCATATATTGCATGACCTTCCTGAGTAGAACATTCGGGATTGATTCTCAGTCCCACCTGAAGTCCTGCATCTTTCGCCCGTTGTCCATATAATGCCAACTGACGTGGTGAGTTGAAAACGATGTGGTCACATATTTTGAATATTTCGTCTATTTCATCTTCGTGGAATGCAGGTGAGAAGATATGGATCTCCCCTTTTGGCATTTCCTCATGACACAGGCGGGCTTCATAGAGCCCAGAAGCAGTCATACCATGAAGGTATTGCGAAATGAGCGGATACAATCCGTAACAGCTGAAACACTTCTGCGCCAGCAGAATCTTACAACCGGTACGGTCAATCACACCTCGAAGCACCTTCAGGTTCGCTTCAATCAGGTCTGCATCAATTATAAAATATGGCGTTTTCAACTTTCAACTGTCAATTTTCAACTGTCAACGCATTCTACTGACTATAAACTATAAACTTTAAACTATAAACTTTATTCCCCCTAAAGGGGGTTAGGGGGTCTATTACGGAACTAATACCGGATTCTCATCTACTTGCCAAGGAAGTCCCCACTTGTTGAGTGCCTCCATATATGGATCTGGGTCGAACTCCTCTACGGTGAATACACCTGGACGTTTCCACAATCCCTGTAGCACCATAGCGGTACCAATCATTGCCGGAACACCTGTCGTATATGATATCGCTTGTGAGCCTACTTCACGATAGCATTCCTGATGGTCACATACATTATAAATATATAAGGTGCGCTCCTTGCCGTCCTTGATACCTGTATAGATACAACCGATATTGGTCTTTCCGACAGTACGTGGACCTAACGAAGCAGGATCGGGCAGCAGACGACGCAGGAACTGAATCGGCACAATCTCATGTCCCTCAAACTCTACGGGTTCAGTACCCAGCATACCGACATTTTCCAGACACTTCATGTGTGTCAGGTAGCTCTGACCAAAAGTCATGAAGAAACGGATACGCTTCACGTGTGGGATATTCTGTGCTAACGATTCTATCTCCTCATGATGTAGCAGATACATGTCCTTCTCCCCTACTCCGTCAAAGTTATAGGTACGATGAATCTCCATCGGCTTGGTCTCTACCCAATGACCGTTTTCCCAATATGATCCATTCGCACTCACCTCACGCAAGTTAATCTCTGGATTGAAGTTGGTTGCAAACGGATATCCATGATCACCTCCATTACAATCCAGAATATCTATAGTGTGTATCTCATCGAAGTAATGCTTCTGAGCATAAGCAGTGAAAACACTGGTCACACCAGGATCGAATCCTGTACCCAACAAAGCAGTAATACCAGCCTTTTCGAATCGTTCACGATAAGCCCATTGCCAAGAATAGTCGAAGTAAGCCGTGAAACCCTTCTCCTTGCATCGTTTCTCATAGATAGCTCGCCACTCAGGGTCGTTAGTGTCCTCACATTCGTAGTTGGCAGTATCCACATAATCAACTTTCGTCTTCAGACATGCCTCCATGATGGTGAGGTCTTGATAAGGAAGTGCTAGGTTGAGTACGATATCAGGCTTTACCTCATTGATGAGAGCCACCAACTGATCCACCTTGTCTGCATCGACCTGAGCTGTTGTAATCTTTGCCTTTGTCTTGCCTTCAAGTTTCTGTTTCAATGCGTCACACTTGCTCACCGTACGGCTAGCGATACAAATCTCGTTGAATACATCTGCATTCTGAGCGCATTTCTGAATAGCGACTCCGGCCACTCCTCCGCAGCCGATAACCAATACTTTGTTCATCTATTAATTTACTATTTACGGATTTACTATTTTTACTAAAGTCTAAAGTCTAAGGTCTAAGGTCTAAAGTCTCTCCCCCTAAAGGGGGAAGGGGGGTCTATAGCCGGAGCACAATTTCTCTCACCAACTTCCCTGCTACTGCTGTCGACACCCCCGTAGGATCAAGTGTAGGAGCCAGTTCATTCACATCCAGCCCCACGATATTCAACCTGCTGCAGACCGTCATCAGGGCTTCACGCAATTCGTTGAAGCTCACTCCTCCAGCCTCAGGCGTACCTGTTCCAGGAAAGACAGATGGGTCGAGCACATCGAGGTCAACAGTCAAGTAAACAGGCACTTCCGTTTTCTCCAGTTGGTCCACCACAGCACTCACGCCATCCAGATTCAATGGATGGAAGTCGGTATGTCCAGACTTTGCCCATTCAAATTCTGCTCGTTCGCCTGAGCGGATTCCAAACTGGTGAATCTTACCGTCACCTATCAGTTCATGACAACGACGCATCACACAAGCATGCGACAGCTTCACTCCGAGATAGTCGTCACGCAAGTCTGCGTGGGCATCAAAATGAATGATGTGTATATCCGTGTATCTCTTCTGCACCTCACGGAATGCACCAAGTGTCACCAGATGTTCACCTCCCAGCATGAACGGCACCTTTCCGTCATCCAGAATTTCAGCTGTTCGTTCCGATAGCGCATCAAGTGCCATCTCGGCCGACCCCATCGGCAGTTCTATATCGCCTGAGTCAAATACAGCGATGTCTTCCAGATCTCTGTCAAGATAAGGCGAATAGGTCTCAAGCCCATACGACTCATGTCGGATGGCTGCACTACCGAATCGTGCTCCTGGCCGATAGCTGGTTGTTGAGTCGAAGGGTGCTCCGAACAACACGATGCGAGCATCCTTGTACTCAGCATTACAAGCGATAAAGGTCTCAACGTTCTTTCTCATTCCACTTTTGCTAACAGTTTCTCCACGTATGCAGGCAAGGCAAAGCATCCCTTGTGGAGGTTCGTTGTATAGTAGTTGGTTTCGATTCCCAGTTTGTTCCATCTTTTGGCGTTCAGGTCATCCACAGGATGATATTTCTTCGAAGCATAACCGAACAGCCAGTAACCTGATGGATAGGTAGGGATATGTGCCTGATACACACGGCTGATTGGGAAGCATTCCACGATTCGCTTATGTGCCTTCTGGGTTTCAGCACGATCTTCTGCATAGAATGGCGACTGATGCTGGTTCACCATGATACCGTCTTCTTTCAGTGCCTTATAACACGAGCCGTAGAACTCACGCGACAGCAGACTCTCGCCTGGTCCATAGAACCCCGCAGAGTCGACGATAATCACGTCGTACTCACCCACGATATGACGCACATACCTCAAAGCGTTCTGGGTATAGATGGTTACTTTCGGGTCATCCAGTCCGCTTGCTGAGAACGGCAGGTATTTCTTGGCTGCTTCCACCACTCCCACGTTCACCTCAACCATATCGATACGTTCCACATCAGGATACTTCAGCAACTCACGCACCACACCTCCGTCGCCTGCACCAAACACAAGTATCTTCTGTGGGTGCGGGTGAACAGCCATTGGGATATGCGTCATCATCTCATGGTAGATAAACTCATCACGCTCCGTCATGACGATATATCCGTCAGCAGTCAACACTCTGCCATATTCTGGCGATTCAAAGATATCGATGCGGTTGTGGTCGTTCTCTTCAGAGAAGATATGCTTGTTCACCTTGATCGACAGCTTTACATTCTCCGTATGTAGCTCAGAAAACCAAAATTCCATCTATTTATAATTATCTATTTTTAAGAAGTTATCGCTTCGCTCGAAGTTATAGAAGTTACCGCTAACGCTCAGAAGTTATCACTTCGTTCGACGATACTGCGCTAACCGTTAACCACTAACCTTTCAACTTTTACATTCTACATTTTACATCAGTCCCCCTTCCCTTTGGGAGGGGTCGGGGGGTAGGCTCCTAGTAGATCGTCGCTTCCTTTATCACATTCAAATACTCAATCTTCGGGTCTTCAGGGCCAGTCATCGAACAACCTTTCTCCTTTGCGTAGATGATGTAATCGATGATTTCCTGAGTGATACGCTCACCTGGAGCCAGAATAGGGATACCTGGAGGGTAACTCATCACAAACTCCGTACAGATACGGCCGTTCGTCTCTCTGATTGGAATCATCTCCTCCTTCGGTGCATAAAACGCCTCCTGCGGACTCATCACAACGGATGGGTTGATATATTCATGGTCGAACAGACCTGTACGGTCTTTCTTGAATCTTCTACGAATGTCATACAAGGCACTCACCAGTCGCTCTATCTCACGCATACGGTCACCTATCGATATATAGGCCAGCGTATTGCCGATGTCACCCAACTCCATCTGGATGTCGTACTCATCTCTCAGCAGGTCATACACCTCGATGCCTGCCAGTCCCACATCCAGGGTGAAGACCGTCAGTTTCGTCTTATCAAAGTCATAAATCGAATCACCATTGATCAGTTCCGACCCGTATGCATAGTAGTCACCTATCTTATTGATCTCCGTCCGTGCATACTCTGCCATATTCACCACCTCGGCAAAAGCCTCTTTGCCCCTCAGGGCCAGATTTCTGCGTGAGATGTCGAGCGAAGCAAGCAGCAGATACGACGCACTCGTGGTCTGGGTCAGGTTGATTACCTGACGCACATATCCAGGTCCTACGGTTGAGTTGGTCAGCAGTATGCTGCTCTGAGTCAGACTACCACCCGACTTATGCATCGACACACACGACATGTCTGCTCCAGCAGCCATAGCCGATATCGGCATATCATCGCCGAAGTAGAAGTGAGTACCGTGAGCCTCATCCACCAGCACCAGCATATTGTGCTCGTGTGCCAGTTCCACAATTTTCTTCAGGTTCGAACAGATACCGTAGTACGAGGGGTTGTTCACCAGAATCGCAACAGCATCAGGATTCTCCTCGATGGCCTTCTCCACCTGCGAAATCTTCATACCCAACGCAATACCCAGACGATTATCCACGTCAGGATTCACATAGATAGGAGTCGCTCCGTTCACAACCAGCGCGTTGATCACACTCCTGTGTACGTTACGAGGCAAGATAATCTTCTCACCCTTCTTCGAAGCCGTCAGCACCATCGTCTGAACCGCAGAAGTAGTACCACCCACCATCAGGAATGCATGAGCCGCACCAAAAGCTTCAGCTGCCAGATCCTCCGCCTCTTTGATGACAGAGATAGGATGACACAAGTTGTCGAGCGGCTTCATAGAGTTCACATCCAGTTCCACACATTGCTTGCCCAGCAGCTTCACCAACTCTGGGTTACCACGACCACGTTTGTGGCCAGGTACATCGAAAGGAACCACCCTGTTCCTTCTGAATTCTACGAGCGCCTCGTAGATAGGGGCATAAGCTTGATTACTCAATTTCCGATTATGTTTTTAATTTCTAGGGTGCAAATTTAAGAAATAATTTCTATTTCCCCCCAATATTTCCTCTTTATTTGCATATTCACTTAATAAATAATAACAAAAACATTAAAAACAGCTTTTCATTGTTTTTGTTTTATCAACTATCTAAAGTCTAGAGTCTAATGTCTCAACTCTCTCTTTCAATGTCGGATGCGAATAGCTCACAAACACCACAAACGGATGTGGTGTCAGGTTCGACAGACTCTTAGCCGACATCTTCTTCAACGCCGAAGCCTCATCAGCCCCTACCCCATGTTCCAAGGCAAATCTGTCTGCCTGTCGCTCGTTCTTGCGCGACCACACGCTACTCACAATCCCCAGCACCATCGTCAGTGGTGCATAGAGCATCGAGAACACTGTCAGGTTCACATAGAACGATGGTTCGCTACTACCTGCTGCTGCGGCTATCGAAGGGTTGTCGATAATCAGTCCGAACAGATAGAATGTCACCAATGTGGTCAGCAATCCCACGAAGAGCGACTGCACGATGTGCCGATGCTTGTAATGCCCTATCTCGTGTGCCAGCACACCCACGATCTCCTCCGTCGTCAGTTGCTCCATCAACGTGTCATACAACACGATACGCTTCTGTCGTCCCCATCCTGTAAAATATGCGTTCGAATGCGTGCTGCGTTTCGAGCCGTCAATCACATAGATGTTCTTCAGCTTGAAATCCACCTTCGACGCGAAGGCCTCGATGGCATCTCTCAGTTCACCCTCCTCCAGCGGAGTCTGCTTGTTGAACAGCGGCACGAGCAACACAGAATAGAAATACTGGATGAACAGCATCACGACAGCTGTCACACCCCAAGCCAACAGCCAGAACCACTCATGAGTCAGCCCGTAGATCCACACCACAAGCGCCAGCAGACCGCCACCGATCACAATCCCCAGCGCCAGACTCTTCAACGTGTCCATGATATACAGCTTCGGAGTCGTCTTGTTGAATCCGAACCGTTCCTCCACCACAAACGTATCATACACATCGAACGGCAAGTCAAGCAGCCAACTCAGTCCACCGAACAGTCCCATAAATAATAAGGTACGCAGAATCTCGGAGTCAGTCACACCACGTACCAGCTCATCTGCCCAGGCAAATCCGCCAAAGGCAAACACACCAATCGTAGCGATTGTGCTGATTAAAGAAGACCAGAACCCTACCCTTTTGTTCGCACGGAAATACGCCTGCTGCTTCCTGTAGCTCGCCTCATCATAGATACCTTCCAACACCTTCGGAATCGGGCGCTTCGATGCCTTCACATTCAGAAGGCTCAACACCTGTCCATACACATATTCCGCAATCTCAATCACTATAATTATCCAGTATAACATGATTCAATAGTCAATGTAAAATGTAAAATGTATAATATAAAATTTATAATATCTTTATTTGAGAACACCCATTTTTTCTTATTTTTTTCTTGACTGTGATGCGAGGCCGTAGGCTGTTCGGAGGTATCGGACTAAGGGCTGTTAAGCTCGCTTAGACAGACCTGAGAACGAAGACTTCGGACTGATGCTCATAGAGCATGTATCACAGGCAAGTATTTTTAATATTTTTGTTTTTTTCTCCGAAGGACTTTTTTATCTTTAAACTAAACACAGATTTTTACCAGTGAGCCCTTTTTCCTCCCCTATTTGCGGGAGTCAGAGGGGGCTCCTCTTTATTATCTTCCTTAATTCTCGGATTCCTCATTTTCCTATTATCTTTGTTTCATCTTCCTTAATTCTTAGATTCCTTAGACTTTATTTTTCAACTTTCAGAAATTTTTTACAAAGATACAACATTTTTTTCGCAAAACGCATTGTCAAACCAAAAAAACTTACTAACTTTGCAGTCGCTTTTGCAAAGGCACAGGCTAAAACCCTGTAAAAAGCCTCCAAAAGCTGATAAGGTTAGACTCGCTAGCTCAGTAGGTAGAGCATCACACTTTTAATGTGGGGGTCTTGGGTTCGAGCCCCAAGCGGGTCACCAAAAAAGGTTGCATCAGCAACCTTTTTCGTTTTTCTCCAATAAGTTTTTACATTTTCTTTGGTGGTTTTATTTGAACTTTGAACGTTGAACCTTGAACCTTCAACTATCAACTGTCAATTAGTAAAATTCGTATAATCCGTGATAAAAAAAGAAGAGGGATTGCAGAAATTATTCACTGCTTGCTACGTATATCTTGCGCTTCATAACTCATAATTTATGTCCCGTTTTTTCACGAGACTATATCCCCTATCTTGTACAGCGGATTATCTCCGCTTCAAACTGTCCCGTTTTTTTACGCGGATTACATCCGCAAAAACATCCGTCCCATCTCATTCAGGGCCACAAACCTATACCGTTGTGATTCCACAGGAACATCTGTATATGCATAATGTTTTGCCTCTGCTTTCTGCCGCAACGTCGCCTCAACTGCCGCCTTTACAATAGGATTGACAAAGGCGCTCTCCTCAGGCTCCATCAGCAACAGCCTACCCTTTGAACAAGCCTCGAAATATGCACCGCCAGGTTTGTAGAAGCGCTCTTGCTCTGCCCCCTCTGCTGGAAAACCTTCATTCAGTAGCACAACCAACGGAAACCCATGCTCACGCACCGTTCTGGCAATCTTCTGCTCACCTTTGTTAATCGCCGCCGTATAGGTCACGGCACCATTATGGGCTGCCACCATCACCTCTTTCAGTCGTTCTGCAATCTGTGCCTCACTGGCACTCCTGCTCAACTCTACCAATTGCCTGTCAGGCCAGTCCAACAAAAAATGATTACCCATTGAAGTGAACTGAAGCCCACACGCTTCCGTCTTTCGGTGCATACGAAAGAGGTCGGGATTCTGTCTGCGCTGCCAAGCACGCTCCGTATTGGCTTTCACATATTCTATCATAGCGTGTAGCTGTCCCTTGTGCGTCAGCACACGATAGAAAGGCGGAGCATCATATAGGTTCTCTGTAAACCCCAGCTTACGCGCCTCTCCCTTGCAACCTTGCATATATCCGCGTACCAACTCCCTGATGCTGCGGGGCATCGTCCGCTGTACCTGTAGTACCATGTGATGATGGTCAGGCATCACTTTGTCAGCAAGAATCTTTATCTCAGGACACAGCTCCAACAGCCTACGCTCTTGATTGATAAGAGCCCAGCCTATCGGAGTCTTTTCCACAACCGCCTCAGAACCATTATGCGTGAGTTTGCCAAACAACGCCTGACGTGAGTTAGCCACCATCGTGACATGCACGATGCAAGGCTTGCGCCAAGCTCCTGGCTCCAGCCAAGAGAATTTCTCGCTCTTAGGTTTTG
>JAFZYE010000064.1 GCA_017616445.1 Bacteroidaceae bacterium
AGAATCTCTTTGTGCGAGGACTGCCGTCAGCGAATCGGCTTCGTTTCCATCTCTATCTATATAGAACAAACGATCATTCATTGTTACCGTCACATAGCCATTCTTAAAGCTGTTCATGCTTGAATATTGGATTGGCGTAATCGTTTTCCCTTCGGTATCTATATACCCATATTTCCGTTTACTAAACTCCTTCCCTATACCTACAACTGCCCTACCTTCGTGGAATGTCTGTGCATAGTCATACTGACAAGGAATGACCTCATTCCCATTAATATCAATGTATCCATATTTGTAGTCTTTGAACTCCTTGCCTTTCGCCACAAGCGCCCTTCCATCAGCGAAGATGCCAAGCCGTGCATATTTCTGGACAGCTTCTGTGAGCGATTCTGTGATTTTCAGTTCACCTGCTTCCGCATTCTTTGCCTTCTGGTCGTCTTTTGAGAATTTAGCAACCAGCAATATGGCTATCAGCAGGGCTGGGAGCAGATACAGGAGTTTAAGGAGTGACTTGCGTTTGCTTGTTCCTTTAAGCATCATTGCGAGGCGACTTTTCACTTCGCTTTGGTTGAAGTTGTTTGCGATAGCACGTTCAGATTTGCAGGTTGACTTTTCAATAATCAAGTGTTGATAGAGGGTACTGTCCACCCCTGATGCCAACACGCAGCTGTCGGCTTCGTATTCGTGTACATCACGCAGATCTTTACGTAGCATCCATGAAACAGGTAGCCACCACAGCATATTGACAGTAAAGTCGCACAGCAGCATATCGGCAGAATGCCAGCGTTGTATGTGACTCATTTCATGAACGATGATAGCATGTTGCTTCTCTGCATCGTCCTCTTTTCCTATCACAATCCAACGGAACCAGCTGAACGGAATCGTGACATCCGCATTTCTCAGCAGTCTTATGCCGTGTGGTAATTCACGATATTCTACAGGTTTGCTCTTTGCAATCACTCTATGCAATGAAATGAGCGACCACAAATAACTTCCCCACGCAATCACCATACCTATTATATACGTAATGCCCAGTAGAAGGACCAACAGATTATTTCCTGTGGGTAGGGGATGGGCTACACCATTAGAGCTTCTCTGTTCAAGCCCCCCTTCCCGTCCCCCCTCTATGGGGGAAGCCTCCACATTGGGGAGATTTCCATCCGGATTGCTAACATCAGCCACCCTCCCTATAGAGGGGGAGGGATGGAGGGAAGGTTGGCGAGTTAAGGGGAAGGGATCTTTTTCCGTTTGCCACACATTCATCTCTACAAAACGATTCATAGGAATTGTCAATAGAGGTAGTAGAGGACTCACCACCAATATGCCAAGCAGCACCAGACGGTTCACTTTGTGAAACTTCTCACGACTTAACAGAAGCCGATAGAATGAATACAAGATGGTAAGGGCACAAGCCCACTTCAGCATATAAATGAGCAAGACATTCATTTTGTTTGTTTTAGGGTTTCAAGATAATCCAACAACTCTTCACGACTGATTCGCTCTTCTTTCACTAATGTGGTAACCACATTGAGATAAGAATTGTCAAAGTAGCGACTGACGAACGAACCCAATTTCGTGCGTCCGTAGTCCTGTTTGCGTACAATGGAGGTGTAGATATACCCACGTCCTTTCAGTACATGTGTCAGAAACCCTTTCTTCTCCAGATTCTGGAACATCGTAGCGATGGTATTCACATGAGGCTTAGGATTGTCATACAATTCAACGATATCTTTCGGAGAACATGGGCCATAGTTCCATATCAACTCCATTACCTCCTCTTCTTTTCCTGTCAGCTTTTCCATATTCCTTTCTTTGTTTGACTCTGCAATCACTTAATCGTATTTTCAACTATTTTTGTAGTTCGTTGGCAAAGATAGAGAGTTTTTTTCATTCCACCAAACAATTACTGCATTTTCTTACAAAAAAAAATCAAAACAAGGTTTCAACGAAAGGAATTCTATTTTATGGTTGTACTTTGTTTTTTATTCCAAATATGTTGGTTATACTTTTAGGCAATGAAGATTGCTCGTAGAGTTCGAAATATTCTGTTCCATCGGCTTCTGTAAGGAATGGAAGCAGGAAGGTATCTGTGGCTTTCCAATCCAGTTTAACAGTTCGTGTGCCTTCTGTCAACAATTGCTGATTCGGATTGTATTGATACGTTCTCGTTCGGGTGGTGAACCCGGATGCCACATCCTCTGTATATGAGGACGATCCTGTGAATGGGACATATAAGTCTACTACTTGTTGGAGGCTGAATAGTTTGTATTTTTTAGGGACATATAATGGGAAGAAATTTTCTATGATTCCTTCGCGCATCTTTAAGATTCCTATTCGCTGCCAGCAGCCAGTGAGAGGTGAGAGGTAAGAGGTGAGAGGTGAGAGAGTTGAAAGAGCTTCAAGTATGTCAACCGTTATTCTGACATCTGAGGCTATTCCTTCTTTGGCATCGTAGTGTTCGTTGATAAACTTGTCTCGTGGGAATATTTCTGATTCTGTCCGATCGCTGTTGTACCATTTCAGAGTGAAACGTGCAGAATCGCTATCATATACTCGGATACCTCGCCCATTGGTGCCGACTGGCACATTTCCTGTATGACGGAACACCGTTGTGCGGTCGTTATCGAGGAACGGTATAGTTAGTGTTCCGTCGGTTGCCCGTTCGGGCTGGGTTGTTAAGGTGATGGAACGAGTACAGTATTTATACTGTTCGAAATCGGGGACGGTTTCAGTTGTTCCTTCATCGTAGGTGACTTTTGTCAGATGATACAGTCCTATCGGGTCCTTTTCGGTCAGTTCACCTAAGTTCTGCTTTTTAAATTCTACTGGACTTTCCTTTATGTTACCCTTTTGCCCTTTTGCATAATATGGCCTCAATACGATGGGCTTTGTATTCACTTTTGTTTGATACCCCATTCGATAGAACGCAAAATCGCCAACATAATGCTTTCCATATTCATACTCAATCTCAGGGGTGGGAATCGAAACTTCATCTATCTGGGTTTCAAAGAATGCTCCCTCGCGGATATGCAGCAGTTTGTCTGGGATATTGATTGACTTGATGGATGTATGGGCAAATGCATAATTGTCAACAACTATCAGGTCGGGAGGAAGTACGATAGAGGTCAATTGCCGGCATCCTGTGAAAGCATATTCGCGTATGCTCAACAGACTCTTCGGCAGTTGAATGTCTGTAAGCGTCTGACATTGATAGAAGGCATAAGGTCCGATATGGCGGATTCCTTCAGGGATGATGCTCGTCTTGCAACCACGAACCACCATACGGCGGTCGGTATCGATGATGGCGTTGCAGTTCTCGCGTGAATCGAGCACACGATTCTGGCTGTCAACCACAATCCGCTCCAGATTGGTGCAGCGGGTCAGGGCCTGCTGTCCGATACGTTTCATCGTTGCAGGGATATAGACGGCTGTCAAGTGAGGATTGTTGCTCAAGGCTTTGTCGCCAATAGTTGTCACCTTGTATTGCTTTCCTTTGATGGTGACTGTAGCAGGGATATGTAATTCTCCTGCGATGTTTGCATCGTTCTTCTCGTTATAGGTAAGTGCTACGGTAGATTCCGTCATTTTGATATAGTCAAGTTTCACTCCGTCCTCGTTCTTGATGGTGTAGATCCCATTATCGCCAGCAGAGACATCCATAGCAAGACGCAAGCCCGCTATTTGGGTGGGGTAGCGAGATGTCACCGTACAGCCCGAAGCATCACCATATTGTACACTCCCACCTCGAACTGCATGACCTCGTGTGATATCGACTTCATCAATACCGATACGGAAATCAGTCGCTATCGGTTCCCTTCTGGAAGTGTTCCAAATGAACACATCATCGCTGCATCGCTCACCTACATTACCACTCATGTCATATAGTCCTAATTCATTTGGCTGCTTAGTTGCTACGGCATGATACCTTCTTTCAGCATGTCCCCATCCCCACCAAGCTACATCGTCAGGATAATTGCTGCCTGCAAAAAAGTATCCTTTGCTCTTGATGCCTCCACGAGCAGCAAATTCCCATTCGGCCTCGGTAGGCAAGCGGAAATGCTGTTTCGTCAGTTGGTTGAGGCGATTGATGAACTCTAAACATGCCTCATAGTTCAAGTCCAATACTGGTAAGGTGTCGCCGATAAGGGCAGCATCTTTCGCTTTGGGGGTTCGTTCCATCACGGCTTTCCATAGTTTTTGAGTCACTTCTGTCTGACCGATGAAAAAAGTATTGACCCGTTCTTCGTGCGGCTGTAATTTATTGTTATTTGCCGAAGCACTTTCAAGTATGTACTCTCCCATAGTAAAGATGCCGCCCTCCACTTTCACCATTTGGAAACTGACTCCACGCACCTTTATAGTCAAGACATCATCAGCCCTCACAACTTGACTAAAGATGAAAGAAAAAAAGCAAAGGGCAAAACAAAAGATTCTATTATTATAATGTGCCATACGGAAAAATGAAAGATTGAAGTTATCTATTATCAATTATACATTATAAATTATTTAAAAGTCTTCCTCGTAGTATGTAACCACGCCATTGTCATAGTCGCGAATCGTTTCCCAATCTTTGGGCAGATTGTGCAGTCTTCCTCCATTTGTTTTCAGTAGCAATATATGATAATAACCTTTGCTGTATGCCGTCAATACATCGAAATAATTTGTGTCACTAAGTCCACTATAGTCGTTCCATCCAAGCTGATAGACCCGGAAATCATGCTGTCCATAAAAAACTTTTTCAGCACTCTTTCCGAAACGGCATCTGTTCGGGTTTATGGCATGACAATCTTCATGAGGATGTGACAGAATGTAATCGATTGTCGCCTTCCAATAGTCTCTTATCACCGTCTCAGCAACTTCCTTTGACTGAATGATGTAGTGCAGACCGTATGTGTCGCTTTCCGTAATGAAAGGGAAGGAACCCGTGATTGAATTTCCATAGGAATCGGAGGTACTACCAGTCGAAAAGTTGCCTTCCAACTTGTAGTAGTGCACTTGACGCATCACAACTCCTGGACGATTGAGCACTTTCTGAATTGCTTCACAATATGTATCGGGGTTGAATGGTGTGACAAACAACTGCACACCTCGTTCATCGGGATTATTGACAAAGGCTGAATCCAGATAATAGAAGTAGTTGAGCGATGCATGGGCAATATTATAAGAGGCAACTACGGAACTATCGACCTCAACGATGGTCTTTCCTGTTTGTTCATCCTTTTTGTAGTTTCTCTCCGGATAATATGGAATATCACGCGTAGCATAGTAATTCATGTTGATGTACTCCCCACCGAAAGCAGCACTCGGACCAAATCGGGAATTGGTGGATTTGCGTAGGGAGAACATCTGTTGGGCAGGACGCAGATACATCGCATAATTGAGGGTATCAGCGTTGTTGCTATGCATTTCCCAATGAGAGGCTTCTATAGATTGCTTTGACAGATGGTCTAAAGTCTGACGAACCCGATTCAGCATTTCCTCCATCTTTTGCTTCTGAAGAGCTATCCACTCAGGCTTTGTTGCGGTGGAATGCCCCTCAATATACGAATGCTGAAACGAAAGTCGCCCCTGGCATTCGAGTCCGGTGCGTCCAACTCCAAAAGTCATGTAATTTGACAGAGAGAGGCCCGTCTGTTCCTGTTTCATCGAGTCTACATATGCCATCAGGGCATCAATCTCTGGACAGAATTGTGCCGCAGCTCCCAATGTATATGAGGCTATCAGCAGCATGATACATGTTCTTAATCTGTTCATCATATTCTTAGTTTTTCAATTGACTTCGTCCAAAATGCTTCCGCTCGGCATAGTTCAAGCAAGCTTGACTCTGCTCTCACTTAATTGCATTTTTCTTCAATTCTTCTTTGCAGTCGCTTTCCTTTCGATTTAATAGTCGCGATATTCTCTTGTATGTCATTTGCTGCCCACTCCTGATCCAAACGTTTCTGCCAATCGTCATTTAAATCAATCACTGGAGAGATTTGCGAGGGCTTATTATCTCCCATCGCGATGGACTTTGAGACTTCTTCATCCTCATGATAATTATCAATCAACGAACGTGCCCAAGCATAGTGTGGATCATAGTCCTCTTCAAGTTCGTTTTCATGGGTAGGACGATGCTGCTTGCCAGATTCCACCCTCTGCGGTTCAGCAATAAGCGGTTTTTCCTGAGAAACGACAATCTGCGGTTTCTGTTCCTTTTCTGTAGGTATTTGCTGCACCACAGCTTTCTCTTGTTTAGGTTGTGCAGGAAGGGTTTCGTGATGTCTAAAGAACAGAACGGCAACGATGATTGATGCAGCCACAGCAACAAGAGCGAGTGAAGCATAACGCAGACGGCGCTTCGTTAATAAGTTAACGCTATGTTTAGGGTTAACGTTAAATATCTCATCGTCATACACCTTTGGTCTGGGAGTAAGCATCAGCAGCAGAGCTTCTTCCTGCTTGGTTCGCTCTCCCTCTGGCACAGCCTGCAACAATTGCAGCAACTGCTGTTCTTCTGCACGTGTGGTTGTGCCATCTATGTATTTCTCTATCAATGTTTGTTTCATTCTGTCAGTAAGTTTAAAAGTTTACGTCGGGCAGACGATATGATGGTTTGAATGGAATGCAGTTTCAGTCCTGTGATGGTTGAAATCTCTGGCGCCTCGAGATTGTCTTGCTGAATCAGCCTGATGATACGCTGCTCACCACGGCTCAGCTTGCTGATTGCAGCATCCAGCTGTCGTTCTTTGTCAGCAGCCATGAGATGGGAGTCGGCTCCGACATCATCCTCCACCCCACGGAGACCTTCGATACCTACCGTCTCACGCAGCCGTTGTTTCCGCCACATGCTGATACAGTAGTTACGAGTTGCCTGAACAGCCAACCCCTCTATGTTGCTTTCTATCTGCTCATGATGCAACCATAAGCGCAACATAATCTCCTGAACAACATCCTCCAAGTCCTCCTTATTATGTATGTAGCCCATCGCCACACCCATGATTCTGGGGCGAACCTCATTGGCAATATGTTCAAATTCTTCTGACGTCATCTGCTATTATATACGCACAACTTCTGTTTTTTCAATATAATTCTACCGCTCATCAATAAAAACAAGCTTTAATTATGGTTGAAAGTAGCACGTGCCATTTCTACACCCTGCTTATTTCTGCCTCAAACCATCTTTCGTTTATCTCTGCAAAGGTAATCCTCCTTGCCTTCCAGATGGTATCTATCAGCCAAATAGATTCCTTAAACAGCGTTGGTACTTTCATAATAAATAACAACAAGAATCATGGTTGCAAAAGTAGTAATTATTCTTCAATCCACCAAGCAATTCACGATATTTCTTCGTTCAAAAGTTACTTACTCACTTACTCACTTTGTACATTTACATTTTCAACAAATGCTCAGTCTGAAAATGTAAAAAGAAGATAATTATTAAATACTAATTTTAATATATAATTATATATTAATTTTTTCTTCCTGAATTTTTCAAAAAACAAGATGTACAAAGTGAGTAAGTGAGTAACCTCCCCTTTCATACGGATTTAGTTGACTACAGATTTATAGCTTACTGCATATAGCTTAAAAGGTTAGCTGAGTATCATCTGTCACTCCTTAATTCTACATTCTACATTTTATATTATACATTAGCTACGTTGCTATGTAACGATTGCCAAACAGGCAAAAAAGCAAAACTTTCTGTAAATCCATTGAATTTTTACAAGTTGTAAAGTTTATTTTTCGTAACTTTGCAGTATCAAACAAAAGGGGCGAAAAGCGACAGCCTCGAACAAGTAATTTTGCAGCCCCTAGGGGTAACAAAATTTTCCCTTAGGGGGAACAAAAAAAAGGAGTAAAATAGGTAGCATAAAAAATGGAACAGATGAAACAGGGAATATGGTTGCTGATAGTCGGAGCGCTGTGGTGCTTCGGTGAGTTAAAGGCAGAGAACTGGATGGCTCGGCTGGCTGATGACATGTATGTGGCTGAGGTGTCCATCCCTGGTGCTCACGATGCTGCCACAGGAAGCGGATGGGCTGGATTGAGCGGACCTATCGGCAATAAGTTCGCGAAGACGCAGGACCTGAACATGCAGGAGTTGTGGGACGTGGGTGTGCGTGCGTTCGACCTGCGGCCAGCAATGCATAAACACTACATGAGCCTGAACCACGGGATGGTGGCTACGGATCTGCGATTGGAGAAGGTGCTGGCGCAGATGTGCGGGTGGCTGAAACAGAATCCTTCGGAATTTATCATCATCCATCTGCTTCATGCGGGTGACGGGGATAAGGTGAAGGACGACTACGGCACACGACTCATGGAGGTGCTGAACCGCAAGGAAGTTCGCAGCTATCTGACTGATTTCAAACCGCACCTGCGGGTGGGTGAGATTCGTGGTAAGATACTACTGCTGAGCCGTAACAGCTACAGAGGCGGCCCGATAGGTGGCATCTTACAGCATTGGACTGGTGCAGATAACTGGGACCGTCAGACTCAGGGGCGCATCGTCGGAGCCCGTGGCGCGAACGGTCGGATGTATATGCAGGACTTCTCTGCTACCTACTTCCCCAGGGCACTCCAAACGAAGGTGGGGGCCATCGAACGGATGCTGGATTTCAGCACCACCCATAGGGCATCGAACACAGAGGACATCGTGTGGGTGATGAACTTCGCATCGGCCTACTCGAAGGTGCTGAAGCTGTTCGGACATGAGATCTCGACGAGTAACGGTTATCGCGATAATGCGGTTCACACGCATGCTGCCTTCCTCCGCTACTTCGAGGCTCATCCGAAAGGGACAACGGGCATCGTGCTGATGGACTTCGCTGGTGTGGACAAGTCGCACGGCTATCAGGTGAATGGGCGAAGGCTGGTAAGAGGGATTATTGAAAGAAACTTTAGATAATGCATAATTCATAATTGATGTAAAATGTAGAATGTAAAAGTTTAAAGTTAATAGTTTAATTATTTGTCACACAGATAGCACAGATATCACAGATTTTATACAAAAACATTTCAAAACAGCTTTTCCAGACGTTGGGACTTACGTCCTTGATGTCGATCTGATATGCCTTCTTTTGTGAACGAGTTCCCAAAGAAATCCTCTCATCTCACCATCCATCCTACGGATGTCAACATCTTTAAAAGTAAAAAACAAGAAAAACAATTGTTAATGTTAACGTGCCGCATGGTGTTTTTGAGCAAAAGCGACTGTTTTTTACTTAGGTAAGGTTGTTTCCCGAAGGGATGCAGATGAGGATGGAAAACTGAGATAGGAGCTCGCTCATAAGCTCAGGATTACGGCCTCAGATGCATAGCACGAAGTGCTACAGCCTTGGCTAAGCTATTTTTGTTGTTTTTGTTTTACAAGAAAGAAAAACTGAGCCTACTACGAGAGTGGGCTCAGTATATGTAAAGGGGGAATGGGTAATCAAGCATCAGCAAAGACGCGACCATCGTCGAGAGTGACCTGGAGCTTGGTGTACTCACAGTGGAAATCATGCTCGAGGCGGTCGAGATAGCGGGCACTCTCCCACTTGCACATAGGCAGGTCGTGCAGCAGATAGTTGCCGCAGGTCTGTGGTTCGGTGGCTGGCACCTCGGTCTGAGTGAGAATCCAACGCAGGCACTCGATGGTGAGACGTCGCATATCTTCAACCGAATAGGTACCCGTCATGATGATGTACATGCCTGTGAGACAACCCATAGGGCCTACATACACCACATCGTCCTTCGCCTCGCTGTTGCGGAACCAAGTGGCCATGAGGTGTTCCAGACTGTGCATAGCAGCAGGTGCTACGGCAGGTTCCTGGTTCGGCTCAGTGATGCGCAGGTCGAAAGTGGTGAAACCTTTATCTACACGCGACACGTAGATGCCTGGCTTCAGATGGGTGTGGTCGATGGTAAAACTCTGTATGACTTCCATAATCAATTAATGCATAATTCATAATGCATAATGCATAATTTCTGAATTCTTAACTTCTAAAGTTTAGCGTTTAGAGTCTAAAGTCTATTTTTCTTTACTTTTTCTTCATCTTGTACTTATGCAGTTTCAGCATCTGCTCGGCATAACGGTAGCCGAGGGTACGCATACCTTCGGTGCTGAAATGGAACTGGTCGCCTGTGCTTGCACAGTCCTTAGCAGAGATGATGTAAGAGTTGGGAAGGGTCTTTGGCAGATTGGGCAGGATGTCCACATTGAATCGCCAGCAGACACCACCCTGCTCCTGATGCTTCAACTCACCAGCCAGCAAAGGCACATCCTTCGGATTGAGGTTCAAATCCTTGCAGAGGTCGTTGTAGATCTTCTTCACACGCTCAGGCCACTTCTGATCGTCGGAATTCGACTCACCCTGATGGATGAGGATACCTTTGATGACACCATCTTTCTGTGCGATACGAGCCATATCGACAAGTCGCTGGTAAGGATTGCCGTCGTATTGATTGACAATGTTTTTCATCCAATCGCGCTCGTTATCGATGTATTCTTTGTAGTCGTCCTTATCCCATAGTTCGATCTTGGCTCCAGCCACAGACACGTTGATGACACCAATGCGATACTTGTCATCGATGCTCTCAATCATCTTACGGCCAAAGAAATCGACAGGTCCCATGTTGTTGCCTTCACGGCAGATAGGTGGAATGGCGGTGTACCAATGACCCATCTCACGCTGAGTTCGCGGCATGTTGACAGCTGCGAGGAATTGGAAACGTGGATCGTTGAAGTCCTTATCCTGCTCAGCAGGACGTGCACCAGCTTCCATGTTCGACTGTCCGAAACAGAGGAAGATGTGGAAGTTCTTATCCGGTTTCTGAGCCTGTGCCACTAATGGCAGGCAGAGAAGCAAGAGGAGGACCCCCCACCCCCCTTTAGGGGGAGTCAGGAGTGAACTGATTGTGTGTAAAAAGGATTTGTTCATAGGAATTTTTACATTTTATAATTATTTCATTTTTAGATTGAACCATTAAAGGTTTGCTAATTCGATTACCTTATCAACAGCAGCCTTCATACCATCAGGATTCTTACCTCCTGCAGTAGCGAAGTGTGGCTGTCCACCACCACCACCTTGCATCAGCTTGGCAGCTTCACGCACGAGTTGACCAGCGTTCTTACCTTCCTTCACAAGGTCGTCAGACAAGCCGACGGTGAGGGTTGGCTTACCTGCTGACGCACAAGCGATGACAACGAGTAACTGTTCTGGGAACTGAGTACGCAACTGGAACACCATATCTTTCACATTCTGTGGCTCAGCAATAACGATGCCGCTGATGACTTTCACACCATTGATGGTCTTAGCCTGCTCGATGAGGGTCTTCTTGTACTCCTGTGCCTTCTGAGCCTTGAACTCATCGACCTGAGCCTGGAGTTCCTTGTTGTCGGCAATGGCCTTCTGGATGGTGGTCTTGAGGTCGGGTGCGTTATTGAGCAATGTGCGCAGGTCGGCAATGAAGTCCTGAGCCTTGTCGAGCATCTCTTCTACTTTCTTGCCTGTGATGGCTTCGATACGACGAACACCAGCTGCGATACTGCTCTCAGAGATGATGCGAACCATACCCAACTGACCTGTTGCCTGAGCATGACATCCTCCACAGAACTCAACGCTTGAGCCGAACTTCACAACACGTACCTTATCGCCATACTTTTCGCCAAAGAGCGCAATCGCACCCAGTTTCTTGGCTTCCTCGATAGGTGTATCGCGGAATTCCTCGAGTGGGATGTTAGCACGTATCTTTTCGTTGACGATATGCTCTACCTCACGCAACTGCTCTGGAGTGACCTTCTCGAAGTGTGAGAAGTCGAAGCGGAGAGAGTCGGCAGTTACCAACGATCCCTTCTGCTCTACATGGGTTCCAAGCACCTCACGCAACGCCTCATCAAGCAAGTGGGTACATGTGTGGTTGGCCTCGATGGCACGACGACGCTCCACATCGACACAAGCCATAAATTCAGCTGCAGCATCCTGTGGCAACTTATCGACGATATGGATGGACTGACCGTTCTCCTTCTTCGTATCCACTACATTGATGGTCTCGGTTTCGTTGACGAGCACACCTGTGTCGCCTACTTCACCACCCATCTCGGCATAGAACGGAGTCTGGTCGAGTACTACCTCATAAACCACACCTTTCTTCTGCTTCACCTCACGGTATTTGAGGATGTGACAGCTGTATTCTGTATAGTCGTAGCCAACAAACTGGCTCTCACCCTCAACGAGTGTCGTCCAGTCACCCATCTCCACCTGTGCAGCATTGCGAGCACGGTCTTTCTGTTTCTGCATCTCGGCATTGAAACCTTCTTCATCGACTGTCATATCGTTCTCACGGCAGATCAACTCAGTGAGGTCGAGTGGGAATCCATAGGTATCGAACAGTTTGAATGCCTCTGTTCCAGGAATGACACTCTTACCTGCGGCCTTCACCTCGTCCATCACGTCTGACAACAGCTTGATACCGTTAGCAAGGGTACGGAGGAAGGAGTCTTCCTCTTCCTTCATCACCTTCATGATGAGCTCTTTCTGGGCAGCAATCTCAGGGAAAGCCTCACCCATCTCTGCGATGAGTGTAGGTACCAACTTGTAGATGAACGACTCTTTCTGGTCGAGGAACGTGTAGCCGTAACGAACAGCACGACGGAGAATACGACGGATGACATAACCAGCCTTTGCATTGCTTGGCAACTGACCGTCAGCAATAGAGAATGCGATGGCACGAAGGTGGTCAGCCACAACACGCATAGCCACATCGGTCTTCTCGTCCTCACCATAATGCTTGCCTGTCATATCACCAATCACCTTGATGATAGGCTGGAACACATCGGTATCGTAGTTGGAAGTCTTGCCCTGAAGGGTACGAACCAGACGCTCGAATCCCATACCGGTATCGATCACCTTTGCAGGCAACGGCTCGAGCGAACCATCGGCCTTACGGTTGTACTGCATGAATACAAGGTTCCATATCTCGATGACCTGCGGATGGTCTTTATTGACAAGTTCACGACCAGGTATTTTTGCTTTCTCCTCAGCAGAACGAGAATCGACATGAAGCTCGGAGCAAGGGCCACAAGGACCTGTATCGCCCATTTCCCAGAAGTTATCGTGCTTATTACCATTGATGATATGGTCTTTCGGCAGGAACTGCTCCCAGATGGCTGCTGCCTCGTTGTCACGCTCCAATCCTTCCTCAGGCGAACCCTCAAAGACGGTTGCATAGAGGTCAGCCGGATTGATCTTCAGCACATCGACGATATACTCCCACGCCCAACTGATGGCTTCCTTCTTGAAGTAGTCGCCAAACGACCAGTTGCCCAACATCTCGAACATCGTGTGGTGATAAGTGTCGTGTCCTACCTCTTCGAGGTCGTTGTGCTTTCCGCTCACACGCAGACATTTCTGCGAGTCAGCCATACGGCGACACTTTGGCTGCACGTTACCAAGGATGATATCCTTGAACTGGTTCATACCTGCGTTGGTAAACATCAGTGTTGGGTCGTCTTTCACTACCATCGGAGCAGAAGGAACAATCAGATGCTCCTTCGACTCGAAAAACTTCTTGTACGATTCACGTATCTCTTTTGCTGTCATCATTATATTTACGATTTACTTTTTAACTATTGACATATTTGGGTGCAAAGTTACGAAAAAGTTAGGAGTTAGAAGTTAGGAGTTAGGAGTTTTTTTGATTTTTCACTTTTCACTCTTCACTTTTCACTTTTTTTTTCTATCTTTGCAGCATGAAACTATCCATCATCGTTCCTGTTTATCGCGTCGCAGACACACTTCGGCGGTGTGTTGACAGCATCATTTCACAGTCGTTTTCCGATTGGGAAATGATATTGGTAGATGACGGTTCGCCCGATAACTGCGGAGCCATCTGCGACGAGTATGCAGAGAAGGACAGTCGCATACGGGTGATTCATCAAGAAAATGGAGGGTTGAGCGATGCCCGCAATGCAGGACTGAAGATGGCAAAAGGAGAGTTCGTCACGTTTGTCGATAGCGACGATTACATCCGTCAGGACACATACGAACAGGTGATGAGATACGCAGCAGACGAGGAGGATGTGGAGATCATAGAGTTCCCAATCGTAGTGCATGCAGGACATGCGAGCCAGCAGGAGTTACGATTCGACGACATGATTTTTCCTGATGCCCGTACCTATTGGCTGGAAGGAAAAGCATACGCCCATTCATACGCTTGCAATAAGGTGTTCCACCGCTATCTCTTTGACGATGTGGTATTCCCCAAGGGGTATAAGTTTGAGGATGTATGGGCTTTACAACAGATATTACAGCATGATCCGATAGTGATGACCATATCCCAAGGACTTTATTATTATTGTTGGAACACGGAAGGCATCACAGTACAGGCATCGGGCAAAGATCTGGAACAGCTGCTTGATGCACATCTTTCTGCCGCAAACACGTTGCATCTCTCATGGGAAGGCGAAGACGTAGCTTCGTATTACCTGCACGTGCTAAATATTCAGCTGGATGTGTGCAAACGCTTACGAACCCAACCCAAGCTTCCCTACAGAAGACTACCCTTTAGCGTTGCATCGACCACACATGAGCGCATCAAAGTATTCATCCTTAACACATTCGGCATCAACGTCCTATGCAAGCTAAAGCAGATCATATAAACCCTTTCTCCATCAGTTTTATAATTCCATATTATAATCTGCCTGTGGACATGCTCAAGGAATGCATCGACAGCATTCTGTCGCTTCCTCTGCAACCCCAGGAACGGGAAATCATCATCGTGGACGACGGTTCCGACTGTAGTGTCGAAGCAGACCTGAATGCATACGCAGACAATATCAGCTATATCAGGAAAGAGAACGAGGGTGTGAGTGTTGCACGTAACGTAGGATTAGAAGAAGCGGAAGGCAACTATATCCAGTTTGTAGATGCAGACGACAAACTGATGAAAGGGCCATACGCCCATTGCATCGAACTCATTCGAAACAACCCAGCAGATATGCTTCTGTTCGACTTTACGACAACTCAATCGTCTGCTGCGGCCTATACAGACGAAGGTCCCATGAGTGGCACAGCAGTCATGCGCAACCGCAACATTCACGGTTCGACCTGGGGGTACATCTTCCGCAAATCGATTGGTCAGAATTGCCGATTCACCCCTGGTGTCAGCTATGGGGAAGATGAGGAATTTACGGCACGGTTGCTCATACAAGCGGAATCGGTCATGATGACAGATGCCCAAGCATATTACTATCGGCAACATGAGCGTTCTGCCACCCAACAAACCAGCAGAAACGACAAACGGCTGTCAGATACCCGAGCGGTCATCTCACGTCTGTATCACCTTGCAGAGACACTCCCTGAAGACAAGCACGATGCACTCCAGCGACGGGTGGCTCAACTCACGATGGATTATATCTATAACGTGATACGCCTGACAAGGTCGGAAGAGCTCTTAGACAGCACACTGGTAGATTTGCGTAGCGAACACCTCTTCCCGCTGCCCGACAAAGCCTACACAACCAAATATACTTGGTTCCGTCGTATGACCAACAGCGCCTTTGGACGTAAGATGCTGATTATGACGATACCCTTAATGAAAAAAGAACGATGAAGATACTGCTCGTAGGAGAATATAGCAATGTACACGCCACTCTTGCCGAGGGGTTGAGAGCGTTAGGATACGAGGTGACGGTCATCTCGAATGGTGACTTCTGGAAGAACTATCCACGCGATATCGATGTATCACGCCGTCCAGGCAAGTTGGGAGGCATCGCCCTAATGTTCCGACTATGGAAACTATTGCCAAAGATGCGAGGATACGATGTGGTTCAACTCATCAATCCTATGTTCTTTGAAGTGAAGGCTGAACGTCATTTCTTCTTCTACGACTACCTACGCAAACACAACAAGAAGGTATTCCTTGGTGCATTTGGGATGGATTGGTTCTGGGTTTACACTTGCAGCGTCAGGAAACCCCTTCGATACAGCGATTTCAATTTCGGCAACAAACTACGTACAGACCCTGAATCGCTGAAAGAGCAGAAAGACTGGATAGGCACCACGAAGGAACGACTCAACAAGTATATCGCAGAAACATGCGACGGTATCATTACGGGCCTTTACGAATACTGGGCATGCTATCATCCTGCCCTTCCTCAAAAGACGACATTCATTCCATTTCCTATCCGCTGTCCGGAAAAAGTCTCCATTTCATCGACGGTTCCTAAGAAAGTACGCATCTTCATCGGTATCAACAAAAGCCGTTCGGTCTATAAGGGGACAGACATCATGTTGCGTACAGCAGAAGATGTGCTGGCGAAGTATCCTGACAAGATGGAACTCGTCAAAGCCGAATCGGTCCCGTTTGCTCAATACCGGCAGATGATGAACGGTAGCGATGCCATCCTCGACCAACTCTATGCTTATACGCCTTCTATGAATCCGCTGTCGGCAATGTCGAAAGGTATCATCTGTATCGGTGGAGGCGAACCTGAGAACTACGAAATCATCAACGAGACGGAGCTACGTCCCATCATCAACGTAGAGCCGAACTACGAGAGCGTATACAAAGAGGTGGAACAACTAGTGCTCCACCCCGAACGTATTCCTGAGCTGAAACGACAAAGCGTCGAATATGTCAGAAAGCATCATGACTACCTGAAGGTTGCCCGTCAATACCTCACTTATTGGGAATCATGCGGCAACTGACCTCAGCAGGTTCTTAATAAACTTTGAAACCAATAATCTTACGCACTTCACGCAAAGTGGCGCTTGCACTCTCGCGTGCTTTCTCTGCACCCAGGCGTGCAATCTTATCCAGTTTATCCTGATCGGATGAAATCTCGATGATGCGCTCACGGATAGGAGCCAACGTGTTGACGAGGTCTTCAGCAAGTTGTTTCTTCAAATCTCCGTAGCGGATAGAGCAGTCATTCCATTTCTCGTTGAAATAGTCGTAGGTATCCTTCGAGGATGCAATCTCCATCAGCGTGAAGAGGTTCTGGATGACTTCTGGCTTTTCGCTGTTAGGTTCTGTAGGACCGTTATCTGTCACAGCACGCATCACTTTCTTGCGGATAGACTTCTCGTCCTCGTAGAGATAGATGCAGTTTCCGTTGCTTTTTCCCATCTTGCCCGAACCATCCAATCCTGGAATTTTGATAGCATGGTCGCCAAAGTAGAAGTTCTGTGGCTCTGGGAAGAACTCCACACCATATATATTATTAAAGCGGCGGGCACACTTACGCGCCATCTCCATATTCTGCTCCTGATCCTTACCTACAGGCACCTTAGCGGCACGATGCTGGAGGATGTCAGCTGCCATCAGGGTAGGATAAGTCAACAAGCCTGCGTTGACGTTATCAGGTTGCTGACGTGCTTTCTCCTTGAATGTCGTCACACGCTCCAACTCTCCCAGATAGCAGTTCATATTGAAATAGAGATAAAGCTCGATGGTTTCAGGCACATCGCTCTGAATATAAATCGTCGCCTTCTCTGGGTCGATACCACATGCCAAATACTCTGCGAGGATGGTGCGTGCACTACGCTGTATATCCTCTGGTTTGGGGTGTGTGGTGAGCGAGTGCCAATCGGCTATAAAGAAATAGCAGTTATACTCATCTTGCATCTTCACGAAGCTGCGAGCAGCTCCGTAGTAGTTTCCTAAATGTAGGTTGCCCGTTGGGCGCATTCCACTTAATACTGTTTCCATCTTCTTATTTACTATTCGACAATTTACGATTTAACTTCGTTCAATCTTGTCACGACTCGGCATAGTTCAAACAAGTTTGACTCTGCGCTCGCTGCTCCAAGATGTTCCTATTTATTTCCAATTGAATTATTTTGCAATTTATTTTTTGTCTTCATCATACTGTTAAATGCCTACGTTGAAGCCCAGAGGATCCATTGCCTTGTAAGCATCGCGCATCTCTTGCTCCACGTTGCTATATTCACCATTCACATTCTTCAGTTCCTCGGGAGCCAGTTGCAGACCTTCTTCCACAATCTTCGCTGCCTCTTCTTTCTTTCCTTCTGCCATCAGGATGGCACCTAATCGGATATATGCCTTCGTGATATAAGGATTGAGTTCTTTCACTTTCAGATAGTACTCTTTGGCCTCTTCGGGTCTCTGCAATGCCTCACAGCACTCACCTTTCAGCATCAGATACTCATCGTTTTCCTCATCGAGCGACAGAACCACATCGATGTCAGCCTCAGCTTCCGTAAACTGCTGCATCTCCATCAACAGTTGTGCCCTGAGATAATACGCCTCAGCATAGGGTGCTTCCTGTTGTTTGGAAATAGCCAACGTACACTGTGCAACAGCATTAATCATATCACCTTTTGCCTTATACATCTTCGCCATCAGATAATGTGTAGCAGCGACTGAATCATTTACCTGCAAAGCTGCGTTGCAAAGAGTTTCCATAGGTTCGTACTGCTCCATTTGGAAATACAACTCAGCCAATGGGAGCAACACATTCAAATCTTCAGGTGTTTTCTCGCGAACTTTCTCCAGCTGCTCAGCAGCAGCTTCCAGATTGTCCATACTCATCAACGCATTGGCATAAATCATGCGTGTTTCCGTATCGTCCTGCAAGTCGAGTGCACGCTTATAGCACTCAAGGGCGTAGTCCATCCTTCCGATGCGCTGAGCCTGAATGCCATCGTACTTGAACACATCGAACTGGTTCTTCACCTTCTGTTCCTGTTTTTCCTCTTCGGTTTCTTCCTTACCTGTGAATAAAGTCTTGAAAAATCCCATATTCTATTTTGTTTGTTATTTCTTCTTTATCTTATTACTTTTCACCACAACTTCCTCCTCCGCTATCATCCACTTCACAGCTGCACGGATATCCTCTTCGTTTCCTGAGATAGCCCAGAGGTCAGCCATCGTGTGCCACTCACCATCTGCCAGCACTCCATCAATCTTTTGCGACATCTGCATCTTCAGCTGCTCTTGTTTCGGCATTTTCTTCTTGCGGATACACACATCACACCCTCCACATTCCTCAGCCTTGGGTTCTCCGAAATAGGCTAACAGCATCTTGCTACGGCATTGGTTGTCTTCCGATGCATAGTGTATCATCTCCTCAATTCTGCGTGCAAAATCAGCCTTACGGTCCTCATACACATAGGGAGGCAACCCTATTTCCTCCTTATCCACCCGTCCTATGCGGAACATCACGGTTGGCGTGTTACGACGTGGGATGTAATCGATGATGCGACGTTGGTTCAAATCCTTCAGAACTCGATAGACTGTCTCCACATCCAACCCTGTGAGATGCGACAGATAGTTCTCGTCGATATACTCGAAGTCGGCGAACAGACCTGTGTAGTTCCTCAGAAGTGCATGTATCAGCGTATCGATTTGCTTTTCGCGGCTATTGAGCAAATAGAGTTCTTCTTTGTGCAGGATGATATGCACCCTCGACTTGAAGTCGTTATCCTCCGCATAGTCAATATACCCTGCGTTGTTCAGCAATCTGAGTGCGCTGTTGGCAGTATTGGCGAAATGGCGGAAATACTTGCAGAACTTCTCCAGACTGAAGTCAAAAGTACGTCCACACCCTTCACCTGTCCCCACTTGCAGGAAATGACACACATCCTCGTAGGTCTGGCGGATGTATTCCGGATCAGGATAGGTTTCATTGACACGCCTGCGCAAGATGGAATCATCCAACCGATTATAGAGCAACACAGCGTATGACTTCTCTCCGTCTCGTCCTGCACGTCCTGCCTCCTGGAAATACGACTCGATGGAATCGGGCACATTGTAGTGTATCACCAACCGCACATCGGCTTTATCGATTCCCATTCCGAACGCATTGGTAGCCACCATCACCCGATTTCTGCCTTTCGACCAGTTGATGTGTCGCAAGTCCTTCTCTGCATCCGTCAACCCTGCGTGATAGTTGTCGGCTGTGATGCCATTTGCAATCAGGTACTTCGCCAACTCGCTCGTCAGGCGGCGACTACGCGTATAGACAATCGCACTTCCTTGCGGCATCTTCTGGAGGATGCTCAGCGTTTCCGCTGTCTTGTCGACAGTCTGGCGGACGATATAAGCCAGATTCTTGCGTTCGAAACTCATCGAGAACACATTGTGTTCCTTGAATTCCAGTTTGTCCTGAATGTCATCCACCACCTTAGGAGTGGCTGTAGCCGTCAAAGCCAGCACAGGCACATGATACGGGATGAGATGACGCACCTCTACGATTCTCAAGTACGACGGGCGGAAGTCATATCCCCACTGGGACACACAATGGGCCTCGTCGACCGTTATCATACAGATTCTCGGAATGTGAGCGAGTTTCTGTCTGAACAGTTCAGAACCAAGTCGCTCAGGGGAGATGTAAAGAAACTTATAATTGCCGTAGATACAATTGTCGTAAGCTCGACTGATATCGTCACGCATCATCCCCGAATACACAGCTTCGGCTTTGATGCCATTCATTCGCAGGCGGCTCACCTGGTCTTTCATCAACGAAATCAATGGGGTCACCACGATGTTCAGTCCGTCCATCGCCAGCGTAGGCACTTGGAAACAGATGGACTTTCCTCCGCCTGTCGGCATCAACCCCAACGTGTCCTTACCTTGTGCGATGCTTTCGATGATTTCTTCCTGAATGCCTCGAAACGAATCGAAGCCCCAGTGTTCCTTCAACAGCTCCCTAAAGGTCATCACGCACCTCCCTTATCACTCCTGATATCTTCAATCTGCAGTTGCACTTCTCCGTGCTTATGTGTATTCTCTTCTATCGTGTAAACGATATCAAACGATCCTTTCGTCTTGATGTAGCGAGCCTCAGAACTCTGTCCGAAGGCAATACCGTTCATCACATTGCTCGATTTGCTATCCACGAGTTCCAGCTTGATATGTTCCTGCTCACGACCTACCACCTTACTGGTTCCGTAGTCGTACACCTGATGGGTGCAGAAGATGGGTTTGGGGTTCTCTGGACCAAACGGACGGAATTTCTTCAAGTCGGAGAAGAACTTATGGGTAATCTCCTTGAAGTTGATTAGGGCATCCACTTCCAGCGTAGGCTTGATATGCTCTGGGTTGATGTTTTCCGTCACATAAGTCATGAAACGCTGTTTGAACTCTTCGAGGTTTTCCGCCTTGAGCGACAGACCTGCCGCATAGGTGTGTCCACCAAAGTTGATGAGCAAATCTCGGCAACTCTCGATAGCTGCATAGACATCGAATCCTGCCACACTTCGAGCAGAACCCACGATTTCATCGCCTGCTTTGGTCAGCACCACAGCCGGACGATAATAGAGTTCTGTCAGTCGTGAGGCCACGATTCCAATCAGGCCCTTGTGCCAGTCCTCATTGTAGATGACAATCGCACTCTCGTCCTCGTTGCTGCTGATGTCCTTCACCAGATTGCTGGCTTCGACCGTCATACGCTTGTCGAGCTCCTTACGCTCTTCGTTATACTGGTCAATCTGCTCTGCCATCTTCTTTGCGGCCTCCGGGTCGTGCTCTATGAGGAGCGATACCGACTCCTTACCGTTCTGCATTCGTCCTGAGGCATTGATACGCGGACCTATCTTGAAGATGATGTCCGACATGACCACATCTCTGCCTGTCAACCCGCAGTTGTCCAGGATTGCCTTCAATCCCGTACTTGGTTTCGTGTTCAGCTGACGCATGCCGTGATAGGCCAGAATGCGGTTCTCACCTACGATTGGTACGATATCGGCTGCGATACTTACGACTACAAGGTCCAGCAAAGGCAACAGGGTATTGAAAGCAATACCGTTACTCAGAGCAAATGCCTGAACCAGTTTAAATCCTACGCCACAGCCCGACAGGTTCTTGTCTGGATAAGTGGCATCTTTGCGTTTTGCGTTCAGAATGGCTACGGCTGGCGGCAACACCTCATCTGGCACATGATGGTCGCAGATGATGAAGTCAATCCCCTTCGACTTCGCATAAGCTATCTCCTCAACGGCCTTGATGCCGCAGTCGAGGATGATGACCAGCTTCACACCTGTCTCGTACGCATAGTCAATCCCCTGCTTCGACACTCCGTATCCCTCATCGTTGCGATCGGGGATATAGTAGTCGAGGTTCGAATAGTATTGCTGCAAAAACCGATAGACCAATGCAACCGCAGTACACCCGTCCACATCATAGTCACCATAGATCAAGATGCGCTCCTTCCTGCCCATCGCCTCGTTCAGGCGCTCCACAGCCAAGTCCATATCCCTCATCAGGAATGGATCGTGTAGGTCGTGCAATTGGGGTCGGAAGAACTTACGCGCCTCGTCCTCTGTGGCTATGCCTCGCTTGAGCAGCAGTCGACACAAGGTGGGGCTGATATTCAGCTTACCAGCCAGCTCTTGCGCAGCTTCCTCTTCTTGAGGTGTTGAGGGTTTGTAGTTCCATTGATAATTCATCTATATTTTGTATTTTAGTCAGCGTATTCAGAGGGCAACTTTTCATTGCCCGCAAGGGTAATGCCACAATTCGGCATTCAAAGTTAAGAAAAAAAACTCATACCGAAGGTATCATCGGACTTTTTTCCGATGAAACGCCTGCATTTTCTCTCAAAAAGTAGCAAATTGACATAAAAAAGCGCCTTACATTCGAAAATGTAAGGCACCTTTAGTTGTTGACAATTAATCGTTTTCCACCTTGGGGTCCTATAGTTCGCTGTCGCTTCGACTGAAGGTGTCGCCTCTTGTTACGTCACCCGTCTGAAGTCCCAGTTTGAACCAACGCATTCGCTGTGCTGAAGTACCATGAGTGAACTCCTCAGACACCACAACTCCACGCGCTTTCTTCTGCAGGTAGTCGTCGCCTATGACCTGAGCACACTTGATGGCTTCTTCGATGTCGCCATCATCCAACGAGTTGAACATCTTGTTGTCATAATGTGCCCACACACCTGCATAGAAGTCGGCAAGCAATTCCAAACGCACAGAAACCTTGTTGGCCTCCTCCTTACTGAGTTTTGCCATCTGCTGATGTGCCTTACCCAATGTTCCATTGAGGTATTCCACATGATGACCCACCTCGTGAGCAATCACGTATGCGTAAGCAAAGTCACCATCGGCACCCAGCGACTGTTTCATGGTCATGAAGAAAGAGAGGTCGATGTAGAGCGCCTGATCGCCAGAGCAATAGAAAGGTCCCATCTGAGCAGAACCGTTTCCACATGCGGTCTGAACGGCATCAGTGTAGAGCACCATACGTGGGTACTCATACTCACCCCACCCATTCTGCTTGAATACTTGCGTCCAAACATCCTCAGTTCCAGCGAGAATCTGCTTCGAGAATTTTGCCAGCTCTTGCTCCTCAGCTGTGAACTCACGTTGCTGACCCTGAGCCACCTCTGTGCTACCACCAATGACAGAACCCAATCCGCCATTCTGATTCACAGTATCCACCACAGCAGAGAATGGGTCTCCACCACTAATCCATGCTATCAATGCAGCAATAATGATACCTCCAATGCCCAATCCGGCCTTGGCCCCACCGCTCATCCGGCGGCGGTCGTCTACATTTGTGCTTTCGCGTCTTCCGTCTAGTTTCATAGTTGTAAAAAGTCTTTATATTTAGGTTATTTTCGTCTAAGCCAAAGAATCTAACAGAAAATCTGTTGCTTCTTCCAAAGCATCAAGATCGTTTTTAACTGATGAAAAAATAACATCTCCATCTATATCAAAGTAACCATGAGCAATATGATTACGAATACCCATTACATCTTCCCAAGGAATCTCAGGACGCATAAATAGGAAGTTTCCATCTGTCAGTTGATTGATTTGTTTAAAGCCTTCACCTATTGCCTCTATCAACATACAACTTGCAGCCAATTTCTGCATCCCTTCAGGAGAAACATAATAATCTTCTGAAGAAGTGATAGCTTCATTCCACTCCTTCAACTGTCCTATAGCCGTCTTGATTTGCTCAAGAGTTCCTTTTACACGATTGCGTTTATCTAATGACGTAAATTCCATCACGTTCGATATTTTCAAGAAGATACGGATTGATATGTTTATGCATCCTCACGACATCAACTGAGCATTGCAGCAATTGCTCCAAAAAGCGTTTAAGGCGAGCAAGCATGTAGAGACTTGGCTCCATTTCTACACAGACATCCACATCACTATCGTCCCTCTGCTCACCTCGAGAAACAGAACCAAACAAGCGCAGCGAACGTATACCAAATTGCGTCCGCAGTTCCTCACTATGTGCAGAAATCAACTCTATGTAATCTTTTGCCTTTCGCATGTTCTATCTCTTTTCGATTGCAAATATACACAAAAGAATTCAATGATGTACACAAAAAGTCGGAAAAAGTGAGTTTTGCCAGCTTTCATGCTGATGTTTCGTCAATTTTCCCTACAACCTATGCAGTTAACGCGGATTCTATACCACAAGTGAAACCAGAAAACTACCAACAAATCTTTTTTCTTACTATTTCGGCTATTTTTTTGTCATCCCAAGAGAAAAAAGTTTCTTAGCAGGAAGAAAAAAGTTGTTCGTGGGCGGCGAACACTGGTTCGTGGGCGACGAACACTGGTTCGTGGGCGGCGAACACAGGTTCGTGGCCCACGAACAGAAAAATCCATTAGGAATTAGAACAAAAAGGATGCGTTAGAACAAAAAATCTATAGTGACCTCGTAACAATCCCCTCTTTGTTGCTGGAGCATTGAGAGGATACCCTCACAGCCCTGCATTTTGAACTGATGGGCTATCTACAGTTTTAATCTCGAAAAGAAATAGTAGAAATTATTTGGTACTTTCAAATAAATGCCGTATATTTGCAGCGCTGTTACTAATCAAGCACAATCATGAATCCGTAAAAAAGAACAATATGATGCAAAGTAGACATTTGATTATCTTTCTTAGCCTTATCTGTTTCCACATGACAGCAAATGCACAGAAGCAAAAGTCGGTGGAGGCCACCTACACCTACGTAGCTGCCCAACGTGAGAGTTTAGAGGATGCAAAGCGCAATGCTGTACATTACGCCAAAATCGAGGCGTTGAGAAAAGAGTTTGGCACTCTGGTCAGCGACGCTTCGGCCAGCACCATCGTTCAGAAAGGCAATAAAACCACAGAGAAGTTTGTGTCGATGAGTGGAGAAGGTGAGCTCAACGGCGAATGGATTGGCGACAGAGAGGCTCCCAAAATAGAAACAACACTCGATGGAGATAAGTTTGTGGTGAAAGCTACCGTGAAAGGTTATGCAACAGAAATCAACAACAACACCATTGATTATGTAGCAAAAGTGCTGCGCAATAGACCAAGTCCTGAATACGAGAGTGAGGAATTCGTAGCAGGAAATGACATCTACGTCAGCTTCTCTGCCCCTATCGACGGCTACTTAGCCATCTATCTGCTCGACTCAGACAACGCCTACTGCCTGCTGCCCTATCGCGCCAATAAGGACGGTTTCTTCAAAGTGACCCACCAGACAGAGTATATTCTGTTCAGTCAAAGCCATCATGCCGTAGGAGAAAACCCACAGGAAATTGACGAGTACACCGTCACATCTGACAAAGAAATGTCCGACTTCAACCAGATTTACTTCATCTTCTCGCCCAACATGTTCCGCAAACCTGTAGACTTCAACAAACAGGTAGAAGAAGGTATCGTCTATCCACGCATGATGACGTGGGGGAACTTCCAGGAATGGATCATCAAGGCTCGCAAACGCGACAAAGAGATGTCCGTAAAAGTGAAGAACATAGAAGTCAAGCCCCAGAACCTCTAACCCAAATCCGTTTGGTACGCATATATAAATCAGGAGCGATGCACCTTGCACCGCTCCTGATTGCTTTTCGCCGCTGAAAGAACTACTTATTCAAAGTCGCATTCCTCCAGTCATTGCTCATCGATGCCGAAGGAATCACGGTTGGCGTCTGCAGTTTTCCGCTGTTGATAATGACACTACGCTTCTTCACACTACTGGTAACATATTCAGAGAGTTCTCCCAATTGCACCTGTCCCTTATTGTCGCGCAGACACTTCAAGAGATAATAGGTAAAGATACCATGATGCAGGTCTTTATCACAGATTGCCGTCTCATCACCTGTGGCAGCTGTGAATACAAGAAGTTTCCCTTCTGGAGCCGTCTCCTTCACCTTGATGGCTACACCACGCGCAGAAGCCAACATCTCGCCATCACGCTTTGCGCCACTGAAGCAAGCATCGAGGAACACAGTAATCTGCTCAGCAGGAACAGAACTGAGTGTCTTATACATTTTATCCAGACTGTAACCACTCTCGATATCGGATGCGAATCCGTCAACAGGAAGCAGATAGGCAGTCTTATCCTTCTCGTCAGGAACACCATGCCCTGCATAATACACAATGGCACGTCCTTCGCCGTTGAATGCTTCAAGCCTATTGGCAAGGGTCGATACTCCATGTCGCATATCGTTCTGGGTGGCATCAGTCACTAGTTCGATATTGGATTTAGGTATCCCAAGCGTCTTCTCGCAATACTCTGCAAAGATATTGGCATCGTTGTTTGCAAATGGAACAGCAGCCAAACGCTTGTAGTTCTCATTACCAATAATCAACGCAAAAGTATTCTCGTTCTTCGAACGTCCCTTTGGAATGTTGATATCAACATCCTCAATCTCTTCTTCCTCCTCTTCTTCAACAATTTCTTCATCTGCGTTAGTCACCTTCTTCTTGCGTACCACTTTTATGACCTGAGCAACATCAGGCTCTTCCTCAATCACAACCACATTCTTTGTGAAACAAGGGTTCGAAGTGTCGATTACCGCCAGCAGATAATCAATCTGTCCACCTTTGGAGTGAGTGCGTACACCAGCAATAGCCGTACAGCCGTCAAAAGCGACATCGTCGATTGTGCAAGGAGTATCAGGGATGACAACTTTCGAGAGATTCGAACAGCCACGAAAAGCATATTTCTCAATCTTTGTCACCGTATTAGGAATCACGATGCTCGTGAGATACTCGTTTTTCTTAAAGTAAGCCTCACCTATGCAGGTTGTGGTATAACTCTTCCCTTTGATCTTGATGTTCTCCTGAATCTCCACATCGCCAATCGCCTTGACCGTAAGGCAAGCCGTCACAGTATTGTCGCTGGTACTTGTGTACTGTATGCCCCCAGTGGTAATACGTACTACAGCATGTCCCACCAGCGACATGGAGAACAGCACAGCAAGCACGAACATTCGGGGTATTGTCTTACACATAATTAATGATTTGTTAGTTTTACATCTTTTTAGAAGTTATAGCCAATCGTCATGTTGGCATTCCGAGTATTGAACTTACCAAAGACTTTAGCTACATCCGAGAATCCATATTCGTAACCTATTCCAGCCGTGAAATGACCAATCAGCACATTTACACTTCCACTCAAACCAATATCCTGATGCTTCCAGAATCCCTTGTCACCAAAAGTGTCCTGGTCATCCCAGCGATATATGTTGTTTCTGTCGAAATACTGATAATCAGTCTTACCGCTGATACCATATGCATAGTAAGGACCTATATTGACATGGAACTGAACCCCTGATGGAGCTTCAATTCGCCACGATGCCAATAATGGAACCTGTATGTAGTTTGCCGTCATCTTTGAGGCAGTATTCGACGAGGCATTGGATCCTGGCACGAAATTAGGGTCAGGGAAATTACCTTTGAATCCTTTGCTGACAAAGAAGACCCCAGAAGAAACAGAGAAACTCTTGATGATGTTGTAATCTGCTGTAACACCAAAATGAGCGCCTGTCTTTGTAGATGTTGCCTGGTTTTCCGTGCTGCTGGCAAAATTTATACCTGCTCGCACACCAAAAGTGAAAGTCTGATCAGGCTTAGAGGTGTCCCACAAAGACTGTGCCTGAACACTTGTACCGACCAATATGGTGGTTAATAGCAATAATATCTTTTTCATACATTATACCGTTTTAAAAGTTATACCCTAATGAAAGTGCAATCGCGCCATTCTGGAACTTGTTGTTCGTATCTCTTGACATGTTGATGAGTCCACGCTCATAGTTGAGACCCACATAGATTTTTGAGAATGTGAAGCCAGCACCTATAGAAACGCCACAATCAAATTTCTTGTTTCCACGATACTCATCAAAACTGTCAATCTCCGAATTACCCATGTTATAGTTACTTTCAACTTTCTGTTTTCCAAAAGCGCCAAAGGCGAAGTACGGGCCAAGATTCAGCTGGAACTGAGCTTGGTCGGACAATTCTACTCGATACGATGCCAACAACGGAATCTCGAAATAGGTAGCATTATCTGTAACATCAATCTTACCACCTGCGTCTGAGTAGTCTTGCTTCCAACCTTTCTGTATCATCAACACACCCGTGTTGATAGAAAAACTGCGAGCAAGGTTCACGTCGACAGCCACACCGACCTGATATCCCAAACGAAATTCGCGGTCTGCCTGGTCGTCCAATGCATTCTGTTTTCCGACATTGAGTCCAGCACGAACACCAAGCGTAAACAACTTGTCTGCTCGAGATCCGTCCCAATACTTTTGGGCTGATGCACCTATTGTGCACATCAAAGCCACTAATACTAATACAGTTTTTTTCATATTAATTTCGGTTTAGCTTATTTTATTTGATAATCGTAACACTTCTCTCAAATTCTTCCATATCGATAGGTTCACATCTCTCGTCTGGTCCGTCACTCTCAAGCATCATCGAACGGTTAGGAGCAGAATTGTGCTCGCTGGTCAAATAACGACTGATTAAACCTGACATTCTATTTTCGCTTTGTCCTAAGCCCCAAGTGACAATCAACAATGGATCAGGTGAATGATATGTCCAACTGAGTGCTTTTGAATAAAGCGGGAATTTATTCGTTGTGGCGTCATTATGCATCAAACGGTTGATCCGCCATGCCAATGCTGCATCGAAATCGTCAAAATACGTAGAATTTGTGGTTGTCAGTTTTACATATGCTTTGCAGTTACTTCCAGGGCGCACTGTGTAGTTCCATGAGTCTCCTTTTTTCACCACATTACTGATAGGTGCCAAAGCCTGATTGCTTTCCGAAGGAGTAATACAATATGTAGAATTGTAATGTTTGACCGTTCCGTTTGCAGAGCCAGCCGAGTACAAATAATAGCATGTATTTGCGTCTAGATTTCTCCAACTATTCAGAGTCGTCGGCTTAGCCTGTTTCCACTTCTGTATAGCCTCTACTGTTATCTCGCTGGCAGGGATTACTTCTTTTGTAAGTTTATAATAGATATCCGTCACTTCGATTCCAACTTTCCAGTCGCAAGCCATGCCATGTGCTAAAGCAACACTGACATTGGGGGTCGCACTATGTTTACCTAATTGACATACTTGGAATTTCTCCCCCATATTTTCATTATATGACGGTTTAATGTACAACTCATCAAATACATCGTCAATTTGATCCAAGGCTTTAGCTGTCCTCAGTTTGACAGTTACAGTAAGGCTGTTTTCTACATCACCCTTCACTTTAGCTGTTGTTGGCGACAATGTAACCCATTTACCGTCATAGTAGGCCTCCAACCATTCAGGTCCATACAGCACCCAAGAAGTATTGGTCATTACCATCAGCGAATCTTCATCATGAGCCTTACCGCCGAATGCAATATATATATTTTTATTGGTGACTGATAGCGTCGTTCCCGAAAGCAATTCTCCTGCCTGTTTAATCAAAATATTACGAGTCGCACCATTGTCCGCTCTGACCATAATATGGTTTTCTGTAGCTTTAACAGAGGTGGTAGCACCCATCGCTATTTCTATCTCGCAATCTCCCTTTCCTTGAGTCTGCGACAGCCAGATAGCTTCATTATCACAAACCACACTCCAACTGGTTGTACAGGAAATCTGGAATGTTGCCGAACCACCCTCCGCAGGAAAGTTTATCACTTCTGCTGATACGGACAAGGAGTCATTATCAGACTTACTTTCGCTACATGCTGCCACCACTGCCACAATGCATAGCAACAATATTGTTTTCAAGTTCTTCATAAGCGTCACTTAATTAGTTGAACATCAATTATAGCATTCTTTAATTCATCTTTAGATACTTTCTTCAAGATTGGAGCAGATTGGGCACCTTTTCGTGCAGGCACCCTATTGTAATAGTTGGTTTTGTAGCGTCCCAATAGTCCAGAAAGGACGTTGGAGCCTTTTGCGATACCCCAGGTGATAATCTGTGCATCCTTATTATCCGTTCTCACCACAAAGTGTCCACTCTCCTGACATCTGGGAAGATCTTGATTGTTCGAATACATTAGAAATGCGAGTGTGGCATCTGTCGCATCAAGAAGATTGGTTATGGTGAGTTGAAAATAACCAGCACTATATTCATTCATCTCAGTATCCCATTCCAAACGATTACCATCGAATTCTACATTCTTAATAGCCACATAGGCTTGATTAGCTTCTGATTGCGTTTTTATAATTCGATGATTCAGATGGTACTTTCCGTCCTTATCAATACCAGCAGTGTATATATAATAGTCCTTTCCTGCTTCCAGTCCCCCCACACTACAGATGTCATCAAGGCTCCAAATTCCCCATTCGTTGATAAAGTC
The DNA here is from genome assembly GCA_017616445.1 of Bacteroidaceae bacterium. Taxonomy (GTDB): domain Bacteria; phylum Bacteroidota; class Bacteroidia; order Bacteroidales; family Bacteroidaceae; genus Colivivens. Next base: position 30,505 of record JAFZYE010000064.1, read on the forward strand.
ATCTGTCAATTCGTCCTCTGTAAACGCTTCGTTTGCCATCTGTGCTGCGAACCGTTCAACAGCAACACCCACCTTCCAATAAGCGCAGGCAATGCTGTGGCACAAATTAAAGACTCTATCAGGCACCACTCCATATCTTCCTAATTGAACTGCCTCAATTTCAAAACTTTCATTACCTTCATAAATAGGAGTGATAGAGATTGTGCCAACCAAATTATCGTCCGACTCGTTTCTGCCATGCGTACGAAATTGAACAGTATGAGCCTCATCTAACTTTACATCATTACCACTGTTGAAAACAGCTTTAGTAGGTGATAGGGAAACCCATCTGGTACCATTATAAACCTCTATCCAATCTGGTCCTTTTATCTGCCAAGGGATATTACTTAGTATGACTAGTGAATCAGCATGATGAGCCTCTCCGCCAAATGTAACTTCATTAACATGATTGGTGACCTTCATAACGAAACCTTCAAGATACCTTGACTTCTGCGTAACAACAACATTCTTGATAACAGCTCCATTGGAAGTGTTGATTGTCAAACGACAAGAATTTTCTTTTGTATCCCATGTTTCTGGAAGCGAAACCTTCACATCGGCATCGCCAGATCCACTCATGGGCGAAACAGAAAGATCTAGGTTGTCAGTCCTGATCGACCAACTGCTATTGCTGGAAATGCGCAACGTCTCTGTTCCTCCCTCAGCAGGAATTATAATGGATATCTTATCCACGTCCAAATAAGTCTGCTCCGAAGAAGAAGACTCACTACAGGCAACGAGCAAAGCCATCAATGCCAATAAGCTGAAATATTTTACGTGCTTCATCATAATATTCAGGTTGCTTACTTGATTCGAATGATTGACTTTCTAAGATCATCACGATTAATGGTTATACTACCCAAACTCGTTTTTACGTTAGCAGCACGTCGCGGAGCCTCAATATAACGTTCATCTGTTGTGCTGTTATAACGATCAATCACTGAAGCATATCGATTACTGCCCTTTCCTCCTGCCCAAGTTACCACTTGAATGTGCTGAGGTGAATCCATGATCCAATTGAAACTCTTATCCGTCGTATAAAGTGGGAATTCACTCAACATCGATTCGTCTTGCGTATATAGTCCCAAGAACCAAGCCAACACTATATCCGGATAATCAAAAAGTTCGGAAAATGACCACATGCGATAGCCGCTACAGTATTTGTTCATCTTCACCTGCCATGTCCATTCATTCTGATCGAAATCTAAGTTGACATTCTGAATCTCAGCTAATGGTTGATTCATCGAACTACCAGTCTGAACAGGTACCATACTTGTAAAATCAGAACCCATCCCATAGCAGTAAAGATAATAGGTAGTATTCTCCTCAAGCGAATCCCAATAGGCAATTCCGTCAGGATCAGCTTCCCCAAAATCTCCTGGGTCATTTGCATCCAACTCTTCATCAGAAAGGTATGCCAATATACTCTTCACATCAATACCGTATTCCCAATCAGTAGCGATGCCATCCGATAGGGCAGCAATGTAATTCGGGACAGCCATGTGTCTGCCCAATTGCAATGCCGTTAACGTCACCTGGACATCCGTTCCGCTGTATGCGGGCTTCAGCACCAAATCGGCCATTTTATAGTCTTCGCCCGTGTTGGAAGCCTTCGTTCTAAGACGTTGAATCATCGTGCCCTCTGCATCCTTTTCTGTCGTACGGTTACCCTTAATTACGGCATTCGTCTGTGAAAGAGGCACCCATCGATTACCATCCCAGGCTTCAATCCATTCTGGGCCATAAAGCAACCAAGGGACATTACTCATAATGCGAAGCGAATCAAGATCCTGACGATTTCCACCAAACGAAATCACTCCTGCATAATTGTTGACCTTCAACGTCACATCACCCGAAATAAACCGACCTGCCTGCTTCACCCTCACGTTCGTTGCTACACCACCTTCAGGTTTTACTGCTATCAAATACTGCAATTCCTCAATAGACGAACTTGCAGGCAACGAAACTGTAATGGTTTTGTTGTAACTTCCGCTTTTTGGAGAAACCAGCATATCGGGATTATCCCAAGTGATAGTCCAATTCGTGTTACTCTTTATTTCAAAAGATGTCATACCTCCTTCGCTAGGAAATTCCAATGTAGTTGGTGTCACCTCCAGTTCTGGAGCTTTCACAGAATCTTCGCTACACCCTATTGCCAGCAAAAGAAGAATTGGGAGAATTGACAAACGGTAGTATTTCTTCATGATTATCAGGTTTTAATCGTTAGTAATTATCGTTAGTAACATTAGTTTCCGCGGCAAATATAATGATTTTTTTCTCTTCTTCCAAATTTCTGTGCAGAAAAATGACAAATTATGCTAAAAAAAGCAAAAAAGCCTCGAAGATATCACCTCGAGGCTATTGTATCGTTGTTGGTATATGAACTGTGATTAGAGTATTCTCGTTATCTTATACCCTTGTTGCTGGAGCATTGAGAGGATGCCTTCGCTGCCTGGAGTATTGAGCAGATGAGCCAATCCTACCACGATGAGGGTTGGACGGTCTTTCATCAACTGCGGCAACTGGGTCATCCAATAGCGATTACGGTCACTGATAAGCACATCATTGCCATATACACGATCGGATTCTGGCATTTCGTTGAGAAAATCTATCAATTCACAACCTTTTCCACTTCTGTAGATGGAATCAATCTTGCCGATTTGGTTACTGAGTTCATATTGTGCCACTCCTCCCCTATAAATCAACTTTACGAGATTCTTTGCACTAAAGTCATCCAGAAGCAGGTTTATCATATCTGACTGGCTGTCAATTAAGGCGCCCATTACATTGATGCTGTCAAGCCCTACACTCTTGATACGTGGCTGCTCATCAGGATGTTCTGCTGCATACGCCTCGTTCATTTCGTTGACCTTTGTAGCAATCATGAGATCCAGCAGCTTATAGTCGCTTGTATAGCCACGAACATCTTTATAGAACTGAGTTATTTTCGACATCGTAAGTGATTGCCACAGAGAAGGGAGCACAAACGGAAGCGCATATCGATAGGCTTTCTCACCCTGAACAGTCGACATACTCGCCACTTTGTCATTCAATTGGTAATAGTCTGCCACAAGATCCAACGAATCGAGTTGCTGTGGTGTGAGGTAGCGGGTGTAGGCATCTATCCCTGTGGTATCCAGGAATTCTTGCATCACCGTAGGCATCTCACGCTCCAATTTAGAGGAGTCAAATCCCTGCAATTTTGCGATAAGACTTGCCATTGTAGCCTGCTGATCAGGATGAATCATCTCTTCCATCCCCATCTCTGAGGCCATACACGTGATGGTGCCGAGTATGGAGTCAAGTCCAGGAATCTCATGCATGTAGTCGCCATGAACATAATGCACAGTTCCCAATGCATACGAAGGCTTCTGTCCTTTTTTCTCAATCTTGAAGAACACTCCGTCGAGTACCTTCTGCCCCTTCTGCTGAGCCGCGAGAGGTGCAGCGCCCGTCACGAGGACGGACACTGCAAATAGTATTAACCTTAATAATCTCGTTTTCATAATCATTTACCACATTCCATAGACAATTAGCCCTGTCTTCTCTCCCTTAGTTATGTTCAACTTAAAAAAGCGATCTTCTTCATCCTTTTCACCTTCAGGAGCAGGGATTCCATTACCCCACGTTACATTGTATGAGTATTCGTTGTTGTCTTTGTGCCATCCAGATTTTCCTGCTGCAATCAGCGAATCAATCTGCTCAAACAACTCAGCTGATGGCATCGACTCAAATTCAATATAAAGACTGTCTGTAAAATCCCCTGTGAAAGTTGTAGGTCCTATAAATGCTTTGGTGACTTGGTATTCAGGGATTCTTATTTTAGTAATTCTTTCAATCCTGTCAGTAGGCCACTCTTCATATTTAGGAGTCCATTTCTCACCGCCCACACATGAGGTCAGACAAACCAACACCAGCCCAAAAGCAGCAAATGCCCATTTCGACACCTTATTATTACTCTTCGTTTCCATAACAGTTTATTCTTGGATTCAATTCACTTTCTTCAGCTGCTTTGTCTTTAGCGTATCTTCCTCTACGCGAAGCTCTGCAGGCTCCACAACATCAGCTTTCAGATGACGGGTCTTGATGCCGCCCAACGATGCGCGTGTTTTGCGGAGCACCTTGGTTACACCTTCAATCTCGACATCGCCTGCA
>JAFZYE010000065.1 GCA_017616445.1 Bacteroidaceae bacterium
ACATATAGCGGTCGAAGCGACTCTCCCTTGCAATAACGGGAGGAAAGAAACTGCGTATAAAATCGAGGTCAATCATATTCCATAAACCTTTAATAAGCGACGTACTCTCTGTTCCAGAGCCTTGCTTCCAATTCGTGTGAGATAGTCTGAGAAACGTTCCTTGTTGAACTCACTTTGCATATAGTCCTCGTCTAACCGGAGTTCCTCCATATCCTGCTCCGTCTTGTAGTAAGGATTCAGGTAGAGCAGGTCCAGCAGGGCCTTTTCTGGTGTGGCAAACAGCAGGCCACGCCCGTTCTGCATCATTTTGATCTCATAACCGAAATAAAGTGGTGTCTTCACGTTCTGATAGTGGAAGGTGCCGAAGTCGTTCTCGAACTTGGCAGTCTTCAGAGTGGTCACACTCGTCAGTTGTACCACCTCCTCGGGTATCATCCCATAGAACGACAAGGCACTGTGCAGGCTGATGTAGGATGGAGCATAGATGCGGTTGGCCACATAACGTGAGAAGTCTGACACTTGGCGATACTCTGGGAACGCATAAAACTGATTCCGTAACTTCATGAGCAGACCTTTCCGACACCAACGGGTCAGGTTGTTACGGTCGAAATCCTTTTCCCATAACAACACCTGATTGATGTTGAAACATCCCATCGGATACATCCGTTCCCTGAACGTCAGAAAGTCCATAAAGCCTATTTTATTTCTAAAACTCTGCAAAAGTAGTGATTTTTCGGAATAAAACCAAACAAATTACAGAATTATCTAAAAATAATTATCAAAAAATGATATAATTTCGGAAAACACGTCAAATGCGCAGCTATTTATGGTAACTATACTCCAATTCATGCACAGATAGTTGACAATTATCTACATAAAATTGGGAGGGGTTGACATACCTAGTTCCACACTGGGACTCAGATTCGGATGCCGTATTCGTTCTTCACTTCGGACATAACGAAGGTGCTCTCCCATGAGGCGAGGCATTCGATGGTGCCAAGGGTGTTGAAGACGAAGTCTTGATAGCTCTTCATGTCGTGGACCTGGATTTTGAGCAGGTAGTCGAAGCTACCAGAGATGTTGTAGCACTCGGTCACTTGGGGAATCTCGTTAATCTGGGAGATGAACTCATTCACGATATCGCGGTTGATACGTTTCAGTTTCACGTTACAATAAACGATGAAGCCTTGATTGAGTTTGTCGACGTCGAGCACAGCTGTGTATTTCTTAATGTAGCCTTCTCGTTCCAAACGCTTCATGCGCTCGTACACGGGCGAAGAAGAAAGATGTACTTCGTTGGCCAGTTCTTTGATGGTCAACCTGGAATTTGATTGCAATACGCGCATGATCTGCAAATCGGTCTCGTCAAGATAATTCATAATTTACAATGTATAATTTACAATAAATGGCCATTCTGCGAAAGGAGCTTTTGACGGCTCGTTACAGAAGATTATTCTGCAATTCGAGTGCAAAAGTAGTAATATTTTCTGAATTACAAAAATTGTTTGGAAAATAAGCACAAACAATCGTAACTTTGCAGCGTCAAAAGTCGAAAATTAGACTTTAGGCGTTAGATTTTAGACGTTAGACGAATAGTTAAATAGTAAAATAGCTAAATTAAAAATAAATAAGAATAATAACAAATTAAAAGAAAGGAGAAACAAATTATGGCAACAAACAAATTACATGTCGAGACACTTGCACTTCACGTAGGTCAGGAACAAGCAGATCCAACAACAGATTCACGCGCGGTACCTATTTATCAGACTACCTCGTATGTATTCCACAACTCTCAGCATGCAGCAGACCGTTTCGGTCTTCGCGATGCAGGTAACATCTATGGTCGTCTGACCAACACAACTCAGAGTGTGTTCGAAGAGCGTATCGCAGCTCTCGAAGGTGGTGTAGCAGGATTGGCAGTTGCATCTGGAGCAGCCGCTATCACCTACGCTTTGCAGAACGTGCTGCAGAATGGTGACCACCTCGTAGCAGCAGACAACCTCTATGGTGGTTCGTACAACCTGATTACCCATACTCTCACGACTCAGGGTATCAGCAATACAATCGTTAATGTGAACGACCTCCAGGCACTCGAGGCTGCTATCCGCCCTAACACCAAGGTTATCTATGCAGAGACATTCGGAAATCCAAACAGCGACGTAACCAACTTTGATGCGATTGCAGAGATTGCTCACAAGCATAACATCCTGTTCATCGTCGACAACACCTTCGCACCAATCCTCATCCGTCCTATCGAGCACGGAGCAGACGTAGTGGTACACTCAGCTACAAAGTTCATCGGTGGTCATGGAAGCAGTCTTGGAGGTGTCATCGTAGATGCAGGTAAGTTCGACTTCAAGGCAAATGCCGACAAGTACCCTACCCTCGCAAAACCAGACCCATCATACCACGGAGCTGTCTTTGCAGACGTAGCTGGAGCAGCTGCATTCGTAACCCGTATTCGCGCCGTCATCCTTCGTGACACAGGTGCAACCATCTCTCCATTCAATGCTTGGATCTTGTTGCAGGGTGTAGAATCATTGCCTTTGCGTATCGAGCGCCACGTAGAGAATGCCCTCAAAGTTGTAGACTATCTCGCAAACCATCCAAAGGTAAAGAGCGTGAGCCACCCAGCACTCGCATCTCACCCAGATCACCAACTCTATCAGAAGTACTTCCCTAACGGTGGAGGCAGCATCTTCACCTTCGAGATCAAAGGTACTCAGGATGATGCATGGAAGTTTATCGATTCATTGCAGATCTTCTCACTCCTCGCCAACGTAGCTGATGTGAAGAGTCTTGTGATACATCCTTACACCACCACTCACTCACAGCTGAGCGAACAAGAGTTGGCAGAGCAGCATATCACTCCAACCACCGTCCGTCTGTCTATTGGTGTAGAGCATATCGATGACATCATTGCTGACCTCGATCAGGCGCTTAGTAAAATTTAAATAATAAAAGACCCTCCCACAGCCCCTCCCTTCTCTCCCCTTGAGGGGGATGAGGAGGGGAGTAGAATGTGAGAAAATGTAAATAGCTAAATGATGATATTGGAAACAAATCGTAAATTGAAAATTAATAAATAGTCAATAAAATTATGGGAAATATTCGTAAAAGTCTTGCCGAATTGATAGGCAACACACCTCTGCTCGAGGTATCAAATATTGAGAAAGAAGAGAACCTGAAGGCACATCTCGTAGTAAAGCCAGAGTTGTTCAACCCAGGTGGTAGTGTAAAGGATCGTATCGCTCTGTCGATGATTAACGTAGCCGAGAAAGACGGCACACTCAAACCAGGTGCGACCATCATCGAACCGACAAGTGGAAACACAGGTATAGGACTTGCGTGGGTTAGTGCCATCAAGGGCTACCACCTCATCCTCACGATGCCTGACACCATGAGTATCGAACGTCGCAAGCTGTTACAAGCACTGGGAGCTGAACTCGTGCTGACTCCAGGAGCAGAGGGCATGAAAGGTGCCATCGCTAAAGCAAACGAGTTGAACCAAAACATCGAAGGCTCACGCATTCTCCAGCAGTTCGACAACCCTGCTAACCCAGCAATCCACACATTTGCCACAGCTCAGGAAATATGGGACGACACAGACGGTAAGGTCGACATCTTCGTAGCCGGAGTAGGTACTGGAGGTACCGTGAGCGGTGTAGGACAAGGACTGAAGGAGCACAATCCGAACGTCAAGATTGTTGCAGTAGAACCTGACTCATCACCTGTTCTCTCTGGCGGCAATCCTGGTCCTCACAAGATTCAGGGAATTGGCGCAGGATTCGTTCCTAAGAACTTCCGCAACCAGTATGTTGACGCAATTGTTCGCGTAACCAACGAAGATGCCTTTGCAGGCTCACGTCGGTTGGCTCGCAAGGAAGGTCTGTTGGTTGGCATCTCATCTGGAGCGGCATTCCATGCGGCACTCGAGCTGGCCAAGCTCCCAGAGAATGCAGGCAAGACCATCGTAGCCCTTCTCCCAGACACAGGCGAGCGCTACCTCTCAACCCCACTATTTGCATTCGAATAAGCCATAATAAAATCTCCCTGTCAGATGAGGCAACTCATTTGAACAACATGAGCCGACCCGTTCCGAGTCGACTCATCGTTGTTTTGAGAAAGTCTCTGTAACAGCTCCGCATTACTTCTGTTTCACAAACTTGCCGGCAAGATCCCTCAGATTGGCTATACCTCTTGGGTTATATACCACAACGAAGCCTGCACCCGACTGCTCCACCATCCAGATGTTTCCAATGCCGTCGATATGGATGAGGCTGGCTGTTTCAACTGTGAGCGGATCGCGTCTGCCGACATTAATGCCTGTAGAGAGTTTCTTCAGCAAGGTTGGAGTCTTGCCTGAGACGCTGAAGTGGATAAAGCGGTTCAGGGCTTTGTCGGTCATATAGGCGAAACCTGAATCTTTTGCACCTAATGCTCCGTCGAATAGCCTCAGACCGTCGGATGAGATGCTGGCCGTCTCAGTCCATTTGAACTCCTTGGCAGCCGTCTTCATCACCCTCTTTCCGCCTACGATATAGACATCATCGCCCATCTGGCGTATGGCGAGCGGCTTGTCTTTGAGCAGATCGCTCATCTCTACGACGCTGGTTGGGTCGCCATCTGTGTTGCCATTATTGCGATAGACCAGCGCACGATAGTTGTTCACACCGAAGAAGTCGCCGTCGTCAGTTACGAGGAAGTCTTCCAGTCCGTCGTGGAAGCTCTTGACGAGTTTGTTGCCCTCCTTCAGGTCGAAGACAAAATTGAGGCAGTTCTGTCCGCCGTATGCCAGATAGCGTCCATTAGGCGAAAGCACGATTTTCTTGAAGTTATCCATGAAACCACGGTCTATCTCACTGATCAGTTCCGACGTCTTTACATCTTTCCCGTCATAACGAACAATACCTCGTCCCTCTACATCAAGGTAGAGATCCTCGCCGTATGCACCTATGCTGATGATACCCGGTCGGTCACCCTTGCGCTTGCCAGGCACTACCTCCTTCAGCTCACCTGTCTTCTTATCTACCGCCAGCACAGCATTATCACCATACGTCGATTGCATGAAATAGATGTACTTGTCGTTTTCAGCAAAAGGTTTCTCCACACTTGCTTGGTTGAGTTGTCCGATGACAGCATACTTGACCTTCGAATAAGCTATCTGACCATTTCCCAAATCTTCTCCAGGAGGATCAATGATTGGAGGATCACCAATGATTGGTGGGTCACCAATGATTGGAGGATCACCAATGATTGGAGGGTCATCAATGATTGGAGGGTCATCAATGATTGGAGGATCAACAGGCGGATTTTTTTTACCTGGAGGATCTTCCGGTCCAGGTAAGCCGCATATCCAGGTTGTTATGTCGATTTCTATTGTATCGCCACACAATTCAATCACAGGCCTCTGGGGTGTTCCCACATAGTTGGCAATACACTTCTTTGGAGGTCTCGGAGGGTTCGTTGTCGTCGTCTGTTTCTTCAGGTGGAAATGTTGCTTGAAGAAGTCTATCATGTCACGATGCTCAAACATCGAGGCCAGTGTGGTGTTACCCGTCGTCGGATCGGTATAGCCCATTGCACTACTAAGCGCCTTGATGGCTGCAAAGGCCATAGCTTCGTATTTGTTTTTAGGATTGCTCACCTCAGAATAGACGAACACCACCCCTATCATCTTGTCGTACTCTTCATCGTAATAGAAGTAGTTGTCGAACACCATCTCGATGTTTGCACCTGCGAGGAGCGACAGCCATGAGTTGCTCAAGTCTATCTTGTTCACGATACGCCCGCCCTCGTGGCCATTAAACGTCAGTTCTTCAGGTTTCCCCTGCTTGATGGCGTCTTTCCAAGTGGCGCTCGTGGTGTGAGCAATATTCGCTTTCTTAAGTTCACTGCTAAACTTCTCTCGCATGCCGTCTTCCAATGCGGCCCACAGCCCGAGGATGGACGACGAATAGACCATAGTGGTCATCATGGCAGCTTTGGCCGACTCCTGGCCGTCGAAGACAAACACCGTGGTGCGAGTCTGGCGTCCGAAGTAAAGATTGAGCACGTTCTCAAACCGCTTCAGCGTGCCATCAAGCTTTTCGTTCTTCATCGGAGTAGCATATTTCGACGACGAAATGCTCATCATGCGGTTTCTCAAGCCTGGATAGCAGTATTCTGGGAAGGACTCGATGGTGCCATCGGGGTTGTCGAAATAGAAATAGGCGGTTTCGAGCATCTCCTTCGATCCTCGTGAAGGACCTCCTGCAGCCGGACCACTCGTTTGTCCTCCGCCCTGATCCGTTTGTCCTTTATTCACTTGACCACCCGTTTGCCCATTGCCTTTATCCGTTTGCCCATTATTGGGCTGAGGATTCAATGCCTGATCAATCAGCTGCGACAGCTCATCGGGACTATGACCTTGCTCCAACAGCTTTCTGCCCAGTTCGAGTCGTTCCTCCGTCTTCGTGCGGTTGGCCTCCTTCTGCTCTTTGTACTTCTCCATTTCCCATTTATAGATATAGTCGGCCACAGTCTCAGAAATGTTGTCGTAGTTGTCAAAGACAAAATCTTTCAGGCTGGGAATCTTAATCTTATCGGCCAAATCTTTCCACTGTTGGAGCGTACTGATGGGGATGATGGGGTTGTCGGTTTTCTTTGCGGCATTGAGGGCTTCCTCAAAACACAGACTGATGCTGCCGTCATAATCTTTGGAAATCAAGTCGAGGACATTGCCTATCATCTTTGCTCCCCCATTAGAGAGAAAGCCGTCTATCTTGTCAAACAACGAAGGGTTCTGCTTGAATTTGTTGTACTCTTCGCGGAAGCTAAGCACCTTATCGCTGTTGAGCGACACCTTCTCGGTCTTTTTCTCACCGTTGACGGTCTGAGTCACAGTCACCGAACTCGTGCCTGCATACTGGAAGTCCACTGTGGACACGCTGTTGACTATTTCCGTAGGAAAACCATAGTTGTTGACCTTGATGGAAGTCTGGTCCTTCCCCGCAAAGACAACCTGGTCCACAGAGTTGCCATAGCCATAGGCCACTGTAGTCAGCATGTTCGAGGATTTGTCATAGCCCACCTCTTTATGAGGCGGCTGCGCCCACCCGACGGCGAAGACCATCGTCAGGCAGATGGTTAGAATGACGTTTCTTTTCATAGCTGTAGCATATTTATAGTTAGAAATAATTCTTGATGCAATAGTTTTGGCAAAGATACAAAAAAAATGAAATACGAAAAGTGAAAAACTTAAATAATGCATAATTCATAATGCATAATGCATAAAAAGTAGGCTATTGATTCCGAAAATATCGAAAAAAAAAATGGAAATGCACGAAAAAATTCTAGATTTAGAGATTTTAGACACTAGACTCTAGATTCTATACTTGAAACGACAACTTCTGCTTTTTCTCCGTAGGACTTTTTTATCAAACAATCAACTAGCGATCATAAATCTCCACTTAGCAAAACAGGGGCAAAAAGAAGAAAAAGAGGGTAAAAAACAACAATTCTTCTAGTTTTTAGAAATATATTAGAAAAAAGTTGTATATTTGTAGCAAAATTGATAATAGCCACTAAGTTATGAACAGAAAAGGCATTCTCATTCTCAGCAACAACGCTTCTTTGGCAATCATCATATCCATCTTATATGGTTGTCAAAGTTCACTCTATCCTCTCTCTATAGCATATAAATGATAGCTCTACCGAAGAACTACCGAAGAACCAACCTACATCTACCCTATATCTAACCTATAAAGATGGGAGGTAAATTGGAGGTGAATTGGAGATGAATATGAGAGCGACATGAGAGGAATATGAGAGCGACATGAGAGGAATATGAGAGGAATATGAGAGGAATATGAGAGAAATATGAGAGCGATATAAGAGGAATATAAGAGGAATTAGGGTGCTGAAATGGGCAGAATCATTGAAAGAAGAAATTGAAACATAACCAAAACAGAGTAGTGACTGAATAATAACACAAAAAGAAAAGATATGGCACAGGTAATCAATGGAATGATTGTTGGGAAAGTCGGAACGATGACCTACTATGAACAAGACGGGAAACAGATGGTTCGTACGGCATGCAACATCAAGAATAAAAGGAAGACGGGTGATCAGTTTAAACAGATGATGCATTTCCTGAATCGGAATCATCTGTGGATGGTTATGAAGCTGACGGAAAAGGTGTTTTTTGAAGGCGAGAAGTCGTCTGCCCAACGTCAGTTCCTGGCTGCAAACAACAATTTGCCAGATGTGTACCTACCCAAATCGAAGAACGGGAAATTTAATGCCGTGTTACAACCGGGAATGGTTGTGAGCGATGGTCCCCTACCCTCGTTCGACTATCAACTGGGAGAGTATCAAGGCGAGCCAGCTTTGCTGACCACCCTCACTGAGGCAGATGCCCAGAAAGGTGAATTGCTGCTTTATGTGTTTCAGCAAGTAGAAAAGGATCAGGGCCCATCCATCAAGACAAAAGTGATTGACCTGAGACAGCCTACTGATGGAGTGAAGGTCGCCGTCCATGAAGGCCATCTTGTCCTGACCAGCCCATTGTTTTCCGACAACATGTCCGGCTTTGGTTTGGTTCATGTGGTCAAAGAGCACGCCTCACGCCAAACCATCGTCACCAACTGTACCTACTACCAGCAGTTCACCACTGAAGATGCCCTCATGGAAGCCGCAAGGAGCTATGGAAGACTAGAAATATACAATGAACAACAATGGTATGTAACGCTACCAAATAAATAGAGAGGTTTTTATAAGCCATAACAAAGACAGGAGAGCTATCAACTCTCCTGCCTTTGTTCACGTCTCTTTCCTCTCCCCATAGAGGGGGAGTCGGAGGGGGTCTTCTATTTCACCCACACCTTCATGGTCTTGCCATCTTGTGTGCGGATAATGTTCAATCCCTGCTTCAGGTCGTTCGTGTACATACCATTCATCTGGATATACTGCTCATCCTTTCTGTCGGCTGCGATGGTGCTGATACCATCTACATAGTCAGCATAGATAGTAACGTCATGAGCTGGCATCGTGTCTGGCACATCCTTCCAACTAATCAATGTATAGCGCTCGCTATTGAGTGATTCTGGCAACTCGATTGCCTCGCCATAGTTCACATCAATCGTTGTCAGCACATTATCACCATACATGAAGGTTACCTTATAGCTGTTAATTTTGAAGGTTCCTGATACTGTCACATCGTGTGCAGGCATTGTTCTTGGAAGGTCTTTCCATACAATCGAATAACCTTCTTTTGTTGGAATTTCTGGCGGAATAATTGTAGCTCCTTCTTCAACTTTGTATGATTTATATACTTCGTCGTCAATCATATATGTTACTGTGAACATTGGCATAATCTTTACGATTCTGTAAAAGTTTTTCCAAGGCTCCTTTGCCTGATATGCACTGACTGATGCCTCAGGTACATGCAATGTTGCTGTTGGGAGGTTGGGGAAAATACTTTTGCCTGTAGATGGAACTTCTGTTGCATAGATATAGACATCTGTAAGTTTTGTACCGTCAAAGACATAGCTCCCAAATGATTTTATGCCCTCTCCGATTGAGATGCTAGTCAAGCTTGAACACCTCGAGAAAGCAGATTCTCCTATACTTGTTATGTTGTCTGGCACCTCAATCGATGTCAACCCCGTACATCCATAGAAAGCATGTTTACCAATGGATGTCAATCCTGTGAAATACTTTAATTCATCAAACGAAGTGATGCCTGTGTTTTCTCTGAATACTTCACCTAACGTAGTTATTCGCGCCGCCTCACTTTCACTTAATTCACCATCGTTATTCGCGTCCCAATTTGCAACACAGATTGCTTTTACATTTGTATCGGCAAATTCAATGAAATTCGTTTCATCTACATCTTTTATTCCACCCTTGAATACTTCGTCTGTCCATCCAGCTGCAATGTATGCATCTTTTTTGCCTGCTGGAACGATAAGAACACATTCATCAGAAATGCCCTTAAAGGTG
>JAFZYE010000066.1 GCA_017616445.1 Bacteroidaceae bacterium
ATTACGCCAATCCAATATTCAAGCATGAACAGCTTTAAGAATGGCTATGTGACGGTAACAATGAATGATCGTTTGTTCTATATAGATAGAGATGGAAACGAAGCCGATTCGCTGACGGCAGTCCTCGCACAAAGAGATTCTGATGTTCCTCGACAATTCTTCCATCGTATTAATACGGGTGAATACTACCCAAATGGCATTGAAAAGACTCGTTATGAAGTCGGATTTACCGATAAAGACGGGAAAGTGTTAGTGCCGCTTGGTAAATATTCGCTTGCAATGCCATTTTCTGAAGGTTTGGCAGCTGTGGGGGTTGAAAAACATTGGGAAACAGCTGAAATATGTGGAAGTTTGGGATTCATTGATGAAAAAGGCGACATGGTGATAACGCCCCAGTTCGACTGGTACTTCGCCTATGGAGATGATTACTATTACGAATTTCGTCCCGGCTTATTCCACGAAGGACTCGCTCCAGTCTTTGACATATACAAGATGGGCTATATTGACAAAAAGGGAAAGATAGTCATTCCGTTCCAATATGGTTATGGACATCCGTTCTCTGAGGGGGTGGCTGCTGTGATGTTCGAGAACAAGAGCTGGGGATTTATTGACCATGAAGGAAACGAAGTGTTCCAGCATAGATATGACAGAGTTGGCGATTTCAAGCATGGTATTGCCCCCGTGCAATCGGATTTTAAACTGGGATTCATCAATAAAAAAGGAGAAATAATCATTCCTTGTATCTTCGAACCAGGCTTAGAACTCGACTGGGATTATCACTGGGATCGTGATGAGATGTATTGCGAGCCTGGTATCCTTCTCGTTCGCCTGAATGGCAAATACGGCTACATCGACCTTCACGGCAACAGCACCTTCAAGGATTTAGACAAAGTAATTGAAGTAAACAAAAAATGAAATATTGGAACATGAAACGTACAATCGCAAATGAATTCAACCAAAGTGAGGTAAAGGGCCGCCTTGCAATGATGTTTCGTGGAGAAGGCAAACGTAAGTCACTCCTTAAACTGCTGTATCTGCTTCCTGCCTTGCTGATAGCCATATTGCTGGTTGCGAAATTCTCAAAAGACGACCAGAGAGCACAGGATGCGGCAAGTGTGGGGTTGACTGTGGTGCAATATGATGAACTGACAGAAAACGTTATACAACGAGTGACAAGCATCTACGATGAGGTACTAGGGTGGTACAACAAGAACAGCAACATTCCGAATTTCGATACGAGCGCATACCTAACATCAGGTTTCGCAGAAATTATAACCACTTCCGATTCGATAGCCGTCAGTCATGACGAGAAAGGTCTCATCGATTACAATCATTGGATTATGGGAAAGACCCCCAAACCCTCTTTAGGGGGAGTAAAAAACCCCTTGAAGGTGTCGATGAAGATAGATTCTGTTCGTATCTATCAAGGAGAATATCGTGCATACGCATATATCACCATCACGAATATGGGGAACGACATCCCTGTGAAACTCGACCTGCATCGTACAGACGATTGGTATATTGATGACTTCGTGACAACAGATGCCGACAGAACCCCCTATGCCCTGTCTGAACACCAAATGCGAAGTTCAAAGATATTTGAATTCGAGCTATTGGCAGCCTTGCAAGGTTCGTGGGAATACGTTTCCACCCATCGTGACTGCTATCCCTACGACTCCACATATAACGATGTATGCACACATTACATATTCGAGGGTGACACATTGGTATATCCTCAGCGATGCGACCCAATTTTAGTGGCATACTATCATTGCACGATAGAACAAGATGGTATGCACTTGAAACTGATTCATCAGCAATCAGGAGAGGATTTTGCTGAGGAGTTCCGTATGGAGTTATGCTTGCGAAACGATACGTTATATACCACAGAGTACTTCCCGAATAGTGAGCCTCTCTACTATGTTAATGTGAACCCTGAGCTTCATACTGACCAGCATTATTTCAGCAGTACCCCAGATCACTACTTATCGCGACAAGGAAAAGAGTTATCAACATTAAATTCAAAATAGATGTATTAGTTAATATAAATAAGAGTAATTTATGTTCTCGTATTGATTCTAGATAGAATAAGAGAGAAAAGGTGTGCCTTTCGTGATGAAAAGTGCACCATTTTATTTTTCGATGAAATGGGCAAAAAGTGACGAAAGTAGGGATTTTAGGGACGAAATTCGGAAAAATGTAAATTTTTTGTAAACTAAATTCTTTGGTGGGTTCTTGTATTTGTTGTAATTTTGCAGCTGTAAAAACCAAAAAATGTAGTTTATGATGTACAAACTTATGATTATCTCTGTCGTGCTGGGTTGGAACATCTGTAGTCTTCACGCCCAGCCTCGCACGTCACGATTGCAGACGTATGCTGAACCTTTCGGTACCCAAAAGGATATTTACATGCAGAAGGTCTTAAAGGCTTTCAGGTACGAAGGTAATATGGAAGCCATCACGTGGTACAGTACTGATCATCTCAAGAAGTATCGTAAATTGAAATTAAAGGCTGGCAAACAGGATTATCAGGCTTATCTGATAGATAAGGACAGTCTTGGCAATCGGTCGAAGGCGAAACGACTACGGATGAAAGCAGACAAAAACAGGAAATTGGCTGAACTGCTATACGATAGTTATAACAAGAAGGACGATTGGATATTCGACCACACTCCTTATCATTATGTGGTGTTTATTGCCCATCCCTCGTTCGCTACCGAATATGGGCTTAGTTTCCGAAGAGGCAGTAAAACTGAGAAGAGCGATTATCTGGAACGGCTGGAGAGCGACATCAACATCTATTTCCATATCGACGATAACCCCAAGATAAAGGTACAGGTGATGGAGGTAGACAGGGCTGTATCGGATTCCATTTGTATGTTAGCACGTCTGGCCGTCTATACTGCCGCATATATGGACCCCATACATACGAAACTGGACGGAACTGGTTACACCTTCATGTCTGGGAGTAAGATGGCTGTCACACATGATAGCGGTGGACTTCGCCAACGTGAATTGGAATCGGTGTTCGAGAGGATTTGTGAGGCAATTAAGACAAACGATCACAACCTGCTGCAATCGGTACTCCCTACCGTCAATAGCCTGCTTGCAGAATACCGTTCGCTGATGTTGCCTGACCAAATCATCGATTTATGGGATTAGATTATAAAAAATGAACGAATATGAAACGATTTGCTTTATTACATTTCTGTGTATTTGCCTTGTGCCAGGCACTTCATGCACAGCAGTTTACGCTTACAGTAGATACCGTCAAAGTAGATACCACAGATATGGCATGTTCTGGTACGTTTGCTCATAAGTTGTCCTTCATCGCGAAACAGAAGGACAAGATTTATTGCCTATATAACAGCAAGGGTGTAGTTCGGGTGGATGGCAAATGCAGATTCAACCAATTGCTGACGCTCGATGAAATGGGGCAAATTCAGCAATTTCCGTTGTCTGACGATGTTACGTACAACATCAGTAGAGGTGAAGGGCTGTTTGTCCGCAACGATTCGCTCATACTTCGCACTCATGGCTCGTACAGCACTTCTGTATTCACGGTGAAATGGGAAAAAGAGCATGGTTACAAAGACGATGAAATGGCCACCTGTGACTACTATTGGGACCAAAAAGCTTCGCTGTGGCGAGAAATTCCCTTTGCTGACGACCATATCTATGAAGATAAGCAATATAAGGTATCGATTTGGCCTTGCGGTGAATGGGGCACCTACACGCGGTTCCTGACAAAGAAGACGGGTAAGGAATATATCTACAGATGTACGCCTACCCGTGTGTACAAGCAGAAGGACGGATACTATCTGATAAGTGTCGATAGCATCATGTGCATCAGCGACCCCACGAAAGGACACATCTATCAAGGGGAAAGGTGCGAGGATGTCGATCTCAAGAAATTATATACCAAACCTGCCGCATTGATAAAGACTCCTGAGCACGTCTATACCAGTTTTATGCTGAAAAAGCGACTCTACCTGATCATGAAGTCTGCAGAGGGTATCTGTCTTGCCTCCTATCAGGATGGCAGCATCAGCAAAGTAATGGAGTTAGGTTGCGATTACACCCCATACATCTATCAGAGCTATATGCGCGATTGTGATAGCCCAAAAGACCACACCCTGCTCATGTTTATTGACCGCAAGACCACCAACAATGCCATCCTCACGGTCGAAGGAACAAAAATGCGTCTAAGATACCTCATTTATAAATAATTGATATGAAACGACTTATTTTAATGATGGTAGTTGCTTTAGCTACATTAAGCAGCAGGGCACAGGAGCCGCGGTTCACGACTGCAAGGCTGATTAATGCTGGTTTTCTGGACATAGAAGATGCTAACAGGAAGTACCGCTTCTTCTTGTGTGAGGCCGATAAGAATGCAGAGAAGTGGTATACAAAGGACCGTGTCAAACTTTATAAGAAACTGGATGAGGCAAGTAAGAAATACAACAGTCAATATAAGAAGTACGCTCAGAAAGCAGAGGGAACAGAGGATGAGCAGGCTTGGAAAAGGCTGCACAAGTTAACTGATAAGTATGATAAGAAAAAGAATAGAATACACAATTGCATCTACAAGGGCAACAGTATGTATGTACAATATACGATGTTGTATCTTGTCGATCCGACGTTCGACCCCCCGAAGGCGTTGCTGTATAGGGCAGACGAAGAGAGTGTGGATAATGGCGATAGCGGAATAAAATGGGTGAGTAGAAACAGCGAGTTGGTGGTGATGAAGAGCAATATCAATTTCTATTACGATCCAAAAACGAAACCCGAAGTCACATCCATACACATGAAAGTGGACGATACGTTAATGGATTCCATTAAGAGTTTGGTATCCTTTGTTCACTATACCTCCTTGAATATGGATGAAAGCCTACACCTTATTGACGGCACACGTGCCTTTCTCTTCTGTCGCAGCAAACGGATGCGTCTTACACAAGATTTCGACGAGCACCAGTTGGAGCTTGGAAAAACTTTTGGTAAAATTATGATGTATGTGGAAGAACGTGACGAGGTAGGGCTTGAATCCTTGCGTCCTACCATCAACGACCTCATTGCATATTATCGCACCCTCATCCTGCCTGACCAATATCTCAGTGATAGTCATCGATAGTCAAATAATAAAAATTGAAAAATTAAAGAATTGAAAAATTGAAATAAAACGGTTAACGGTTAGTGAAATGGTAAATCGTAAATGGTTAAATGGTAAATAAGAAGATGAAACAATTAATGATATGCGCGCTCTTGTGCTTGATGCTACCCGCATCAGCACAGCAGTTTACGGTGACTTACGACACAATCGTATTGCCAAAACTTGAATACCTTTCCCATAATATCATAACCAAGGTTGTGAGGTATCATCAGCGCTGGTTTCTGTTGGCGCATTTGAAAGATGAAAGCCAACACCTTATCGCATTGGATGGTCGTGGAAACATCGTGAAGGACATTAAAGTCCCAAAATTCATCCATTCGGACAAAGATGTCGTTCAGTGTATGTTTGTACGTAACGACTCACTGATATTGAAAAGGAATGAAGACTATATTCGTGACTATTATGAGCGAGACCTCTACGAATACGGAATGATTCTTGGAAAGGAACAAAAATTTATTGCTGAAAACATGCATGATTTCTACCTCGATACGATCAGTTGGACGATTCGCGATAAAGTGATTTCTGATGATCTGTTCTATGAAGACAGTTGGTATAAGGTAAATAGTTATTTTACAAGTAGTGGATATATTATGTTCAAGGATAAGCGGACAGGTCTGCGACATGTTTATAGGTCTGCCGCAAGAAGAATCCTCAAATTGGGTCGCTGTTATTATCTCTTTGGCAGATGGAAGATATGGGAGATTGAACATCCTGAACAGGGAAAGATTTACGGAGGTGAGCGTTATACACAAATGGATAACAGTAGATACCCCATTCCTCCTGTATTGTTCACAATAGACAAATCGATAGATATACTCAATGCCTTCATCTATAGACGACAAATCTATCTCATTACAATGTCAAAAAATGGCATTTGCCTCACTTCCTACAAGGATGGTCAGACAAAGCAGTTGATGCAACTATGTGCAGGCAGTTATCGTGTTATTGATTTTCCAACGATGATAGGTAATAGGGATGATAATCAGGCGATATCGATGGTATACAATAAAGACACTCGCGATGGGATTAATATTGACATCAAAGGTAAGAAGATTAAAATCACATATTTCATCAATAACAATAGGAAAATCTTGGAGCAGCGAGTGCAGAAATAAGAAGCCCCTCTAAATCCCCCGAGGGGGACTTAAATGACTAAATAGTAAATAGTTCAATTGTAGATAAATCGTAAATTGTAAATTGTTAAATAGTAAATAAGAAGATGAAACAATTGATAACATGCGCTCTCTTGTGCTTTCTGCTACCCGCATCAGCACAGCAGTTTACGGTTTTTCACGACACGATACATATCGATGGAAGGCTGTTTGGACAAACGCCCATACAAAATGTATCTCTGCGAGCTGCAGAAAGTAGTGAGGGATTGTATCTGTTGATACATCATAGAGAGTCGATGGAGAATTGGGGGGAAAATGAACTTTTGTTTGTTGACAAAAACAGCCACAAAGTCAGTAACATCAAGCTGCCGGAGCTTCCGATAGAGTTTACGGAGTTTCGAAACACTTTCATCCGTCATGACTCCTTGATACTCAAAGCGAATGCATTTCATGAGAGCGATATCAGCTTTTATGAGAGGGCACGCAGGAATCATGATAAAGAGGATATGAAAGCGGTATTGAATTACTCGCTTGATACCCGTACGGGTCGTTGGAAACCGATAAAGTCTGCTAACGACCTCATCTATGAGGACGACAGCTATAGAATCTGTTACAAGGAATATGGGGAATGGGGCACCTATTTGGTGTTTCAGGAATGGAAGAAGCAAGAAAGGCATCTCTATCGGGGATGTGGACGGCTACTGAAGATAGGCGGCAGTTATTATCTTGTCAGTCAGTATAGAATCAGTAAAATAGACAATCCAAAGAACGGAGTCAGATACACGACAGATTCCAGAGATATGGCAAAACTACAATACGCAAGCTCTAAGCCGGAGGTCGTGTTGGATTTGGAGGACCTTGTGATGCCAAAGGATACAGACATTCCCAGAGCGATACTGCGTACAGATCCTCTGATACCCTCACCTCCAATTTCTATCTATGCAGCATTTGTCCATGAGGACAAACCCTACCTAATCATGAGGTCATCAGATGGATTGTATGTAGCATCATTTAAGGATGGAGCGCTGCATAAAGAGATGGACTTAGGTTGCAATTACCGTTCCTGTCGTTTGAGCGGCTTCGAACTCAGGGAGAACAATCGTCCTGATAATCAGGCGTTCTTGGAATGCAAAGACGAAAGTTCTGGCAATTCTGTCATCCTCACAGTCGAAGGGACATGTATTCATCTATGGTATTTGATTATAGAAAACTAAAAGATTATAATGGATATGAAACGATATATTTTAATGACGGCAGTTGCTCTAACAATATTGAGCAGCAGGGCGCAGCAGCTGTTTGATATGCCCAAAAGGAGAGTGTCTATTTATTTCATGACAATCTCTTATCCCCTCAAATAGGGAAGTTTGGTATAAATATGAAGCGAATTCAGAATAAACAACGAAAATATTTTGTTGTTTGTAAAATAATGTTTATCTTTGCATCGAAACCAATGACTATTCTTATGAGGAAAATAAAGACAGCGATGTTGTTTGTTGGATTATGCATGGTGCTGGCCGCGTGTAATCCGTCACCCGATGCGGTGGAAATTGCCCTGAAGACCGAAGGAATCAAGGACGGGGAGGAGATGAGTGTGTCGTTGGGATGCACGCATGCTGAGGAACCGGAGTTGGCTACTGCTACGTTGAAGGACGGGAAGGTGACGTTCCGCTTCACTTCCGAAGGCCCCAGGATGTATTATGTGACGGTGAAGGGTGCGGCTGGACGACTGAAGGTGATGGCCGACCAGGGAGACCATGTGAAGGTAACGGCCAAGGCTGAACGGAGTCTGAGGTATGACGGAGTGTTGATATATGAATTCAGCGATGTGGTGGTGAAGGGTAGTAAGACTCATAGCGAATACGAAGACCGGAACCTGGATCTCAGTCGCCTAAATACATTGTCACCGCATTATCAGGAGAGATTCCCGGATGTTTTGGAGGCGTTGCAGAACGCACAGACGCAGCAGCAACGTGATTCTGTGCTCGCATCGGACAGAGGACGGCAGATGGTAAAGGCTGAGACCGATTTCTTCCAGACGGTGCAGAAAGTCTATAGCGAGTGTTTCCTCGAAAACCGTGACTCGTGGTGGGGACCGCTGCTGTTGCTCGACTATATGAACTATCCGACATCAACGGAACGGGGTATCTATGAGCAGTTCTCAGAACGTGCCAAGCAGAGTTTCTACGGCAAGATAGCGCATGACGTGCTGTACCAGGAGGAGTAATGGGAGTTAAGAATTAAGAGTTAAGAATTAAGAGTTAAGAATCTATCAACTATCAATAACTATGGTAAAGAAACTAATCTTGATTTGCACACTTGCCTTGCTGGCTTCGGTGTCGGTTAGTGCAAGGAGTTTGGTGCTGGTGTTGAGCGACAGCACAAAGATCTATTTCCTGCTCGACGACAAGCCCGTGATGCGGATGGTGGACGGTAAAGTGCTCATCGATACACAGACATTTAGTTTTGAGGATGTGGACAGGTTCTACATCTCGCAGACCGATGACCCAAGCGGTATCGAGGCGGTGATGGCAGAGAAGCAGGTGAAGTTCGAAGGTAATACGCTCGTGGTGGAGGGTGAGAAGGCTGTTGAGGTGTATGCCATCAACGGCATGAAGATGAAGGCGAAGGTGAACCGTGCTGCAGGCATGACGAAGGTGGATACGAGCGATCTGGCCAAGGGAACGTATGTGGTGAAAGTCGGCAAGGCTTCGATGAAATTCGTGAAGAAAAACTAAATTAGACGTTAGATGCTAGACTTTAGACTCTAGAAGTAATGTATAATTCATAATGCATAATGCATAATTGATGTAAAATGTAGAATGTAAAATGTAAATGAAAGAACTCCTAACGATATGAAACAGCGACTTTTCGTTTTAATATATCTTGTAGTGGTTTTGTGTTGTGAGGCTTCGGCACAGACATTCTGGTTCCACAACCGTGACCGGTTCGGAGAGCATCAGGCTATAGATATGAGCGATGTGGACAGTGTGGTGTTCTCGAACATGAAGATGACCTTCTACAAGAACGACGGAACTACCTTCTCGCGCATCTATGCATCGAAATACGACTACTATACTGTCCATGACCCAGGACTGGCCATCTACAAACCGCGTGAGTTGAACGCGATGGATTTCGATGACCCGTCGAGCCAATGGTGCTGGGAACGCAGCCGTGAATCCGAGCATTTCATCATCTTCTGGGATAGCGGTTTCGGTACCAACCCTACACGTGGTAACGGATCGGCACGATTCAACCCAAACACGTTGCTGGAGAATGCCGAATACTTCTTCAAGATGTACACCGACTCGCTGGGATTTGCCTTTGTAGGTAACTCTAAGACGGTCGATACCTATAAGCTGGAGATTTATGTCAACTCCAACTCTACGTGGTTGGCTACGGGTTCGGGCTATGATGACCGAATCGGTGCCTTGTGGTGCAACTACAGCGCGGTGAACTCTCCTTCGACCCTGGCTCATGAGATCGGACACTCGTTTCAGTATATCGTGAGCTGCGACCTCGGTACCTCTCACGGGTGGCGTTATGGGTTCGGTGCGAATGCATCGGGTGGTTGTGCTTGGTGGGAGAGTTGTGCCCAGTGGCAGGCTTTCCGCTGCTATCCGAAAGAGAAATTCAGCGGCTACTATTCGCCGGGTTACTTCCATCTGAACCTTTTGAACGAGGAATGGCGCTACTATAACCATTACATTCAGGACTATTGGGCAATGCTGCATGGGGCACAGTTTATCGGACGTATGTGGCGTGAATCGACCAAACCCGAAGACCCTGTAGAGACGTATAAGCGATTGAACAATCTGGACCAGCGTGCGTTCAACGATGAGATGTACGATTTTGCCGCACGTTCGGTGACCTGGGACATCGACGACATCCGTGAACTGGGTGCGAACAAGATGACACAGACGACCGAAATGACGTTGGTGGATGAAACCAGCAAGACGTGGCAGGTGACTGAGAAACAATGCCCGCAGAACTATGGCTACAACGCCATCCCACTTACCGTAAGACCTAAAGGTACGGTGGTGAAGGCACACTTCAAGGGTATCGCAGGTGCTGACGGCTATCGGAAAGTGAATGTGGCGAAAGCTGGGTGGCGCTATGGCTTTGTGGCGTTAGGCAGTGATGGTACACGCTATTATGGAGAGATGAAACGTGAGGCAGAGGGTACGGCTGAGATGACGATGCCTGATGGGGTACAGAAGCTGTGGCTCGTCGTCAGCGGTGCTCCTACCGAACACTGGCGTCATCCTTGGGACGATGATACGTCGAACGACGAACAATGGCCGTATCAGGTGCAGTTCGAGGAAACTGATCGTAGCGGCTACTTTGTTGTGACGGGTGACCCTGAGAATATCGACCTGCAACTGCAAGCAGGCATCAAATATGCTGAGGAAGGCACGCTCTATGCGAAGGTGCCGCTCAACTATGATGTCATAAGTCAGGCGTTCAAGGTGAAAGCCGATCAGGTGATGGCTGCCAAGAACAATCCTGACGATGAGTTGTGCGTGTTCGCAATCGATAAGGATGGAAATATTGTCGAGGGGTCGAATACCAACATGTATTGCTTCTATCGGGATGGAACCGTGGTTGACTACTCGGACAAGGACGACGAAATCGTTATCTATGCTTCCCACTTGTCGTACTACAAGGGTTTCTACATCATTGCCAACAACAAAGCGGTGCATCCTGGCGATACATTCACCATACCGCTGGGTTTCCGATACCGACCGACTAACGATCCGGAAGGAAAGACCTATTACGCCACCTGTACCATTACGGTGGCCATCACAGAGTAAACGATTGACAATCCTTATAAACTAATTAACAATGGAAATCAACAGAATCATGGCTCAGCTCGAAGCCAAGCATCCTGGGGAGAAGGAATATCTCCAGGCAGTGAAGGAAGTGTTGCTGTCGATAGAAGATGTTTACAACCAGCATCCTGAATTCGAGCGTGTGAAACTGATAGAACGACTGGTGGAACCTGAACGCATCATCACCTTCCGTGTGCCCTGGGTGGATGATAAAGGTGAGGTGCAGGTGAACCTCGGCTATCGTGTGCAGTTCAACAGCGCTATCGGTCCCTATAAGGGCGGTCTGCGCTTTCATGCTTCGGTGAACCTCAGCATCTTGAAGTTCCTCGGATTTGAACAGACATTCAAGAACGCACTCACTACGTTGCCGATGGGCGGCGGAAAGGGTGGAAGCGACTTCTCCATACGAGGAAAGAGCGATGCCGAAGTGATGCGTTTCTGTCAGGCATTCATGAGCGAACTGTATCGATATATAGGACCCGAAATCGATATCCCTGCTGGCGATATCGGCGTAGGAGCACGTGAAATCGGCTATTTGTTCGGGGAGTATAAGAAACTGACACGTGACTGGAGTGGGGTGCTCACAGGTAAGGGTCTGGAGTACGGAGGCTCGTTGGTGCGTCCGGAGGCTACAGGTTTCGGTGGCCTTTACTTCGTGCGTGAGATGTTGCAGGATAAGGGTATCGACATCAAAGGAAAGACGGTTGCCATCTCAGGCTTCGGAAATGTGGCATGGGGTGCTGCTACGAAGGCGACACAGATGGGAGCCAAAGTGATTACGATATCTGGTCCTGACGGCTACATTTACGATCCCGCAGGTCTGGACGAGGAGAAGATAGACTATATGCTTGAACTGCGTGCAAGTGGTAATGATATCTGTGCACCATACGCAGAACAGTTCCCCGGTAGTACCTTCTATGCAGGCAAACGTCCGTGGGAGGTGAAGTGCGACATCGCACTCCCGTGTGCCACCCAGAACGAACTGAACGGCGAGGATGCCAAGAGGCTGATTGATAACGGTGTGACTTGTGTGGGCGAAATCAGCAATATGGGATGTACGCCTGAGGCAATTGACATGTTCATCGAACACAAGATGCTCTATGCACCAGGTAAGGCTGTCAATGCAGGTGGAGTGGCTACATCGGGATTGGAGATGAGTCAGAACGCGATGCATATCAGTTGGAGCGCGCAAGAGGTGGACGAGCGGTTGCATCACATCATGCATGGCATCCATGAACAATGTGTGCGGTATGGCAAACAGCCTGATGGCTATATCAACTATGTGAAAGGTGCGAACATCGCTGGCTTCATGAAAGTGGCTAAAGCGATGATGGCGCAAGGCATCGTGTAATAGGTTAGAAGTTAACGCTTCGCTAGGAGTTAACGCTTCGCTAGAAGTTAACGCTTCGCTAGGAGTTAACGCTTCGCTGGAAGTTATCGCTTCGCTCGGAGTTATCACTTCGTTCGACGATAGTTTGCTGATGCTAACATCCTATGGTTCCGTCGGAGCGAAGAGCGTAGCTCAAGCGGTAACTTCGGAGCGCAGCGGTAACTTCTAGACCATAGGTCGTTAACTCCTTCCAAGCTGCGAAAGTTGAGTAGCTTATTTAAGATATAGTATAACTGGCAGGTGGTCACTGAATCCACCATTGTAGCGATATCCGATGAACGTGCGTTTGGGCTTCTCGCCTCCGTATTGAGTATCAGTTTCGAGCAAGAACGGTAGGTTGAGCACTTTCGCATCGTAGTATCGCAAGCCTTTTGTTTCAGGGTGGGTGAGAGCGTTGCTGATCAGTATCTGGTCGATCGTTTCCCACTCACCTTGGTATTTGTAGGAACCGCTGTTTTTACCCTGATAGCGTAACGCTAAGTTGGTAAAGCCCTTGAAGTTCTGAAGCAGAAGGGGAGATTCGGGACTATCGTTGAAGTCGCCCAAGATGATGATTTTGGCATCTTTCCGCACTTTCTGTATCGAGTCAGTCGAAGCTGTGATGGCATCTACAACTGTCTGACGGTTTCGCTCGCTTTCCTTTCCGTTGAGCTTTGAGGGTAGATGCACTACATAGATGTCCAAGGTGTCCAACTCGCTTCCGCCAGTCGTTCCACAGACATGAAGTACATCACGTGTGGGAGTGGTTGTGTTGGCGCGGATGGAGTGGTGGCTGATAGGGTGGAAGGTGAAAGGAGAGTATAAGAGGGCAACATCGATACCTCTGTGGTCGGCTGAGTGGGTCATGAGGTATTCGTAGCCTAAAGTAGAGAGCGGTGTGTTGTGGCACAAGTAGGTGAGCACGGTGTCGTTCTCGACCTCTTCCAGACAGATGATGTCAACAGGACGTTGGGTGTCTGCTGCCACAATCACCTTACCGATGTTCTTCAGTTTCTGAAACATACGGTAACGGCTCCAGTGACGGCTTCCATCAGGGGTATACTCCTCATCCTGAAAGCCTTCATCGTGAATGGTATCGAATGCGTTCTCACAATTATAGGACATAATGGAGACCCCTTGAGCCTCCATATGTCCTATACTGATGATAAATATGAGGAGAAGGAATCCTTCCCGCATCGCTTACCACAATTTCTCTGGGTACTCGCCAGCTTCAACGAGGGACTTGATACGTGCAACGGTGTCTGGACGGTCTGCAGCGTAAGTCACACCAAACCATTTGCTGGTTGTGTCGAGCACCTCAACGGTTGCTGTTCCCTCATTGATGAGCTTGTTTACCATCAATGGAATGAAGAACTCGGCCTTTGGATTCTCCATGTTCTTTGGATCACTCAAGAACTCCTTGAAGTACTCTTCGCTGTATTCGAAGTAATCAGGAGTGAAGCCCCACATATTCATGGATACAGGTGAATTCTCTGGAATCTCTACCCATCCTTCACCTTCCTTGTAGCAGATCTTACCATCTACACGCAGAATCTCTGTACGCTCTACAACGTCTGTCAGGTGGTGTTTTTCGTTGGTTGAGCAGATGCCGCGAGCCACTGAGCCGTTCTCGCTCAAGGTGTTGCAAACGCGGAATCCTACCATCGCATATTTGTTCTTTGTGCCTTCGGGCAGTTCGCTTAGGAACTTGCCGATACTTGCAAATGCATCACGACCGTAGAAGTCGTCACAGTTGATGACACAGAACGGTTCCTTGATTACATCCTTACCCATCAGTACTGCATGGTTGGTTCCCCAAGGTTTCACACGTCCTTCTGGACACTTGAATCCTTCTGGAAGTGCGTCGAGAGCCTGGAAACAAAGTTCGCAAGCTACCTTACCTTCGTATTTCGACAGTATCTGAGTGCGGAACTGCTCTTCGAAATCCTTGCGGATAACCCACACGATTTTGCCGAAGCCGGCACGAATAGCATCGTAGATACTGTAATCCATGATTGTCTCACCGTTTGGTCCCAGACCATCGAGCTGCTTCAAGCCACCATAGCGGCTTCCCATACCTGCAGCTAATAAAAAAAGAGTTGGTTTCATATATTTTCAAGTTAAATGTTAGATTTCGTCTGCAAAGATAGAGATTATTTCCGAAACGACCAAACGTTTTGAATAAAAATTGCAACTTTTTTCTGTTATTGGTATATACGCTCAAAGATGCGATTTTCCTTTACTTTTAAAACCTGATGGCACGATTATTGGTTCAAGTGTGCACTATGGCTCCCCCGTTCCAAGTGCTTCTGTGGCATGCGCCGAAAAAAAGTTGCGTTTTTCATGAAAAAAGTTTGTAAATTATTTTGCCAGTTCGTAGAAATGTCGTACCTTTGCACTCGCTTTCGGAAAAATTTCGGGGGCGCCGAGAAAAAGAAGCGATCTTTGACATACTGCAAACAACAACAAGGCAGCGTTCCGTATCAGTAAGATACGGGATGTCAAGCAAGATACGTCAATTCAGATAAAACAATGGATTCAGTAAAGAGCGGAAGTGCCTGGGACAAGACAGACAAATTTTTTTCAAGTGTCAGAGTTCCCACACCTTATTATATATAATATATAGGGAAATGTGGGTCTAGGATATATATTTAGGATGAACAGTTTGATCCTGGCTCAGGATGAACGCTAGCTACAGGCTTAACACCTGCA
>JAFZYE010000067.1 GCA_017616445.1 Bacteroidaceae bacterium
CTATATTTGATGGTAGTACGAATTAGAAAGCAGAATCTTCAAAGCAATGAAATCAAATCCGCGCACTCGGAAAATCCCTGTAACTAACTATATTTCAATCATTTAAGAAAACTCTTAGCGATTTTTTAGTGGACAGCAATGAACAAACTTATGAACAAAAAACTACTTTTGCTCAGTGTAGCACTCCTTTCGTTTGCTACTTCGTTTGCGCAGCTATGGGATAAACCCGTACCTACTGAGTTTCAGTTCGCTACCGAGATGAAGACTTCCCTGCAAGCAAACACACCGTATTGGGAGGGTGACACGACCGTTTACTACCTTTACAACGTAGAGGCAGGCGGTTTCCTTACCAACGCAAACTGTCCAACACACTCACAATGGTCAACTCATGCTGCCCTTAAGATTGGGACAGGTAACCCTGTGATGATGGCTCAGTACCGTCTTGCTCCAATCATCACGACCGACACTACTTATGTAGAGGTTGAGGGTGAAGAAGAACCAGTGATGAAGGTCGACACAACGAGCATCGAAATTCCAAAATGGGACGGTGTGACTTACAAACTGCTCGACTTCTACAGCGGTTCATGGCGTGGTGTATTCCCAACATCAACTTATGCGATGTTCGTCGACCGTAACGGTCAGGCCGACTACATGTGGAACATCAAGTCTATGGGTAAGGGTGTATACCGCATCAGCGTATCTGACCTCAACCCAACATGGAACTCACATGCAGCAGACAGCATCTTCGGCAACAAAGAAACCTACCTTGGTTTCAACAAATTTGATAACGACTACGATGCATCACTTGATGATGATGCTATCGTCATGCCTTTGACTCCTATGTTGAGCGTTACCAACAAAGCATACAATCCTGAGGCTGAGGAAGGTGAGGAATTGGAGGATGCAGAACTGGCTATCGACTGGATGTTCATGCCAGAATCTGAGTTCAACAAATATCAGTCATACTGCAAGGCATACGACTATATGGCAAAAGGCGAACTCGACAACTTCATTGCCGATGTTGAAGAGAAATATGGTAATAAGGTGGATTTGAAGGGCCTTTATGCTATCCAGAATTCTACGACTCGCGTTTCATACGAGGAACTCATGGAAGCAAAGGCAGCTGTTGAACAGCAGATTCGCGACTATCTCATCGAGACACTCTTCAAGGGTGCTACAAACGAGAATCCAGCTAATGTGACTGCTTTGATGGTCAACCCGAACTTCGATCAGGAAAACAAGGACGGTTGGGACATCACATCAGGTATCGGTCAGAACCTCCAGTACAACTACAACGCTGGTGTGCACGACTACACTTTGCCTGACGGAACTCCAATCCACGGTCACTACAACGCTGAGACGGGTGCTTGGATTCAGGGCTTCATCGAGGCTTGGCATGCAAGCAACAACCTCGGTAACGGTACCATCAGCCAGACCATCTTGGGTCTGCCCGCAGGTAAGTACAGCTTCTCTTGCGACGCTATCGCATGTCGGCAGTCAGCTGGCAAGCAGGCAAACGTAGGTGTTTACCTCTTCGCTCAGGGTGGTGATGTCAACATGAAGACCTCTATCTCTACCGCTAACGAAAAGCCTGAACACTTCGAGATGGTATTCGTAAGTAGTGGTGGTACTATCGTGCTCGGTCTCATGTCTCAGGACGCAACAGCTAACTGGATGGCAGCCGACAACTTCGAGCTCTGGTACTACGGTGAGGTTGACCCAGATGACGACCCATATAAGGTAATCCTCCAAGGTACGATTGCAAATCTTGAGAAGAAGTATCCAGACGTAGATGCCATGATGGCTTACAACGGAACGAAAGACGCATACAAGGCTGAACTCGAGGCAGCTAAGGCTTGTAACGAAGACTACCAGACTCAAGACTCATTGCTGAACGCAGCTGCAAACGCACTTGCTAAGTCTGTCCAGGACTACATCCGCATGGAAGACCTCATGGCTCAGGTACAGGCTCAGAGTGAGGCATTCGAGGGAACCAGCTTCAGCGAACTCACAGAGATTCTCGGCGAGTGGTACGAAATGACACTCATGGAGGCTTACACCGAATGTACAGCCGACGAGAACATGATCGACTCTATCTCTATCAAGATGGGTGAGATGATTGTCGACTACATCACAGCGAACGTCAAGCCAGGCGACGAGCTCACTCCGCTCATCAAGAACCCAGCATTCGACAACAACTTCTCTGGCTGGTCAACTACCGGTGCTACTCCTGCATTCGGTGGTAAGGGCGGAAATGCTGAAAACAGCATCGGTGATGTTGCAGCAATCACCAACAGCGGTAACGCAGAAGTCTTCCAGAACTCATTCAACATGTTCCAGATTGTACGCAACATGCCTAAGGGTGCATTCAAGCTCACATGTCAGGCGTTCGAACGTCCACAAGGATGGGAAGACTGTTGGGCAGAAGGACCTGAAGCAGGTATCAATGCCGTTCTCTATGCAAACAACTTCCAGAGCAAGGTCAACAACATCATGGCTGGTGCTCAGGACGAAATCGTTTATGCGAAAGCTGACGAAAGCGGCTGGCCAACCGATACTTATTCTAGTACATATGAAAAGTATGTGCCTAACTCAATGGATGGTGCTAACTTCTACTTCAACCTTGGTGAAGACCATCAGACATACCTTGTATCAGTTGACTTCGTACTCGGACATGCAGGTGATAGCATCACTATCGGTCTGAAGAACGACGCAAAGACCAGCTGGGTTATCTTCGATAACTTCCGTCTCTTCTACACAGGCGACGGTATCGAAGCCCTCGAAGAACCAGTTACCAGCATGCTCGCTAAGCTCGACGCAGTCCTCGACGACCAAGACGCATTCATGGGCGCAGATGTCATGCCAAAGGCATCAGCTGTTCGTAAGGAACTCGCCGACGCATATGCTGCACAGGATGCCGACGGTGTATTCGCTGCACTCGAGAAGGGTAATGAGGCCATCACCTACTACGCTGACTCTAAGGCTGCATACGAAGCTCTCAACACCGCTTACGATGCACTCACAGGTGAGTACTACGCACACGAGGAGAGCGAATTCTCTGCTGAACGCAACGCTGCTGTCAAGGACGCACTTGCCAAGGCCGACCAGGCACTCATCAACTTCAACCTCTCACCTGCTGACGCACAGGAACTCGCTAACACCATGAACGAACTCAAGTCACAGCTCCTCCTCCCAGAGGGTGGATACATTGACCTCACTGCCGATATGTTCTACAACTGGACAGGATACGATGCAACCGCAACACAAGTTGGATCAGCCGGCTGTGCATACAACCTCAATCAGAATAACTCGATGGTTTATGGTGATGCAAGCGTTTGGTACAACAACTTTGCCGACCTCACAGGTGCTGATGTACTCGTCATCGTAGCTACTACCGGTACACCACGTTGTATGTTCAACCGTCCTACACCTCCGGAAGGCGGTTCAGACAGCCATGGTGGTACAATCCCAGTAGAGGTGCCACGCGACGAAGCTCAGGGCTGGTGGACTGTCACTGAGAACGCCGATGGCTCAAAGACCTACGTTGTTGACCTCAAGCGTATCACAGCTGAGTATGGTTACTGTCACCTCAATGCCATCAAGGGTGCAAACTTTGCAGATACCTACGTAGTAAGCATCCAGATCGGTTACGGAATCGACAGCTCTATCAAGTCTGTCAACAACGAAACCAAGGCTGTTAGCGGTATCTACACTATCAATGGTTCTAAGGTAACTACGCTCCAGCGTGGTCTCAACATCATCGTTGACGAGACTGGTAAATCAACAAAGGTATTTGTGAAGTAACACGCTTCACAACCACACACAATGAAGGGATGCCCAACGGACATCCCTTTTTTCGGCAGCTAAAGTCTAAAGTCTCCTCCGAATTTGGAATACAAGAATACGAGAATACATGAATACAAGACATTAGTCCTGCTGTTCAATTCATTCGTCTCGTCTTCTTGTCTTCTTGTTTTCTTGTTTTCTTGTCTTCTTGTCTCCTTTTTACATTTTACATTCTACATTTTATATTTTACATTTTACATTTTACATCAATTATGCATTATTGATAAGTAATCTTCTGTATAATCTGACCAGGGTCAACGATTGTGAGGGTAATAAAATGCTCGCGTAGGGCTGAATCGATGAGGAACGTTAGCACGAACTCCTTGCGGTTTTCGAGCACTTGCAACTTCCACTCAGGACTCCATTCCTGGAATTTGTTTTCACAGATGACCGGTTCGCCTCCATCAACGCTCACGGCAAAACGGTTGCTGCAGTCGTAAGCTACAGGCCACATGGGTACTACCGATATGCAGAGGTTTAGTTCAGATTTGAGATTTGACAATTGATAGTTGAGAGGGATGTCGATGCTGTATTGCTTCCATATTCCCTTTTCCCTGTCTATCGGCTGTCCCATCTGGAGTGCCTTCCAATCAGTTCCGATGCCGTCAAGCAGACGGAACGGCTCGCTGACGGTAAGTGATGAGAGGTCAACTTTGTTGCGGAACTCTGGATGGCGCTGAGCATCTGGCAGACGGTAGGCATCGCTGGGTTTGTCTGTGAGTTCGGGCATCTGGTGGTATTTGGCTGTGTAGCCTGGCGGAACCTGCGATATCATGTAGTTCCACTTGCCATCGAGCAGGCTGTTGTAACGCTCACGTAGTCGTTCTATCTCACGATTGGCCTGGCGCGACATCTCTGCATAGACATCACTGCCCGTCTCATGATTCCTCTGGGCATAGAGGAACTTGCGGTTCATCTGGTAGGCAGAATGTACTGCATAGCCCAGCATCTCGAAGAGTGCAACCTGCTGTGCTGGCGACAACTGACGTTCGATGGCATCGTAGGCCATACAGATGTCTTGATAATCGGTCAGTCGCTTCTGGGCCGTACCCGTCTCAAACGAGAAATCGGTGTCATGCAGACGGTTGTTCTCATTGTTGTCCCACTCCATCTCGTACCCCATGAACTCGGGTTTGCGATCCCATGCCAGACGGTAGTAGTTGTCCAGGATAAATTGAAAGATAGAAGACCCCTTTAGGGGGAGGTGAGAGTTGGAAGAAAACATGTTGGCCAGCCACTCAGCCTGATAGGTGTTTGCATTCTCGTAGGAGAACGAGCGGAAGTCGTAGGCCATGTTGAAGAACTGCTGCATCTCCAGCTCCATGGGTTTGATGTCTCCCACATTGAGTAGCCAATAGCGGTCGGCACCTGCTGTGTAGGCCTTCAGCAGTTCCTCGTACATCAGCATCGGAGCAGTGGTGGCAATCCAAAGATTGTCGTGAGGTGTGCCAAGATAGGAGATATGGTAATATACGCCGCTATGACCGCCTCTTGGCCGTTCTAACACGTTGCTCACCCGCTTCATGTAACCGTAGTTGTCGTCTGGCCACACGAGGGTGATGTCATCAGGCACACGCAGACCTGCATCGTAGATGTCAAGCGTCTCCTTGTAGGGCACGAATATCTGTGGCAGGCGGTCTACCTTCTGTTTCTTGTATTTCACGAGAATCTCGCGCTGCTTACTGAAAACCTTCTCCAGCGTGCGGGCACGATCTTTCGGGTCAGTCGAACCTTTCATCGCCTCGTCATGCAAACCACGCATACCCATCGTATAGATGTTGTCGTACTGGGCAGTCTCGCGGATGCGGTCATTAAGTTTCTTCAGGATGGTGGCGCTGTTGGTTTCGTAGTTCCACTCACCGTCACGTGACTTGTCCCACTCTGAGAGGGCTGCGTTGTTGAACAGTAGCGGCTCGCAATGGCTGGTGGTAATCATGATGCCCCATTTGTCGGCCACCACCTGACTCTCTGGGTGAGAATAAAACGCTCCCGTACAGCTGTGCATGGCTGGAGCCAGCATGTTACCTTTCAGGCGAAGAATCAGCTCACAGACACGATCATAGGTCTTGGGACCGATATCGCCCAATTCCTTCTCGTAGTTCTTTGCTGCCCATGTCTTCAATCCCCAATCCTCATCGTTGATGAAGATGCCTCGATATTTCACCGTAGGTTCCTGGCTTACGAAGTTTTCAGCGTATTCAAAGACTTGCTTGTTACTCTTATCAATGGGCACATCGGCAAACCAGTACCACGGGTTTACACCTATAGCCTCACTTATATGGAAAACACCATACGCCAGACCTCTGGCATCAGAACCTGTTATGGATATGTTACCATCCTTGGTGTCAATAGCAAATCGCTCCCATGTGCCTTTCAGTTCTCGATGACAGCCAGTTTTGTTTACAGTACCAATTATTATATTGGCTCCGTTTTCTTTACGCGTACTTATCTGTGGTCTCATGCCCGATACGCGTTCGATATCATCGGCCAGCACCTGCGCCATCTGTTTCACCAGCGGTGCATCTGCTTCATGATACACTATTGTGGCCTCCGTCAGATTCACAGCGGCAGACTTACTCTGGGCTGCTGCCATCATTGTCAGCATCAGCGACAGTACTATAATAGCTGTTCGTTTCATCGATTTATTTAATTTCGTTCAATCATATTTATCAAGAAGTTAACGGCCTACGGCATAGGAGTTAACGCTTCGCTATACGATACTTGCTAACTTCTAACTCCTAACTCCTTCTACTTCGCCGTGAAGCTGGTGACTTTCGTCGTCCCTATGGCTGTACTGCCCAGATAGAGTCCATGCCATTCGGTTGTGGCATCCGTGGGTGCGGTCTGTGTGGACTTTACGGTATAGGTGCTACCTTTCACCATACCGGTTGCGGTGAAGAGGGCGAGGGTGCTGCTACACGCTGCTTCGAAACTATAGGTGACAAGGTTGTTGTTGGATGGGTCGAGTAGGGTGTAGTAGTTGCCTGCTGTGTATTTGATGCTCGAGGTTACGAAAGCATAACCCTGCTTGGCATTCGAGATGGTGTTGGAACTGCTGCCGCCTCCACCTCCTTGTGCTGCTCCAGCGCTGATTCCGATACCTGTTCCCGTAATCTGGATATAGGAGTTGTTGTCGCAGTCAAGTCCTTCTTCAGGTGAACCCTTGGTGGTGTATGCAAAGATGACTCCGTTGCCGATGGTGATGGCTCCCGACGTACCTGCATTGGAATCGACTGCGTCGTTTCCGTTTGAATAGCAGACGGTGATACCGCCGTTGAAGTAGATCTTACCGACGGAGTTGATGCAGTCGTCGTAGCACTTGAAGTAGTGTTTGCCACCCTTGATGTCGATGCTGGTCTTCGACTCCAGACCTTCGCCTCCACTCGACTTGGTGTACACATCGGTCTCACCTCCGTAGATGGTGACTGCACAGATGGCTTTGATGGCTTTGGCCGATGAACCGTTGGATGCCGATCCTGTCTGCTTGATGGTCAATGTGGGACCATTACCGTCGCTGGTGCCTTGGGTATAGGAGCCCTTGACATTGGTCCATGTGGTACGGCCGCCCATACCGCCGCCTCCACCGCCCCAGGGCCAACCGCCTCCTCCGCCTCCTCCGCCGGAGGTCGTCTGTGTGCCTTCGCCACAGCGAATTGCCTTCGATGCGTTACCGCTCATGGTGATGCTGATGGTACCTGCATTGAGGGCTATATTCAGGGCTTTCAGACCTTTGGCTCCCTTGGTATCACTTGAGATGGTGGTAGGTGCCGCACTGTTGGTGATGGTCAGTTCGCCACCGTTGGTCTCGATGTCGTAGGCTTTGATGCCACGTCCTGCCGTTCCCTTGATGGTAGCGTTGATGGTTCCACCGTTCTGAACGAATTTGCCTGCGCTGATAGCTGTCACGTATGAGGGGTCGGAGCTGTCGCTGGTGTCCACACCACCGCTGGCGTTGAGGGTGAGGGTTCCGTTGTTGACGTATGCGATGCTATCGGCTTTCAGACATTTGGTTCCTTTAGCTGTGGTGGTGATGCTGAGCGTTCCTCCGTCAATATAGATATTGCCCGAATCCTCGTCCTCGTGGTCGTCGGTAGCTATATAGGTGTTACCGTCGATGTCGCACTGGATGCCGTCGTCGCCTACACCGCTGATGGTCACCGTACCGCTCTTCATCTGGAAATAGCCGTTGCAGCTGATGCCGTCGCTTACTGACGAGAGCACGTTGAGTGTCAGGTTCTTGATGGTGATATAGTCGCCGCTCTTGATGGCATGCTTTGTCTTGCCGTTCACGTTCAGCGTACCGTTTCCTTGCAGTTGTATCTGTCCCTTACTGTAAATGCAGGCTGTCTGCGAACCGTCTGAGCCGTCGGTCAGGGTGTTCACTGTTTCTTTCTTGACGCTGAGCTGTATGCGTTTCTTGTTGTTGATGCTGATTGCCGACCCTGTGGTGCACGTCAGGTCGACACCTGCCAGCGATACCGTACACTTATACGACCCTGTGAGTGCGAACTGTCCGTCGGTCGAATTGCCGCTCAACTGATAGGTAATCTCGCTGCCGTCCACGGCATCTGTGTTGCTCTGGTCTATCTCGACGTATGCGCCGTTGATGGTTGGCTCCACATACTTTGCCACATTGCCTGCTACCGTCACCTTCGCCGACTGGCCCTCGTAGGCGATGCTTACCAGGTTGTCTGTCACCGATGTCTTGTCGATATTCATCGCTGTAACATCGCTCAGGGTGAAGGTCTTGCCCATGATGGTCAGCGTGGAGCCGTTGTTGTAGGTCATGTCGCCACATTGTGAGGCGGGAAACTGATAGGTCACATTACCCACCTTCACGTTCAGTGTCTGAGCTGTTGCAGCTATCGTCAGCAACAGCGTAGCGATGAGTGCATATAACTTCTTCATTTCACAGCGATTTTACAGGTTCCACTCTTGCTCTTTATCACATATACGCCTTTCGTCATCTGGTCTTTCGACACCTTGCGTCCGCTCAGGTCATAGACCTCCGTGACCTCGTTCAGTTCCTCGGTACTGATGGCCTTGATGTCGGAAGTCTCGTCAGAGGTCGAGAAGTACATCTTGCTCAGGTTCGAGAGGGTGAAAGACTGACCTCCTGCCGTCAATGTTGTTCCGGAAATAGCGATGGTTAGCGATGATACCTCTACCGATACCTTCGCTCCGTCGGTTGTCTCAAATGTCAGATAGGTGTAGTCCGCAGCATGCGCCGTCAGCGTACCTATCATGAATGCCAATACAAGAAATAAATTCTTCATAAGTTGATATTCTACATTTAGTTAATTAGTTTGTTTCACTTAGTTTCACCTTGTTTTACTTTGGTTTCACACTACAAAGATACAAAAAACAGTAAAAAGTGAAATGCAAATCCCGAAAAATTAGGAATTTTTAACGAGGTGTTCCTGCAAATTCCTGTGTAGATTTTATACAAAAACACTTCAAAACAGCTTTTTCAGACGTTGGGACTTACGTCCATGATGTTGCGTTGATATGCTTTCTTTTGTGAACGAGTTCCCAAAGAAATCCTCTCATCTCACCATCCATCCTACGGATGTCAACATCTTAAAAAGTAAAAAACAAGAAAAACATATTCTCACAATCACGCCGCATGGTGTTTTTGAGCGAAAGCGACTGTTTTTTACTTAGTCAAGGGTGTATCCCGTTGGGATGCAGATGAGGAAGGAATACTGAGGTAGGAGTTCGCTCATAAGCTCAGGATTACTGCCTCAGATGCAAAGTTCGTAGAGCTACAGCCTTGACTAAGCTGTTTTTCCTGTTTTTGTTTCCCTCCAACGAGGGGTATGGGGGAGGGGCTTCATTTCACTACCATTTTCTTCCCATCTACGATGTAGATGCCCTTCGTGTTCGGCTTGCCGCTCAGTCGGCGTCCATCGAGTGTGTACCAGATGTTTGTTGAAGGTGCGTGGTTCTCGAGTTCATGTACTGGCACGGCTAATTCTTCGCTGCCGATGCTGAGTGCGGTGATGCTGCGGTCGAGCGTGATGGGTTTGAAGTAAGCACGGAAAGGTGCGTTACCGTTGCTGAGTACGAACTGCGTACCTGCTGCGTTGAGGGTATAGATATTTTCCGTGTTGTCCTGGGCGATGTTACCCATGTAGCTGTAGTTGCTGGCAGTCAGCACGTCTGATGGCATCAATAGGATTTCACCGCTACCGATGAACTTGATGGTCTTCGGGCTCAAGTCGTAGTCTGCACCAAAGTAGTCGCCAGGCAGGCCGATGAGGTAGGGGGTGTAGGCTGTCATCGTGCCCGATACGTCGTCAAAATAAACAACGTCAGGATCGTCTCCACTAAACTCCTTCAGCCAGAACTGCTTACCCTCGTCTGTGCTGCTGCGGAACCAGTCGATAGGCTGGCCGTCAGCTGTTACCGATGTGACATCGAACGGCAGCATAATGGTGTTCCATCCACCGTTTTTGCCTGCCCATCGTTCGGGGTGGTATGTGAACTCTATGTTGTTGGCCGTAATGTCCAAAGGCGCACCAAAGTTGTAACCGTCTTCTATCTCTATCTTTTCTGATGAATACTGCTTGCTGTCGACATCATAGAACAACACGTTCTTCAGGCCGTTCGGCACTTGGTCGTCGTTGTTGAACCGATAGACGATGTTAGGATTGCCGTCCTCGGTGGTGATGTTGGTGATGCCTGTCGCTCTGAGGTCTACCGATACGGCTCCTGCTGGTACGGTATAGCTGTCAGATTGCTCGAGTGTCTCGGGATTGAACTCCAGCTCGGTTCCATCGGCCATGTTGACCACAATCGACGGCTGTTTACAGAAATAACCCATATCCAACCATGGAGCCCATAGATTACCATCGTCGCTTATTGAGTAAGTCGCATACACTATGTAGTAACTCTTATTGGTCATTTCTGGGATTTCGATAGGGATGACGATACTGCCTCCTGCTGGGATGGTGTATAATTTCGAGTCTCCTCCTAATGACACAAAATCAGCATCTTGCTTATTTACATGATATTGGACAAAACCCTTGTAATTGGCCTCCGTGTTGGGGTTCGTCACAGTCAGCTTGCCGCGGAATGTATTGCCGTAGATATCGTAATCGCCTATCTCTGCATTGTAAACCGTCACAGGATTTTCTACCGTCAACTTTAATTCCAACTCGATGTCGTAGAGGTCAGGATACACTTTTTCTTCTTCTTCTTCTTCTTCAGCTTCGGCTACAATAATCTCCAGCGTTTGAATATAACGCACCTCATCAAAATTATTAGATAAGTATGTCACGATAAAACTGTATCTGCCTGCCTTTTCCGGAACAAACGGGAACGAGAATGATGCCTTCTCCCCTGCAGGAATATTAACGTGCATGTACTCGCTTTTAATCGTTTCATCTTCATAAACGACATCTATTAGTGCCCATGTATCGTATGCGTCAGTACTGCTGTTCTTGAAATCAAACGCAAATTCCAGATCCTGACCTTGTATAGGTGAGTCGCTCCAATGGTATTTGACTAAAGCCAAGTCAATCTTTAC
This sequence comes from Bacteroidaceae bacterium, assembly GCA_017616445.1. Lineage (GTDB taxonomy): Bacteria > Bacteroidota > Bacteroidia > Bacteroidales > Bacteroidaceae > Colivivens. The sequence continues at coordinate 11,378 of JAFZYE010000067.1, forward strand.
TTGTGTTGGCTCCAACGTGGTGCCCGATTCTTCCTTCTTCTGAATGCCAATAACTGCCCTCTGATAGAAAGCATACGCACCATCTATATCGTATGCAGCGAGACTACCGTTTTTTGGTTCCATGACCGACAGCTTGAAGTA
>JAFZYE010000068.1 GCA_017616445.1 Bacteroidaceae bacterium
GTCAAGTCGTTGATTGCTACTACTTCATAACCTTCAGCCTCGAACATCTGACGGAAAGCGAGGCGACCGATACGGCCAAAACCGTTAATTGCAACTTTTGTCATTTTCTTACTTAATTGATTTGTTAATATAAAAAGTTATAACTTAAGAATTATCTATCAACCGCAATTACAAAAATGTTTCTGAGAAGCACATGCTACTATCAGCAACACGAACATCACCATCCAAAGTATGTAAAAAAAGCGGTATTTCATCCTAATTTTCTTTTCGGGGTGCAAAGGTAGTAAAAAATTTATAATTATTTCTATCACACTACCCTATTTTTTCTTCAAGATGTTAAAAATGCAAGGTCGAGTGTACAACAGACCCCCTCTGTCCTTCGGACATCTCCCCCTCTATGGGGAGAACTCCCCTCCTTAGAGGGAGGGGCATGGGGGTGGGTCTTTATTTCATCTTATACAACTTATACTGGAACGTCAGCAGCACATAGTGTGGATTGCCCGAACTGCGGTTCTCGTATCGTCCTGTGTCTGTGATGGATAAATAGTAGTTTCTACGTTCCTTCAGAATGTCGTACCACGTCAGTTTCAACAATCCTCTGTAGTCCTTCAGCAGCTTTAATTCCACACCCAGGTTCCAGATGAATTCTGCGTGGTTCGCATCCCTCATCTTGCTTCCTGCCTGTCCTGTTACGTTCAGGTCAGTATTGAGGGTGAGCCTATTCCCCAACCAATAATTCAGGTAGCTGCCGAGGTTATACGAATGGATTCTATCCATCGAAGTCGCATAACTGTTTTCGCCCCATTGGTAGCGGTAGTTTCCATTCAGCGTCAGGTCGAAATGTTTTCCGTAAAGCACGAAACGAGGATTGATGGATATATTGTGTACATTCGAAACTCCCTTTTCATCTCCAGTCGCACCAAGGGTCTGCAAGTAGCTGACTGTATGACTATAATTATAGCCGGCATTTATACTGATATTTGCATGCTTGAAGTCTGTCCGATAGCTGGCATTTCCGTTAAGTCCCCAGTTGCCATTGATGTTCTCAGATGTTGAGATGGTTCCACCTGTCTTTGTATTATAGATGGATCGATAAGAGATGTCGTTTCGTGTGAAACTATAGCCGGCATTAAACGACCATCCCCCACCCCAATTGGCACTTATATCAAAGCTATGGTTTTCCGGCTTCTTCAGGTTCGGGTTGGCTAAACGGATGTAAAGAGGATTGTCGTTTGTCGTTGGCTCTACCAGGTTCGATCCAGGAACCAAACGGTTATTATACCGATAAATTATGTTCACTGAGCGATTCTCTGCGAAACGATACGACAAATAGGTATAAAGATTCAGCAATGGTGCTTGTTGGGTGGTGTCAGCCATCACTCCGTCCTTACGTTCATAGTGGTAGGCTTCGCGTGTAGGAACAAGCGTAATATTTTGGCTGAAACTAATGTCCTTGAAGCTACTATTATAACTGATTCCTATATGATGGCCATCCGTCTTTGTGCGTTGGTAGATGCTGATGCTGTCCAATTGCTGGTGGTTGTTTGTCAGGTCGAAGAAGATACGTTCCGATTCATTTTCTTCGTGTGTAAATTCATAGCTGAAGTCTATGTTCTGGCGAAACTTCTTCGAACTGAAGTCGAAACCAGTATTTGCAGAGACACTGAAACGTATCGAATTTACCGGAGCGATACTCTCGCGCAGATAGCGCCACACACTGTCGCCATATTGCAGGTAATCCGTCTGTTGACGTTCTGTCGATGATGCATAGCTGTTGCCGGTGCTCAGATTCATACGAACTTGAGCAGTATTCATCTTTCCGATAGAATAGCGATAATAGTTGGTCTGCAGATTGAACGTTTGCTGATGCGAATGTGTCCATTCTTCACTGCTTCTGCGGTTCAACGTGATGGCTGCCAGCTGTTCCTCGTCCATCAGTTCGTTGTTGTCACCAGTGAACGGGTTGCCGTTATAGGTAGCATCGTTCGACTGATTATGCGACTTATAATCACCGTTGCTATAGTTAACATTCGCAAACACAGCGCCCATCTTTAACTGCTTGTTGATGTTGAAATTATGGGTCGTATTGTTATTGTAGTCTTTCGACAGAGATGTAGAAGTCGTATACTGCTCATATTCTGGCAGGATGGTCGAACTGAGCGTTTCACTATCGCTTCGTCTGTCAGTATAGGAATACTGAGGTTGATACTGCACACTAATTTTTCCAAACTGTCTTCTGAAACTTCCTCCTATCTGGTTATTGCTGTTTTTCTTTGTGGAAGCACTTGGCAAGTCGTTCAATCGAACATTTGCATTCCACTCTCCCCTATTGCCCGACTTCCATTGAAGGCCCTCCATTTGGAAGTGATAAGTATTCTTGATGTTTGTCGTACCAATCTCTGGCTTCGTCATTTCCACACGGTTCACAGGTTTCTTTGTAATCATGTCCGCAACCCAATGCTTGGTGGTGTCTGCACTCAGCGTGTCTGCTTGTGTCTTGTACACACGGAACTGCTTCAGGTCTTCGTTCTCGATGTTCTCCAGCGCTATCTTCATATCGTGGGCAAAGAACGACTCACCATTCAGCCTTATCTCATGTATCACACTGTCTCTGTAGGTCAGCTGACCCTCCTCATACCGCAATCCAGGCAGACGTCTTATAAGATTCAGCAACACCGTTCCTCGCGGCATCTCGTAAGCATCCACGTTGAAAACCGTCGTGTCTCCACTCTCATACATTCGCGTCAACTCCCCTATTATCTGCACCTCTTCTGTACTCATCGGATTGCTTTTCAATATGATGCTGTCGAGAGTCACAGTCCAACTTCCACCATAGTTCTTATGGTCTTCATTATAATAGCGATACGTCAGTTTCAGTTCTTTCACATACGTTTCATATCCTACATACGACACCTTCATCGCCACCCTGGGCACATCGTTCTTCTTCACACGCTTCCTCAGCACACTCATCCATTGGTGGAACACTCCGTCCTTGCCCGCTACAGCAACAGCAGATACAGCAGTGTCGTTCAGACACACCAAATGAACATGAGCATTCGGCAGTGGATACGGCTTTTCCTCCAGCTCATCCGTACCATATACGTGACCAATGACATCAAGACCCATCTTCTCCCCTACTGTTCGCCGTCCGTTTGGCTGGTCGCCTACAGAAACAACTACCACTTGTGCCTGCATCCCCAACGACATGCAGAGCAACATCAAAGATGTTATGACTGATTGTAAAGTTTTCATAATGAATTGTTGCGTGGACAAAGATACGAATAAATTTACAATTCAACCATTTATCATTTACTATTTATTTATTATTTAGCGATTTTTAACGAACTAACGTCTATTTCTTTGAAATGATTATAACAAAAATATCGAAAAACAGCTTAGTCAAGGTTGTAGCTCTACGAGCTTTTGCATCTGAGGCAGTAATGCTGAGCTTATGAGCAAGCTCCTATCTCAGTATTTCTTCCTCATCTACATCCCTTCGGGAAACAACCTTTCCTAAGTAAAAAA
>JAFZYE010000069.1 GCA_017616445.1 Bacteroidaceae bacterium
CTATGGAACACTCGACGCAAAAGGTGCAGAGAAGAACTTCAGCAGCCTCGGCATCGAATTGGGTGATGAAATCACCGTAGAAGGGCCAAGAAGCACTTATAACGGAACGGTGGAACTCGTGAATGTTACAGTGCTCAAGATTACGAAGTCGCTCATCAAGGTAGTGACGGAGAATCCTACCATTGGAAAGGATGGTGGTGAATTTGTTGTCAAGGCAGCCTACAAAGGTAATGGCGCAATGGTTAGCATCCCAGAGGAATACGATTGGATCAACATGGTGAAGATGGAATATAAAGCAGGTGTGCCAACGAAAATCGAAACAAACCCATGCGACACAGCAGTCATCACTTTTAAAGCCGACGCAAACACAGCAGGCGCACGTACTGGTATGGTTACTATCAGTTCTGCAAGCGGCAAGAACAATTCAGCTGTCAACGTAACCGTCAATCAGGCAGGTTCTATCCAGGAAATATCTTGTGCGGACTTCAATGCCCAAGCCGATGGAGACGCACTTTACAAGGTGACAGGTATCGTCACAGAGCTCTACACCAGCGATAAGCAAGGCAAGAGCTTCTACATTCGGGACTACACAGGCAAGATGCTTGTCTATCGTGCTGAAGGATTCCTCGATGTGGCAAAGGTGGGCGATGTTGTGACAATCACAGGTAAGCATGGAAGCTATAAGGGAAATCCTCAGATGACCAGCGGAACCTGTGAGGTAGAGAAGAGCATAACAGCCGTCAGCCTCCAAGAATTCATGGAGAAACCCGACGACACCAAGACTTTCTTCCTGATTAGCGGCAAAATCTGTCAGCCGACAGAAGAGGAAGCTGCCAATAACATGAAGTGGGATCTCACTACCTACGGTAACTTCGTACTCGAAGACGCTGAGGGCACACGCCTCTACATCTATGGTGTTTACATCGGATGGGGAACAACTGACAAGAAGCAGTTCGGAAAGATAGGAGAAGTACACTACGGTGATGAGACGAAGAACGTGAAAGAAGGCGACAACATCACGATGATAGCCTACAAGACCTCATATAAGGGTCTCATCGAAGGTGTTGGATACTACATGTCCCATCGTTCTCCAGAAGAATAGCAGACATGAAGAAAGCCATACTGATATCTTTGGTTGCGATGTCAATCATCGCAACCGAAGGTTTGGCGTGGGGACAGAAAGGACATGACGTCACCTGCGCCATCGCAGAGAAACATCTGACCAAACGTGCTCAACGACATATTAAGAAGGTACTGGACGGTAAGAGTATCGTCTATTGGGGCAACTGGCTTGACAACGCAAGCCATACCCCACAGTATGAATATGCCAAACCCTGGCATTACAAGAACATCAATGCCGACCAGACCTACGACGAAGTACCGCCTTTCAAGGATGGTGATGTCGTGGTGGCCATCAATGAGCAAATCAGCAAACTGAAATCGGGCGAACTGTCGCACGAAGAGGAAGCCTTAGCGCTGAAGATGCTCATCCATTTCGTAGGCGACATACATCAGCCTATGCACTTAGGTCATCAAACCGACTTGGGTGGCAATCGGGTAAATGTGCTCTTCTTCAAAGAAGAGACCAACCTACACACCGTATGGGATACGGACCTTGTTGAGAGTGCTCATAAATGGGGGTATCCGGAGTGGGTTGACCAGATAGACCGCCTCGACCGCAAAGAGCGGAAGACCATCATGCAAGGGACAGCCGACGACTGGGCACGCGAAACCTACGGCTATACGAAGGGTATTTATCAGGAAACACCTGAAGGTACAAAGATTTCGTACGATTACATTGCCAAATACACCCCGCTGATTGAGCAGCAACTGCTGAAAGGCGGCATCCGTTTGGCAAGGATTCTCAACGAAATTTACTGATTTTAGCCGCCCTAAGATAAAAAACAGTTTGCTAAGTTGCTGTTTTACACTCTTTTACATTGAAAAGTTGTAAAAAATTTTTCTGTTTAAGCAGAAAATAGTAACTTTGCACTCCGTTTGCATCATGTAGGACATTGCATCGATGCGACAAGATAGTATAAAACAAGAATTAACAAATAGAAAAAGTAACAAGAAATGACTAAGTTAGACATCGTAAATTCAATATCAGATCAGACTGGCATTAGCAAAGAGGAAGTCTACGCTGTTGTTGAAGCTTTTACCGCGACAGTAAAAGACAGTTTGCTCAACGATAAGGAAGTGTTCTTACGCGGATTTGGGTCGTTCACCATTAAAGTTCGCAAAGAACGTACCGGACGTAACATCAAGCAGAATACAACGATTTTCATTCCTGAGCACAAGTCTGTAGTTTTCAAACCAGCTATCGCTTTTGCTGACGAGATGAAAAAGAAGTAATGTCTGCACATTCCCAATGTCAACAAGCGACATTCAAATAATCAACTATAATATCAACCCTTTAATTTTTCAGAATTATGCCAAACGGTAAGAAGAAAAAAGACACAAGATTTCTACTCACAAGCGTAAGAAAAGACTAAGAAAGAATCGTCATAAGAGCAAATAAATCTCTTAATCAAGGAAATGACAAGTGAACTTATTATCGACTCCCAGCCCAAGGAAGTGACGATTGCTCTTCTTGAAGACAAGCGTCTGGTCGAATTCCAAAAGGAATCACTTGACACACACTACTCCGTGGGCAACATCTATGCTGCCAGAGTCAAAAAAATAATGCCTGGCTTAAACGCATGTTTTGTTGATGTCGGTCATGAGCGCGAAGCATTCCTTCATTACCAAGATTTAGGTTCACATTTTCTATCGCTCGAAAAGTATGTAAAACAGGTAGCAAGCGACCGCAAGAAACTCCCATCTGTTGAAAAGTTCGGCATACAACCCGAACTGCCCAAAGACGGTTCCATCGACAAAGTCCTGGAACTGGGACAGGAGGTGATGGTTCAAATCACAAAAGAGCCTATCAACACCAAAGGTCCACGCCTTACAGGAGAAATATCAATTGCGGGGCGCTACCTTGTTTTAATACCTTTTGCGAACAAGGTCAACGTATCGACGAAAATCAAGAGTTCGGAAGAACGGGCACGTCTGAAACAGCTCATACAAAGCATCAAGCCACGCAACTTCGGCGTTATCGTACGAACAGTAGCCGAAGGCAAACGTGTAGCAGAACTCGACAAAGAGCTGACCATCCTGCTCGACAGCTGGAACGACTGCATCACTAAGGTACAAATGGCACCCAATCTGCCATTGCTGGCTCACGAAGAGTCAGGACGTACCGTTTCGCTGCTTCGCGACCTCTTCAATCCTTCTTATGAAGCTATCTATGTCAACAACACAGCAGTCTTCAAGGAAGTAAAGAAATATGTTGGATTAATCGCACCCGATCGCGAGGAAATCGTGAAACTCTACAAAGGCGACGTACCGATCTTTGACAATTTTGATGTCACCAAACAAGTTAAATCTGGGTTCGGCAGAACAGTAAGCTACAAACGAGGCGCATACCTCATTATCGAACACACAGAAGCACTCCATGTTATCGATGTCAACAGCGATAACC